>JBEKKP010000024.1:0-43384 GCA_050010655.1 Candidatus Dormibacteria bacterium
TGGTTGTGATGGACATTCGGATGCCGGTCCTCGATGGGTTGGAGGCGACGCGTTTGATCGCCGCCGACCCGCAACTCGCTGGCGTTCGCGTGCTCATCCTCACCACGTTCGAGGTCGACGAGTACGTGTTCGAAGCGCTGCGCGCCGGTGCCGGAGGATTCCTCCTCAAGGACGCGGAGCCCACAGAGCTCCTGCGCGCGATCCGAGTCGTGGCTGCGGGCGATTCGTTGCTCTCGCCGGCCGTGACGCGGCGGGTCATCGAGGCCTTCAGCGCCCGGCCTGCACCGGTCGCGCCGCGGACGAAACTGCTGGTCGACCTCACTGAGCGTGAGCGTGAAGTCGTGTCACTGGTAGGGTGCGGGCTCTCCAACGACGAGATCGCCGAGCGGCTCGTCATCAGCCCGGCGACGGCGCGCACGCACGTATCTCGATCCATGCAGAAGCTTGGCGCGCGCGATCGTGCGCAGCTCGTCGTCTTCGCCTATGAAAGCGGTTTGGTGTCGCCGGGTACGGCACTCGCGTAACCAGCGGAGCGCCCAGCTACGTCGCCGGACGTAGCCCAAAGTGTCGCCCCCGGACGGACGACAGGACTACAGCGTGCCTCCGACGATGGTGTCGTTGCATCCAACGCACACATCGGAGGAACACGACATGCCCGGATACTGGATCGGCGGCGGCTTTGGCTTTTGGTGGATCTTTCCGTTGCTCTTCGGCGCGCTGTGGCTCACGCTGATCGGTCTCTTCCTCTGGCGCGGTCGCTTGTGGTGGAAGGGCGGCCATGCCACCACGCCCGACGCTGCCGCAGTGCTCCGCGAGCGGTTCGCGCGTGGCGAGATCGACACGGACGAATACCAGCGTCGCCTTCGGGTGCTCGATGGGCGGTGAGCCTTGTGCTCACCTCCCATCATCACCGGCGCGGACCGTGGCTGTTTACCTGCGAGGCAGCGTGGTCACCCTGTCTGGTCCAGCGCGATCAGGCGCCGTACTCACAGTCCGGCGCGCTGTGCGATATCGCCACCGTGTACACGAACTGTCCCAGCCCGGTCCCTTTTCCCCAATCCTGTGACGCCCGCCGGAATCATCTCCATCAACGAGGGGGCGATTTCGCGCAGACCCATCGGCTTGTGCAGGATCCGAAGTTCCTCGATATCACGCAGAGGACGGAGGCGTGGGTCGCGATCCTCAACGCCGGTGAAGATCACGATCGGCAGCATCGCGTAGGCGCGCAAGCCCCGCAGCACGCGACAGAGTGTGAGTCCGTCGAGACCGGGCATCTGAAAGTCGGAGACGAGGCCATCGGCGCCATCGGTAAGGATCGTGGACAGCGCCACATCACCGTCCGGCGCGATCACGACATCGAAACCGTGGGTGCCGAGCATGAGCGCGACCAAGCGCGACATTTCCAGGCTGTCGTCGGCCACCACGATTCGTGGTTGCGGCGCGCGTCGGCTGCGGCTGTGGCTGTGGGAGATCATCGGGTGTCCGGTACGACCGCCTCCTATCGTCGACCAGGCCGAGCGTCAGCACGTCGTGCGCCGCCTGATCTGAAGCATGACCTGACGCGATGGTGATGTCGGTCCGCGAGCGTACGAAACGTTGGGGATTTACTGCAATTGTTACGGACGCAGATTCAGGCTTGTTAGTGCGAAAGGCGCTTTCGGTCCGCCGAAGCATCAACCACGTTCTATCTAGGGAATAAACCACATGATCGTGCTCGGGATCATCCTTCTCATCATCGGCTTCGTTGCGACTATCCCCATCCTCTGGACGATCGGCATCATCCTGGTGGTCGTCGGTCTGGTTCTCGAGCTCATGGGAGCAACAGGTCGCGCCGTCGGGGGCCGTCGCCACTACTACTGAGGCCGCTGGTCGGCGCGAGGGGCGCCCGTGATGCGAAGCCGCGTGTGCGCCGTCTGTGCCGTCCCCTGGGGGACGTCAGAGTCGTCCGTGCAGGGAGATCGACTGCTGGCACGGTGATCAACATGCCTAGTCCTTGAG
The DNA here is from genome assembly GCA_050010655.1 of Candidatus Dormibacteria bacterium. Classification (GTDB taxonomy): domain Bacteria; phylum Chloroflexota; class Dormibacteria; order Aeolococcales; family Aeolococcaceae; genus Palsa-851. Next base: position 1,999 of record JBEKKP010000024.1, read on the forward strand.
CATCAGGAGCTCACGAGTTTCGCCGGGTGGGGTCGACCAGCGCACTGGACATCTGCCGCAGAATCAATCCTGATGCGCCTTGCACCCGAGGTCGAGCGCGACGTTGCGCCGCCGATACATCAGGCGATCAAGCGGATCGCGGCGCGATCCAACTACGCCACCACGCTCGACGGCGCGGGCTTCAACAAGCCGGACGCGGAGTTCGGTCACAAGCTCGCGGAGGGTCAGCCGGCCGAGTGGTCGCCGAAGATGCTCTACCAGGCGTGGCGCTTGTGCAATCGGTACCGCGGCCAGCTCGCCAACGAAGGCATCGACTTCGAAGCCCTGCCCGTCCCGCCGAACCCGTACGACGGCGTGGTCACCATGGTGATCGACAGCGGCCGTATGAGCGATGCGGGCGTCACGCAACTTGCACCCCCGCGCTCGTCCACAGCTGACCGGCGCTGCGTTCTGGTGCGCGACCGAGCCGGCGTTCCGCTCGAATTCGCCATTGCTTTCGAGTACAACCCTGCCCTGGTGGAGGCCATCAAAACGCTTCCCCGGCGGACGTGGAACCAAGTCACGAAGCGGTGGACAGTCCCTGCGTCGACGGATCTCCTTGCCGACCTCAATGACTTCCTGCACAACTACGGCTTTCACGGCGATCCCGACACCGTCACCTTCATGCAGGAGGGTCTGGTGTCCGCTCGGGAGCGCCGCGAGCAGGCGGAAGCCATGGCCGAGTTGAGCCGCGCGAAAGTGAGCGAGTTCGACGTGCCGACGTTGTCGAAGGTCGACCAGTACGGCCGTCCGCAATCGTTGAAACCCTGCCAGCGTGCGGGCATCGAGTACGCAGTCAAGGCGAAGCGGACCTTTATCGGAGATCAGCAGGGCATCGGCAAAACGGCCGAGGGCATCGGCACCGTCGAGTACCTCGGCGCATTTCCCTGTCTCGTCGTCTGCAAGAATCGGCTCAAGCCAAACTGGGCACGGGAGCTCGCGAAATGGGTGCCGCACCGCAGCGTCAGCGTGCTTGGCGCGAAGCCGGATCTCTTCGCATCGAGCAGCGACTTCGTCATCATCAACTACGAGGCGCTCAACAAATACAAGGCGTTCCTGCACGGCCGGCACTGGGCGTCCGTGATGGTGGACGAGAGCCAGAAGCTCAAGTCCCCGAGTGCGATTCGCACGATGGCCGTGCGCAGATTGGTCGAGGCGCAGGACACCGAGGTCCGGCTGCTCCTCACCGGGACGCCGATCATGAACAACCCTGGTGAGTTCATCGCTCAGATCGCGATTCTCGGTCAGATGGATGCGTTCGGGGGCAGCCCGAAAGCGTACAAACGCCGCTACGTGAGCGGCATGAACCTGCAGGCCCTGAACGACACACTGCGCAAGACCTGCTACATCCGCCGCACGAAGTCCGAGGTGATGACGGAGCTCGAGCCGAAGTTGCTCGCACCGGTAACACTCGAGCTGACCAACCGCGAGGAGTACGAACGCGCGGAGGATGACGTCATCACGTGGATCGAGCGTCACGCCGCCGAAGATGCAGCCTTCCTGCGCACGCTCGACGGTATGAGCATCCCCGCGCGGCAGCAGGCGATCAAGGACCACGCCGCCGACGCGGGGCGGCGCGCAGCGCGCGCCGAGGCGCTCGTCCGGATCAACGCGCTCAAATACCTCGCGGTGAAGGGCAAGCTGGAGGCGGCCATCGAGTGGATCGAGGATTTCCTCGAGTCAGGCGAGAAGCTCGTTGTCTTCGGAGAGCGTGTGGAGATACAGCGGGCCATTGCCGATCACTTCTCCGGCTGTGCACGGCTGGCCGCCACCACTCGCGACGGTGCCCGTGCAACCACGAACGACGAGCTCTATGCCGAGATGGACCGTTTCCAGACTGATCCTGACTGCCACTTGATCGTCTGCGGCATCGACGTCGGCGGCGAGGGCTTCACCCTCACCGCGGCGAGCGACGTCGTGCTGATGGAGTTCGGCTGGACGCCGACCGGCATCGACCAGGCCGGTGACCGGTGCCACCGCGAGGGGCAGACGGACAGCGTGACCGTGTGGCATCTGCTCGCGGAGAACACGATCGACGACTGGATCATGGAACTGATCGATCGCAAGCGCCGGGTGGTTGTGGCTGCTACCGACGGTCAGGAGGTCGAGGACGTCGAGTTGCTGACGGAGATCATGAAGCGGCTTGTCGAAAAGCGGCGGTCGGGCGCGGCGGCTTGAGTTGACCGATCGGCTCAGCCCGGTCCTTTCGTCGGCGACCGTCTGGGCTATGTCCCCATCGTCCATGCGACGAGGTCATCTGCCGCCATCGCGTTGATGACCATTTCGGCCGAAACGCCACAGGCGGCACCACGCTCGCACCCGCGGAGCTGCCACTCGAGCTGACCGGGCGCGTGCGCGTCGGTGTCGATGGCGATCCGGCATCCTGTCTCAACGGCGAGCTTGAGGAGGCGCATCGGTGGGTCAAGCCGTTCCGGACGTGCATTGATCTCGACCGCGACGCGGTGATCACGGCACGCAGCGAAGACCGCAGCCGCGTCGAATTCCGACTCGGGCCTGCCACGGCCGGCGACCATGCGCCCGGTGCAGTGGCCGAGGATGTCCATGTGCGGGTTGCGGATGGCCGCGAGCATCCGCGGCGTCATCTCGTCCTTCGGCATACGCAGCTTGGAATGCACGCTGGCCACAACGACGTCGAGTTGCGCGAGGAGATCCGGGTCCTGGTCGAGACCACCATCCTCGAGGATGTCGACCTCGATGCCGGTCAGGATGCGAAACGGCGCGATCCGTTCGTTGATGCCGCGCACGACATCGAGTTGCTCGCGGAGCCGTTCGACGCTGAGGCCGCGCGCCACAGTGAGCCGCGGGGAGTGATCGGTGAGAACGATGTATTCGTGACCAAGTGACAGTGCGGCCAGGGCCATCTCCTCAATGGGGCTGCCGCCATCCGACCAATCCGAGTGCACGTGGCAGTCACCACGCACCGCGTGGCGCAGTGCCAGCGCATCGTCTGCAATCGGCGGAGTCTCCGTTTCGAGGCGCTGCAGATACGCGGGTGTTGCCCCCGTGAGCGCTTCCTCGATCACCTGCGCCGTTGCAGGTCCGATCCCCGCGAGACTCTGCAGCGTGCGCCGTTTACACCGCAGTTCAAGCTCCGCATCGGAGAGCGTACGGACGACGGCAGCCGCGTTGCGAAAGGCACGCACACGGTATGTCGGTTCAAGTTCGCGTTCGAGGATGTACGCAATCCGCTCGAGCGCTGCGATAGCGTCCTGGCGAGGCGTCACCTTCTGTTGCTCCCAGATGTGGGCGAGGGGCCACAGTCGAAGACGTTCCAGCACAGCTCGTTGCGCAGGCGCTCGTCGTCGAGCACAAGGTCGCGGATTTCGTGAGGGAGCTGGGCGTGCTGCCACCGGCATTCGAGACGACCGGCCTCGACCCGCTCGGATTCACTCGCCGCCGCCTGCGCGGCCTTGATCGCGTACGCCGCTGCCCCGAGTTCGTGAGCCGCGACGTGGCCCACCGCCGCGGCTTGCGCGGCGGCGTACGCGGCATGCCGTGGAGCCCCACGCAAGTCTCTGGCAGCGGCGTTTGCATGGCCCGCGGCGGTTCGGGCCACTGCCCACGTGATCTCGCCGCGCGCCCACGCTCGACCGAGGTCGATCGCCCGACGTGGACGGTCGTCCTGTGGCCGCGCCTGCTCGAAGTGGGGCAGCACGTGCTCCGCGCAGTCAGCCGCCCAGACCGCGAGTCGACGGTGATCGTCGTCCTGGAGGACGCCGCCGCGACGCACGGTGATGAACCGTGGATCCCGGATCTTGGGAAGGATCACGACGGTCCCCTTTGGCTCGTATCCACGAAAACTATCGGCTAACCGCTGAGCAACTCCGCAGCATGGTCGGGCACGTATGTATATGTATCGAGCGATGGCCGGACGTACCCTTCGTCGGACTGACGCGGCGGTAGCTTCAATGGTCGCTTGAGCACGTCCTTGTACGGAACCATCGACAGCAGATGTGCGAGGCAATTCAGGCGGGCGCGCTGTTTGTCATCGGCCTCGACGACGAACCACGGCGATTCCGGCGTGTCCGTGTGCACGAACATGATGTCCTTTGCACGCGAATACTCCACCCATCGGAGTCGTGACTCGAGGTCGATCTGACTCAGCTTCCACTGCTTCAGCGGATCGGTCAGACGGATGTGGAAGCGGCGCTCCTGCTCCTGGTCGCTCACCGAGAACCAGTATTTGATGAGGATGAGCCCCGACTCGATGAGCAGGGTCTCGAAGATCGGGCACTGGCGAAGGAACAAACGGTGCTCTTCATGCGTGCAGAAGCCCATCACATACTCGACACCGGCGCGGTTGTACCAGGAACGATCGAACAGCACGAGCTCGCCGGCTGACGGGAGACGGTCGACGTATCGCTGGAAGTACCACTGCGACCGTTCGCGATCCGACGGCGCCGGCAGGGCCGCCACTTTGACGACTCGGGGATTGAGGTACTGCGTGATGCGGCTGATCGTCCCGCCCTTGCCGGCACCGTCGCGCCCCTCGAAAACGACCGCAACGCGAGCGCCGCTGGCGCGCACCCATTCCTGCAGCTTGACCAACTCCACCTGGAGCCGGCGCAGCTCCTCCTGGTAGCGCTTGTTGGTCAACTCGCTCGTACGTTCGCGCTTGGATCCTGTCTTCTTGGCCACAGATCCTTATTCTGAGCGTCAGGAACGCGCGATCAGTTCGCGGCGGCAGATCGTCTGGCGAATATGGTGTGTGCCGCTGAGAATCACTGCGTCGGCGCACTGACCCGCGCCCGGGAAGTCACCGTGCGCCGAGCGGGGCCGGTAGTAACGGCAGCCCACGACCGTTTCCTCGGAGTAAGGGCATGGTCGATCGACGCACCCGGTCGAGGCGGTGCTCAGCGTCCGATCGTCGGGCGGCCCGATTGGCATCAGCTTCCATGCTGACGCTGCGTCCCACCCGCAGCCAGTGCCATTGGTCCCCAGAATTGCCGTCAGCCCGTGGCGAGTGCCCGCAGCGCGAAGAGGAGTGTCATCACCGCTCCTCCAGCGAGCCAGATCTGTTCCTCCCGACCGCCCAGCCGCTTGCCGATCACCATTGCGACGGGCAGGCTGAGCAGAGTCGCTGCGCCGTAGAACCAGTGAATCAGTTGCTGCGGCCGATCGCCCGTTGCCACCAGAACGAGTCCGATCAGCACCTGCACTCCGACCAACGCAATCTGGATGCGGAGATAGACACGGACGGCGGGCAGCATGCGCGGGCGAAAAAGACCGGCTATCGCCGCGAGCGCGCCAACCGCCGCGATAACCATCAGTACGAAACCGTACCGATCATGGAGGAACACGCGGCTATGGTAGTGGCCAGTGGGACAACCGAAGGCATGTGCGCCGGTGACGCGTGCTCGCAGAGCGATGCGCAGCGCCCGAACCATGCCGCCACGGGTCAAAGGTCACATTCGTGCGTGGCGCAGGTCCCTCGATTCCGGCGACGTCAGGCCCTTCCGCCCAGCATGGATCACGACACACACTCGCGCTTGACACTCCACCGACTCAACGGAGGCTTCCGATGAACGCGCCCGCCCCATATATCCACTGGGGCTTCATTCTCATTTCGCTGCCGAACTTCGTGCTCATCTGCGTGATGGTCCTGCTCTTCGCACTGGCACTCGTCGTCCCGTTCCCACATCACCGGCCGAAGGATCCTGGCGATGACTGACGACGTCGCGTCCCGCGCCGACGACCAGGTGGCAACGGCGTCGCCGCCAGTCGATGACGATGAAACCGGCTGGACGGCATCGGTTCGCCGCCGCGTCGAGAAGACTCTGCCGATCACCGAGCTGCTCCCTACGAAGCAGCCTGCGTATGTCGGCTCGTGGGTCTACGTGTTCGGCGTCGTCACCATCGCAGCGCTCTTCTGGGTGGTGCTCAGTGGCGTCGTCCTCGCATTTTTCGGATCAGCGTGGTGGCACGTCTCCTCGATCGGCCACTTCTTCAACAGCGTCCACTTCTGGTCCGTCCAGATGTTCTTCATCTTCATGGTGCTCCACCTCTGGGGACAGTTCTGGGGCGCTGGATGGCGCGACGGGCGTGCCAAGACATGGATGGTGGGCGTCGTGATCTTCTCGATCAGCATTGGGACGGCGTTCACCGGATACGTGATCCAGCAGAACTTCGACTCCCAATGGATCGCGATCAACGCGAAGGACGCCATCAACTCGACCGGGTTCGGCGGGTTGTTCAACGCGCTCAACTTCGGCCAGATGTATGGGCTGCATGTGATGCTGTTCCCGATCGGGGTCACGCTGCTGGTCGTGTTGCACATCATTCAGGTGCGCGCAAAGGGTGTGGTGCGGCCGATTGACGACCCGATGCAGGTGACGCCGTGAAAGCCTCCAAGGTTGACAAGAAGACCTATTACCGCGGTGTCGCGATGGTCCCGTACGACCTCCTCAAAGAGGTCACCATCGCGATGATCGGTGTCCTCGTCTTCGTGCTGATTCTCTCTGCGGTGCTGTCCTCCCCAGACGTCCCCTCGGTCACGCTGCAGAGCTGGTCGAAGGCGGATCCCGTGGATTTCCTCACCACGGCGTCGGGCGAACTCGCCGGGTCCACCGTCGTCGCCACGTACGGCCCGCCCTACAACTCGCAGAGTGGCTCGGTGCAAACATGGGGTCCTCTCGATCTGCAACAGTGGGCGGGCGTGCACATTCCCATCAACGCCCCCTACGACTTCGTGCTGGAGCCGCTCACGCAGACGACCGCGGGCGACGCTGACCTTGCATCGGCGCTGAGCACCTATGAAAGCGCCACGGGCAGTCAACAGCAGAAGTGGCTCGCGAATTACACAACGGGCCTCGGTACAGCAACGGTTGGCGCGGACGGCACGGTGAACATTCCCTCCGGTGACTACGGCCCGGTGTCGCTGCTCATGGACCGGATGCTCACGCTCGCGAGGTCAGGTGGCCTCGATGCGCTCCTTCTGACCAGCGACCACTTCTACCAGACGGATTTCAGCAGGGCACTGCTCTTCCTGGATGACGGTGGCTACATCGCCGATCTCGCCACGCAGCAGAAGCTCGACGGCGACGATTGGGGCGTCATGAACGAGACCGGACGGTATCCCGGTCAGGCGTGGCTCTGGCTGTACACGATGTGGTACCAGATCCCGCCATTCAACTCGGACACGGGATTCCTCGGCATCAGTGCCGCCAACACGGATCTGGCAGTCGTGGGCGTGATGCTGTTCCTCACGGCGTTACTCCTGCTGGTGCCGTTCATCCCCGGCCTGCGCGACATTCCGCGCTGGATCCCGATTCACAAGCTGATCTGGCGCAGCCACTACGCGGAGATGCGGCGTCACGCCGCTGCGGAGACGCCGAAGACAGCCTGATCAACTCGCCGATTGCGTTTGCAACCGGCACCGACCCAGTGGCTCGTCAGTGACCATCCCCGCGTCGCGTGCGCCGAATGCCAATCGCGACGGCGGCAGTGCCACCAAGGATCATGGCCAACCCAACGCTGCCGAGCGGCGCATCGCCGGCGCCTGTTCCAGGCACGGACAGCAACGTCGTGCATGCGCCAACCGGCGGACTGACGTCGTTGTCGTCAAGCGTCAACGCACCGTTTCGAGCGAGGGCGCGTCCGCTGCGAATGGTCGCGCCGGTCGTCATGGTGATGCTCGTGAGCGCCATCAGGTTTCCCTGGAGCTCGGAGGTCGAACCCAAGGTGGCGGAACTGCCCACTTGCCAGAAGACCGAGCAGCCCTCGGCCCCGTTGGTCAAGCGCACTACGGAGTGGCTTGCTGTCGTGAGTGTGCTCGCGATTTTGAAGACATAGACACCGCTACCATTGAGCGTGAGCGTTCCGGTCAACTGAGCGGATGAGGAGAACGCGTACACGCCTGGATCGAGGTTCTTTCCGCCGAGATTCTTGCCCGTGAGATCGGAAGTCGTCGACGAGTGCGCTGCGTCGTTGTAGGCAGTTACCAGGCCGTTCTTTGCGTCCAGTGCTACCGCGTCGCTGATGTGCTTCGTACCAGTCGCCACACCCGGTGGGAATCCGGTCACGGCACTCCCAGCGGTCCAGTATTGGTGATGGTCGATCCGGCGAGGACGGTGAAATTCGCCGCGGTACCCAAGCTCGGCGATGTCGCCGCAAACGCTGAAACCGGCCATGCGATCGCGATGAGCGCAGTGGATGCAATGACGATCGAGACCATTCGCGTGCGTGGGGACATGCTCACACTCTGATCCCCGTTCGCAGATGGCTCACCGCGGGCACCGATGTCGGAACGGCGTCCGTGCAATTAAGTTCCGTCTGCTTGCGTACCAACAAGCTCGCCGCGAACTGACGTGGTCGCGTCGCGGGCACGCAAACGCGGTGTGCCTCTGCGCGGTCCTGCGTCGATGCAGTTACGACCGCGACCCATTTGACGGCGGTCCGTAGTCTCGAAGCAGTTGACCGACGCGACATCGTCGCTGGAAAGGAAGGACGCCGCTCGTCGGCGCGAAGCGAATCGTAGGAATGAAACGTGTGAAGACGGCTGAAACGGACAAGTGCCGCTTTCAAGTCGTGCCCAGCTTCAGGCCCCACCCGGCGCGACCGTGAGACAGCCTGACTTCGCCGATCCCGCGGAAGCGCAACTGGAATCTCAGGCCCAGCATGATCCTCTGACCCGCCTCCCGAATCGGGGCCTGTTCATTGATCTGACCCGGGACGCGCTCGCGCGCATCCCGAGGAACGCGGGGCTCCTGGCGTTGCTGGCGATTGACCTTGATCATTTCGCCGAAATTGCGACGCGCTTCGGTGATCGGTCCGGCGACTATTCAGGCGACGATGTGTTGATCGAGGTCGCAAGGCGTCTTGACACATCGCTGCGAATGCGTTCCGGTTCGCAGCGGTCGAAGAACACGGTCGGACACCTCGGTGGCGATCGATTTCTCGTCATCTGCGAGGAGGTGGCCGACGCCGATGCGGCCGAGATTGTTGCCGAGCGAATTGCTGCAACGCTCGGCGCCTCGATGCAGCTTGCCGGAGAGTCCATCAATCTCACCGCCGGCCTCGGGATCGCACTCACGCGTGATCCGGAAGGTGAGCCCGAGCCGCTCATCCGCGAGGCCGAGGCAGCGATGCGACGGGCGAAGCAGCGTGGCGCGGGTCGGCACGAGACGTTCACCGGCGTCATGCGTGCCCAGCGCCTCCGACGGATGGGTGTCGAGTTGGCGCTGCGCGAAGCCCTCATACGCGATGAGTTTCGTGTTGTGTACGAGCCAAAGATGTCACTGACGACCGGTCGTATGACCGGCGTCGAAGCTCTGTTGCGTTGGGACAACCCGGAGCGCGGTATCGTGCCGCCGCTCGAATTCATCCCTCTCGCCGAGGCGTCGGGTCTCATCCATCCAATCGGTGCGTGGGTGTTCGATCAGACCTGTCGCGATACCAGCACGTGGCAGCGCGCGGCAACGGGCGCGTTCGCCCTCCGAGTTGCCGTGAACCTCTCAGTGCGCCAGTTCGAACCCGGACTTGCCGGGACGTTCCGGTCCATCATCAACGCTGCGGGTGTGGCTCCGAGCAGCATCTGTCTCGAAGTGAACGAGAGCACCGTGCTGCATGACACGGAAGTCGCGATCAGCACCATTCGCGAACTCAAGGCGCTCGGCATGCACGTGGCGCTCGATAACTTTGGCACCGGTTTCTCATCCCTGGCATCGCTCACGCGTCTCCTGCTCGATGAGCTCAAGATCGACAAGTCGCTCATCGACGGACTCGGGCCGGACTCGGAGACGTCGGCGATTGTCGCGGCCGTGGTGGCAATGGCACACGCACTCGACCTGCGAGTCGTCGCGGATGGAGTCGAGACCGCCGACCAGGCGGCAGTGCTCAGGCGGGTCGGATGCGATGAGGCCCAGGGCAGCTACTTCGCGTCACCGGAAACTGCGGATGAAATCGTCACCCGACTGTTTGCGGAAGCCGCCACGGGGAGTAGCGACGAAGCGTCGGCGACGGGACAGCCCGAGCAACTCCACCAGACCAGGGTCCTGGTCGTCGATGACGTCGAAGACGTCCGCGTTCTCGCGCGGTCGAGCCTCGCAGCCGTGGGCATGGCCGTCGCGGAGGCGTCCAGCGGAGAGGACGCGCTTCGCATCACGCGCCGCTTCGCTCCGGACTGCGTCGTGCTCGACATCAACCTGCCGGGCATCAGCGGCCTCGAGGTGTGCCGGATCATCCGCGCCGATCGCCGCAACGCACACGTGGCGATCCTGATGCTCACCGGCGACGCCGAGGCAACCGGCAAGGTCACCGCGTTCTCCCTGAAAGCTGACGATTACATGGTCAAGCCATTCAGGCCGCGTGATCTGGTGACCCGCGTCAACGACGCGATACGCCGGCGTGCCGACATGCGCACAGCCACATCCGCCCCCTGAGCTCGCCCGGAAGCGTCAGACGACGGAGACGATGGGAGTGAGCCATCGGTCGATCATCGCGACGAGCGCATCGGCCTTGACCGGTTTGCTCAAGTACGCATCCATCCCGGCAGCGAGGCACTCCTCCTCGTCGCCGATCATCGCGCCGGCTGTCATCGCAATGATGATCGTGTGCCGGTCAACGCCTTCGCGAGCGCGGATCATCCGCGTGGCCTCGAGTCCATCCATTTCGGGCATCTGACGGTCCATCAACACGGCATCGAACTGCGTCCGTTCCACAGCGATGAGCGCCTCAACGCCGTTGTCAGCGACGTCCACGGTGTGGCCTCGCTTTTCCAGCATCCGCTGCGCAACACGCTGGTTCACCCGGTTGTCGTCCACCACAAGGATGCGGCCGTTCCTTCCGGCCGTCGCGGTCGCCGCCGCAGCGCTCTGACCATTCGAGGCCATGACCGTGCGCTCGGCTTCGACGAGCACGGCGCACAGACAGCTCGCGAGCGTCGCGATGCGCAGCGGCTTGCTCAAGATGACGTCGGAGCCCGCCGACCGGGCGCTCGCGGCGCCACGTGCGGTCGTGGGCGATGTCAAGAGGACAAGACCGAGGGGCGCCAATGTCGCGTCGCGACGGATGGTCTGCACAAGCTCGGCACCGTCGATGCCGGGCATCTGATGGTCGATGACAGCGATTCGGAAAGGGTCACCGCCACCGACTGCGCCGGCCAGCCGTCGCAGTGCTGCATCCGCGCCGTCAAAGGTCTCGACCCGCGCGCCCCAACTGGTCAGAGTCTCGTCGAGCATTGTCCGGGCCGTGCCGTTGTCATCGACGATGAGGACGTGCACATCGCGAAGCGCGGCAGCATCAGTCGGCGTCGAAACGCTCACTCCCGCGGAGCATTCGAGCCGCAGCGTGAACCAGAATGTGCTCCCACCGGCTGCCTCACTTCGCGCACCGATCGTGCCGCCCATCTGTTCGACCAGTTGCTTGCAGATGGCGAGCCCGAGGCCGGTTCCGCCCATTCGCCGTGTGCTCGAAGCGTCGCCCTGGACAAAGCTTTCGAACAGATTCGGTTGCTGGTCGAGATCGACGCCGATGCCGGTATCGGTGACCTCGAACAGCACTGCAGCGGTGTTGTCGTCACGTGGCGTGACGCTTGCGCGGAGCACAACCTCGCCATCCTCAGTGAACTTGATGGCGTTACCGAGCAGGTTGATGAGTACCTGGCGGATGCGCCCGGAATCGCCCCGCAGCAGTACCGCAGCGTCTTGATCGAGGAGCACCGTGAGCTCCAGGTCCTTGGCGGCCGCCCGCGTCGCCACGAGCAGCGCGGCGTCGTCGATCACCGCCCGAAGGTCGAGGTCGTCGATTTCGATGACCATCTTTCCGGCTTCCATCTTCGAGAAGTCGAGGATGTCATTGACGATCGTCAAAAGCGCCTCCGCCGAGGATCCGATGGTGTCGGCGTACTCTCGCTGTTCGGCGTCGAGCCGCGTCTCGAGGAGCAGCGCAGTCATGCCGATGACACCGTTCATCGGCGTGCGAATCTCGTGGCTCATGTTGGCCAGGAATTCCGACTTCATCCGCGAGGCTTCCTGGGCCCGATCCGAGGCGGCGGCGAGATCGCTCTCGATCCGCTTACGAGCGGTGATGTCGCTGAACGTCACGACGGCGCCGGTCACCTGTTCGTCCTCGATGGTGGGAAACACTGAGTACTCGGCGGCAAACGAGGTCCCATCCATCCGCCACATGAACTCGGTTGCGACTCGTACGCTCGCGTCGCCGCGCAGGACGCTGTAGATCGGACCGGCGCCGGACTCGTAGTAGGACCCGTCGGCCCGCGTGCGATGAAATTGCGGATGGAGCACTTCGCCGAGCACCTCTTCCGCGTCGACCCGAAGCGCGATCGCCGCCGATGCGTTCATGAACGCGCATCGACCTTCACGGTCGGTCCCGTAAATGCCTTCCCCCGCCGAGTCAAGAAGGAGACGCAGGTTGCTGGCCAGACGCTCGCGCTCTTTCTCTGCTGCGAGATTCACCGCGCGCAGCTGGTCGGAGAGGCTGCTGATGCCGACAGCGCCGGCGAGCGGCGGCGCGAGGATTCGGGCACGTTCGGACTCGAGTGTTTCGAACTGCGATGTGCCTTCCAGCCGAGCGACGGTGACGGCACCAATGGTCTGGCCCCCGCTGACGAGGGGAATCGCCATGACGGGCCCGAGTCCGGTGGCGTCTCGCCACGCCTGCGTCGTCTCCCCCCACACTCGCGCGTCCAGCGTGCCGATGAAGATCTCACCGCTCCGAACGGCGCGTCCACCTGGGGATTCGCCCTTGACGGCCGCCGGATCAACCGTCGGGTATCCGTCCACGACGCGGAGGCCGCCGGGTTCGACAAGGCTGACGATGATCTGTTCGGCACCGAGCAACTCCGCGACATGGGCGAGCAGTCCGTGGTCCAGGACCTCGGATTGCTCTGCTTCACCGCTGAGGCGCGCAACCGTGACTCGCTGCCACGACGCCAGAAACTGTGCGAGGTCGTCGACCTCGTTCCGGCGATCGAGCAGGGGTGCGTCGGGCCGTCCCGGTTCGCCGTCAGCGGCGACCGGATCGCCCTCGACGCTCATGACAAGTTGATAGGCGCCAGTGGCCCAAACCAATGCGGCAGCCAGCGCGCCACGGCTTCGTTGAGGGTTGCAGTATCGATGGGCTTGGGCACGTATGACGAGGCACCCGCTGCGCTGCACCGGCCTTCCTCGTCGGCGCCAACCTTGGCGGTCACTGCGATGATCGGCAGATCCGCGAACTCGGGTTGCGAGCGGAGTGCACGCATCGTGTCGTACCCGTCCATGAGCGGCATCATGATGTCCATGAAGACGATGTCGATGCCGGCGGTTTCCTGCAGCGTCGCAATTGCCTCCCGGCCACCGGACGCGCCGAGGACGGTAATTCCGTGCCGCTCGAGCAGGACGGTGAGTGCGAACACGTTTCGCGCATCGTCGTCCACGACCAGTGCGGTGAACTCACTCGAGCCGACCTGCGGGGGCAGGTCAGCAGCCGGCATCGGCTCCGCGACTTCGATGACGGCAGGAAGCGGCTGAGCCATCACGACGACCGCGGCTTCCGGTGGAGCGACTGCAACCGCCGATTCCTCATCCTCGGACACAACCGCTTCAGGAGGTACCACTACCGGGGCGACTTCAATAACTGGCGCCGCCGCAACAACAACCTTCGGTGCGGAGGCCGGTGACGGAGTGCGCGTCATGACAGCGAGACGCGCAGGCGTTGGTCCGGCTTGACGCCGCTGCAGCGGCTCCCCAGGTGCAACGTGCACCACGCCCACTACGTTCGGATCGCCAACCGGCAGAAACACTGTAAAGACGCTGCCCTGGCCCGGAGATGAGCTGAGCTTGATCTCTCCGCCCATGAGCTGAACGAGTTCGCGACTGATGGAGAGGCCGAGGCCTGTACCGCCGTAACTCCGCGACGTCGCGCCATCCGCCTGCGCGAACGCTTCGAAGATCTGCCTGTGCTGCTCTGGCGCAATGCCGATACCCGAGTCGCTGACGGCAAACGCCACTGCCGCTCCGGCATCGTCGAGACCTGCGTGCCCCGGGCTCCAGCCCGCGGTCGCGTAGCGCATCTGCAAGGACACGCGGCCGTGGTGGGTGAACTTGAATGCGTTGGAGAGGAGATTCTTGAGGACCTGCCGCAACCGATCGGGGTCCGTCGTCATCATCGCCGGCACATTGTCATCAACGGTCACGCTGAATCCAAGCTTCCTGCTCTCGGCGACGTGTGCATAGTCTCGCGTGACCGAATCGCGGATGTCCCTGATGTCCACAGGGCTCATCTCCATACGCACCGTTCCCGACTCGACTTTGGCGAGATCAAGAATGTCATTGAGCAGTGTCAGGAGATCCAAGCCGGATGAGCGAATGATGCTCGCGTACTCGACCTGCTTGACCGTGAGGTTTCCGGTGGGATTGTCCCGCAACTGCTCGGCAAGAATCAGCAGCGAGTTGAGCGGTGTGCGCAGCTCGTGCGACATGCTGGCGAGGAACTCGGACTTGTATTTCGACGAGATCGCGAGCTGTTCGGCCTTGTCCTCGACCTGACGCTTGGAGATCTCGACTTCCTCGTTCTTGCGCTCGACCTCGATGTTCTTCTCTTCCAGCTGGCGTGCCTGGGTGCCGAGATCTTCGTTGGATGAGCGCAGCTCCTCCTGCTGCGCCTGCAACTCCTGCGCCTGGGACTGCGACTGCTTCAGGAGCGTTTCCGTGAGCGTGTTGGCTTCGATCGTGTTCAGAACGAGCCCGATGCTCTCGGTGAGCTGATCGAGAAATGCCTGATGGATTGCGCTGAAACGGCTGAACGAAGCGAGCTCGATCACTGCTCGAACGGAACCCTCGAAAAGGACCGGCAGCACGATGATATTCAGTGGCGTCGAGTCGCCAAGTCCTGAGGAAATCCTGATGTAATCGGAGGGCACATCGGTCAAGAGAATGCGCCGCTTCTCCTTGGCGCACTGACCGACGAGTCCAACGCCCACCGCGAAACGCTTCGAGAGGTGCTTGCGCTCCTCGTATCCATACGATGCCTGGAATCCGAGCACCTGCTCGCCCGACGCACCGGTTCCCATCGTGTACAGCACACCGTGCTGCGCGAGCACGAGCGGAGCCAGCTCGGACAGGATCATGTCGGAAACGGTGGACAGATCTCGCTGGCCCTGGAGCAGCCGCGTAAAGCGCTCGAGGTTCGTCTTCAACCAGTCCTGCTCGGTGTTGACCCGCGTGGTCTCGCGGAGATTGCGGATCATCTCGTTCAGCTTGTCCTTGAGGACGGCGACTTCGCCGCTGGCCTCGACACTGACCTGCCGTGTGAGATCGCCTTCGGTCACCGCGGTGGCAACGTCGGAGATCGCGCGAACCTGGTTGGTGAGATTGGCCGCCAGCTGGTTGACGTTGTCGGTGAGGTCCTTCCAGACGCCCGCGACTTCCTTCGACTGCGCCTGGCCGCCGAGCTTGCCTTCGACGCCGACTTCGCGGGCCACTCGAGTGACTTCACCAGCGAAGCTGTTGAGCTGATCGACCATCGCGTTGACGGTGTTTCGCAGCTCGAGAAACTCACCTTTGACATCGGCGGTGATCTTTCGGCTGAGGTCGCCGTTTGCCACGGCGGTGGTGACATCAGCGATATTTCGAACCTGGGCAGTGAGGTTGTCCGCCATGATGTTGACGTTGTCGGTGAGATCCTTCCAGACGCCTCCGACCTCGATCGTCACCGCCGCCGCCTGACCCAGCTTGCCTTCGGTACCGACCTCGCGAGCAACACGCGTGACTTCAGAGATAAACCCGTTGAGCTGATCCACCATCGCGTTGATGGTGTTCTTGAGCTCGAGCATCTCTCCTTGTGCGTCGAGTGAGATCTTCTTGCTGAGGTCACCATCGGCCACGGCGCCGATGACACGCTGCATTTCCTTGGTGGGACGGACGAGGTCGTCGAGCAGGTCATTGACCGAATTCACGCATCCCGACCACGCGTCGCCGGACCTGCCCAGCATCACGCGCAGGGACAGCTTGCCTTCCTTGCCAACGAGGCGACTCACTCGAGCGAGTTCGTGCTCGAGCGACTCGTTGGAAGCGATAACCCGATTCAGCGCATCGGCGACCTTGCCGGCAACGCCAGTCCAGACCACGGGCATCCGCGTCGTGAAATCACCGCGCTCCACTTCAGCAAGGACCGTCAGGAGGGTGTTGGCGTCGAGGCGACCTGCATCGTCACGCTGGTGCGGCGGTACCTCCGATATGGTCGCGGATGCGCCGTTTGTGACCAGGCTACGAGCAGTCATGAACGCTCCATTTCGTGTGGCGATCGCCTTGTTTGGCTTGTGCAACCTAGGAGTGTTGTCAGTACCACACGGTACGGCAGCGCACTTACGCTGCCAACTGTCGCAACGGCGTGACAACAGGCCGTTCTACACACGTCGATGGCCTCGTCGCCGCCGTTCTCGTCACAAACACCGCGACAGGACTTGGGAAACGAATGTTCACCAGCGAGCAAACGTTGCCCAGCCGTGACCCGTGCAACCCGAAAGCGGTGACAGGGTTGTCGGCAGTGGAAAGGGATTCAATGCGTCGGGCGGCGCGTGCTCCGGGGTTAGCGTGTTAGGACGTCGTACCGTGGACGCTGACGTCGGTGCGCTGTCGCTCCCGGCGATGTATCAACTCCGGCGGGTTGCGATCACTGGACCACTGTTCGCAGGCGGCATGATCGTCATCGCCTCTGCCGCCGTGGTCCCAGTCGCCGGCCACGTGGTCGGTCCCACGACCAGCTTCGTCCCGGCGATGCTCGCGGTCGTCCTGTGCTTCGACCTCATGTCGACATACCTGCTCATCACGAATTTTCTCGACACCGGAGAGTTGCGAATGCTCCTCATGGCGGGCGCGTACCTCTGGTCGATGGTGCTGCTCTCCGGGTATGCGCTCGCGTTCCCTGGGGTCATCGCGAGCGTGCCGCCGTTCGGCGCCGTGTATTCGACTGCACCGTGGCTGTATGTCGGCTGGCACGTCGGGTTCCCGGCATTGCTCGCGGTTGCGTGGGCCCCACTGCCGAAACGCCTGCAACGCACCGTGCCAGGCGCCTTGCGCCGTGTCCGGTGCTGGCGCATTGCCGGATCGGTCGTCGTCGTGGCCGCCGTCGTCGTCGCGCTGTGCGTCCACTTCGCACGCGAGATGCCGACCCTGATCATCGGTTCGAGCACCAGCCTCATGACCCGAATCACCGCTCCGTATGCGCTGCCCATCGTCGCGAGTTCGCTGCTGATCGCGTGGTGGGGGCTCCAGGATCGCACCGGGCCGGAGCGGTGGACGACGACGGCCATCCTGATCTGCTTCTGCGATCTGATGCTGACGTACTTTTCCGAAACTCGCTACAGCGTTGGCTGGTATCTCGGGCGCGGGCTGACGATGGCCGGTGCCGGTGTCGTCCTGTTCGCCATGTTCCGATCGTTCCGTCAACTGAAGGCGCAAGCGGAGGTCCACGCGGCGACCGACTCGCTCACAGGGCTGCCGAACCGGCGCACCCTGGACGCCAAGCTGAACAGGGAGCTGTCGCGGGCGCGGCGCCTCGGCGCGCCGCTGTCCGTCCTGCTGCTCGACCTCGATGGTTTCAAGCAACTCAATGACATAGAAGGACACGCCGCCGGTGACCAGGCCTTGCAAGCCGTGGCCGCGGCCTGGTCCGCGCAGCTGCGCCCGAACGATCTGCTCTGTCGCACCGGCGGCGACGAATTCGCGGTTGTGCTCCCCGACACCACCGAGGAGTGGGCTGATGCACTTGCGCTCCGGCTCAAGGCGATGACACCGCCGTCCACCGGCGTCAGCATCGGCGTCGCGAGTTGGAACGGACAGGCGGATACCAACGAGTTGCTGGCATCTGCGGACCGTGAGATGTACCGGTCCAAGTCCCAACGCCTCAGCGCCTAGCAGGAGTGACCTTCCACCGAGCTCTCGAGCTGGTGCGTCATGCGGCCCGCTGAAGCCACCCTACCCGCCAGTACGGTCTGCTTCGCTCCGCGGATAACGGTCACCTGCAACCGAGATCGTGGCAGCGGTTGCGTCGATATTCTCCACTCGGTCGGCGTGAACTCGATGGAGGCAGCGGCGATGTCTCGACTTCGAGGCCGCTGGTGCCGAGGCGGCGCGTCTGCATCAATGCGTTACGCCGCGATATCGCCCGTTACTCGCCGGTCTCGCCGTCGATCGACTCGCGAATGAGGTCGGCGTGGCCGTTGTGGCGGGCGTACTCCTCGACCATGTGCGTGAGGATCCAGCGCATGGTCGGCGTCCGGCCGTCAGACCAGGTCCGCGTCCCCGGTTGCCCCAGGTCGCCGGCGGCCAGCGCCTCGTTGACACACTCGCGCGAACGTTCCACGTTCTCCTGCCAGATCGCGCGCAGCTGATCCGGAGTGTCATCGGCGGCCGAATGCCACTCCCAGTCGGGGTCGGCATCCCAGTCCACCGTGCCCCACGGCGAGGACGGCTTCTTCCCGCGCAGCGCCTGTGTGAACCACCCATCCTCGACCAGCGCGAGGTGCTTGAGCATGCCTCCGAGGGTCATCGACGAGGCGGCGACCGACGTCGCGAGCCCCGCGGCGTCCAGCCCCGCTGTCTTCCAGGCCAGCGTCGCGCGCTGGTATTCAAGGAAACCGATCAGGGTGTCGGCCTCGTTGGCCGACACCGGCGGCTCGGGACGGCCGTGGTCGTCGATGTCAGGCATGGGCGCGAGTCTAGAACATTTGTACGGGCTCCGCAGGGCGGTCTGACACCGCCGGCTCCGCGCGGCAGGCCTGGTTGCAATCCGGTCTGGCCAAGTGGCACCATCGCGCACGACCGAGTTCGTACGGGGGACAGAGATGGTCGGGCTGACGTTGTTTGCCGAGCTGGCAAGCGCCGTAGCTTGCTTGGGTCTCGCCCTGTCGCTGGCCGCGCTGGCGGGCGTGCGTAACCGGCGAACGGTGGCGGAGGTCGGCGCCATCATCGGGTTCTTCATCGGCTTCGTGACGCAGTTGGGGTTGCCGATCCTCGCGCTCCCCATCGCAGTCATTGCCGTAGCCGCCCTGGATCGCTGGATCGATCGCCGGTCGAAAACACAGGTCTCGCCGACGGTCTAGCGATTGCCCGCCGTCACCCGAAGCGGTAGACGGACTCCAGCACCGGCGTTGCGGTGGAAACGTCCAGCGGGTTCGCGGGCGCGCGCTCGACGGCGACGAGATCCCAACCCGAAGGCGGTGGAGGATCGGTCTGCGCGAGCACGAGCATGTCGCCCGGCGACGCCTCTTGCTCAGCGACACCGGGTGCGATCACCTGCATGCCGAGTTCGGCGAGACCTGGTGTCGCGTCGTCCGTGACGTCGCGCGAAGGAGGCGGTGGAAGGAACGCAAAGAACGCGTCGATATACGGCGGATCCATCGTCGCCGACAGGTACACGTGGTGACCCTTCGCGTCGTTATGCGCGACCGTGATGGCCGCGATCTCGCCGGTGTCAAACGCCGGCGCGGCGAGCGACGGATACGCGGTGTACAGATCAATCATCACGTAAGCACCCTGCGCCACAAGCCCAGCGGCGAGCACGCCGGTGACCATGCGCGCGGGCCCGATCCGTGTCGACAGCGCACGCCGGATGCCATCCGCGCCGAGCACTGCGAGCAGCACGAGGAACGGCAGCATCCCCGATGCGCGAAGTGCATGTCCGCTCCCGATGAACGTGAGCGCGCCGGCAATCGGCGCGAAAATGATGCACAACACAAGGAAACGGATCAGCGGCTCACCCCGCCGCTCCCAGCAGACCATGATGCCGGCGATCAGCAGCGGCGCCATCACCCAGAGCAGCATGCCGCCGATTTGCGTGTTCTGACGGGGGTTTGCGTCACCCGAGAGGAAGAGGAAGCGCGGGCCGATCTCGGTGAAATAGTTGGTCACAAAACGGCCGATCACGACGCTGATCGAGGCACCGTCGGCCCAGATGTTGAGGTAGTCGAAACGCGCCGTCAGCGCTCCTGGATTCAGCAACGCGTACGCGGCAAGGACCACATAGCCAAGCGCCACCGGCACGAGCAGCCGCCACCACCCGGGTGTTCGCTTGATTCCCCATGCGAGGCAGACGGCGATGGCGATCAGCCCCACCTCGAGACGCGCCGTCGTGTAGCCGTAAATGGCGAAGGCGAGAAAGACGCCTGCAAAGCCGAACTGGCGCGGGGTGGGTCTTCGGTTCGAGAGGCACCAGAGCGCACCGGAGAGCAGCGCGACCCATGAAATGGTCTCGAACCCGACGCGGCTCTCGATCACCAGCCACGGGGTGAGGGCAGTCAGCACCAGCGTGCCGAATGTGAAGGCTCGCGAGCGAGTCATGCGCCAGGTGGCGGCTGTCAGGAATGCCACCACCGCCAGGCCAAAGAACGCGGCGGGAAGGCGTTCCAGCGTCACCGTCATGGGGAAGAAGCGGGCCAGCGCCGCGACGCTGTAGACGTAGATCGGGTTCTTGTATTCGCCAAACGCCTCGAAGAAGAGCGGGAAGTGGATCCCGTGCTCATCCACGCCGTAGTGAGCGATCGTCCAGGCGTTGTAGCCGATCGAGCTTTCGTCGACGTACATGCCGGGGGGCGATCCGGAGAGGTCGATGAGGTTGCGCAGCACCACCAGCAGCCCCACGATCGCGAAGCCGCCGATCCAGAGACGCCGGTGCAAGCGCCGTCTCCTGTCCTGCTCGTCATCGATCGACGTGTCGCGATCGGGACTCACCTGGCTGACCGCGCGCGGACTCAGCGCAACCATCGCCGCCTGCGGTTCCACGCCGACAGTATTTCCCACCGGAACGGGGCGGGACGCCGCGTCAACGTCACAGCCGGGTAACGTCAAACGCCGTTCCAGCATTACGATGTGCCCATGCGCGCGATGCTGTTCGATGCGCCCGGACAGCCGCTTCGCAGCGTCGAGATGGCGGATCCGTCGCCGGGTCAGGGTCAGGTGCTCGTGAAAGTGGGGGCCTGCGGTCTGTGCCGTACCGACCTGCACGTCGTCGACGGGGAGCTACAACACCCCAAGCTGCCGCTCATTCCCGGCCATCAGGTGGTGGGCGAGGTGGTCGAAGTTGGAGCCGCGGTCGAGACGATTCGCCCCGGCGATCGTGTCGGCGTCCCCTGGCTCGGCTGGACGTGCGGGGTATGCGAGTTCTGCACGACGGGCCGCGAGAATCTCTGCGACAAGGCGCGATTCACCGGGTACGACATCGATGGTGGCTACGCCGAGTACACGGTCGCCGACTCGCGATTCTGCTTTCCGATCGACCGCTCGTTCAGCGACATCGAGGCAGCACCGTTGCTCTGCGCGGGACTCATCGGGTACCGCTCGCTCAGGATGGCAGGCGACGGACTTCGCCTAGGTCTGTATGGATTTGGGTCTTCTGCGCACCTCGTCGCCCAGGTTGCGAGGTTTCAGGGACGGCGCGTATTTGCGATCACGCGACCCGGCGATGTCGCGAGCCAGCAATTCGCGCTCCACCTGGGTGCCGTGTGGGCCGGCGGCACCGACGAGCCACTCCCCGAACAGCTCGACGCGGCGATCATCTTCGCGCCGGTGGGTGCGCTCGTGCCGCTCGCGCTCGGAGCTGTCCGGAAAGGCGGAACGGTGGTGTGCGCCGGCATCCACATGAGCGAGATCCCGGCGTTCTCGTACGACCTGCTCTGGGGTGAGCGAACGCTGCGCTCGGTCGCGAATCTGACCCGCCTGGACGGCAGCGAATTCCTCGCGCTTGCGCATCAGATCCCGGTGCACGCCGCGGTGGAGACGCTGCCGCTCGACCAGGCGAATGTCGCGCTCTCCAGGCTGCGCGCCGGCGACGTGCAGGGCGCTCTTGTCCTGACGATCCCCTGATCTGGGGCGACAGACCGGGGCGCCGCTGCGCGACCATCACGCGGTGACCGAGACGAGTTTCCCCCGACAGCAAGCGCGGACGCGCCGTTTCAGCCTCGGAGCCCCACGAGACTTTGCCATTGCTCCGGATGGACGGCGGGTGCTGTTCCTCCGCACGCGTGGCAGCACCGATCCGCTGACATGTCTCTGGCAGTTCGATGTGGACAGCGGACAGGAGGCGCTGATCGTCGATCCATCCGCGCTGCGGCATGACGACAGGGCCGAGGTGCCGGCCGAGGAACGGATGCGGCGCGAACGTGCGCGCGAGTCCTCCGGAGGAATCGTTCGGTATTCCACCGACGACGGGTTCACGCGTGCAGCCTTCGACCTGACCGGCGGGATCTATGTGACGGATCTCGCCACTGGAACGACGACGGAGTTGCCGGCGAGCGGCCGGGCGATCGATCCACGCATCGACCCGACGGGCACATATGTCGCCTATGTCGAGGCCGGTGCCCTGCACGTCGTTCCGACCGACGGTAGCGACGGCCGCGTGCTCGCAAGCCCCGAGAACGACGATGTCACCTATGGACTCGCCGAATTCGTCGCCGCCGAGGAGATGGGACGGCAGAGCGGGTACTGGTGGTCACCGGACGGAGCGCACCTGCTCGTCGCGCGTGTCGATGTCACGCGGGTGCGTCGCTGGTACATCGCCGACCCGGCGAATCCCGACCGTCCCCCGGTTGCCGTGCCGTATCCCGCAGCGGGCACCGACAACGCCGACGTGACGCTCCACATCGTCGACGTGAGCGGCGGCAATCGCATCGAGGTGCAATGGGATCGCGTCGCGTTCGAGTACGTGACGACAGTCGACTGGTCGGACCATGGCTTGCTGATCGTGGTGCAGAGCCGCGATCAGCGATCTATGCGCATTGTCGAGGTGGACACAACGTCCGGCGCGACGTCGCTTCTTCGCGAGGACACCGACTCGGACTGGGTCGACATTGTCGGTGGCGTTCCCGCGAGGTTGGCAGACGGCACGCTGGTGTGGACTGTCGATCGCGACGGCGCGAAGCGACTCGTCATCGGCGATGACGCTGTCACGGCAACGGATCTCCAGGTGCGCGACGTCGCGGGTGTCGACGGCGACATCGTCACGTTCCGGGCTTCGGCAACGCCCACTGAGGTCGGCATCTACACGTGGTCACGCGCCGACGGCGTGACTCAGATGCTTCCCGCGGGCCTCGCACCCGGCGTGTGGCGTGCGCGACGCGCAGGCGGCACAACCGTCCTCGTGACACGCGATCTCGAACGCACCGGCGTTCATGTGTCCATCCACCGCGACGGTCGTCAGGTGGGGGAGATCGAGTCACTCGCCGCGACTCCCGACATTTCGCTCAACCTGCGATTGCAGACGCTTGGAGCTCGCAATCTCGAGGCCGCGATCCTTTTTCCAGAAGGCCACGAACCCGGCACCGGCAAGCTCCCCGTGCTGCTCGATCCGTACGGCGGACCCGCCCACCAACGCGTGATGTCGACGGCGAGTGGGTTTCTGGAGTCGCAGTGGTTCGCCAACCAGGGATTCGCGGTACTCGTGGTCGATGGCCGGGGTACGCCCGGGCGCGGGCCCGAATGGGACCGCTCGGTGCGCGGCGACTTTGCAGCACCAGTTCTCGAAGACCAGGTCGACGCCCTCCATGCAGCGGCCGAGCTGTGGCCCGACCTCGACCTCACGCGCGTCGCAATCCGCGGCTGGTCATTCGGCGGCTTTCTTGCCGGGCTCGCCGTCATCCGACGCCCGGATGTCTTCCATGTCGGCATCGCGGGCGCTCCGGTCACCGACGATCATCTCTACGACACGCATTACACGGAGCGGTACCTCGGGGATCCGCGCGTGGAGCCCGCCAACTACGCGGCCGTGTCACTCGTCGACGATGCCGCGAAGCTCACGCGCCCGCTCATGCTCATCCACGGTCTCAGCGATGACAACGTCGTCGTGGCGCACACCCTCCGCCTTTCCACGGCGCTCCTGGCGGCCGGTCGCGAGCATACGGTCCTTCCGCTGACTGGTGCGACGCACATGGCGAATGACGAGACGATCGCCGAGAATCTGCTGCACCTGGAGGTGGCGTTCATCCGTCGCGCGTTCGACGCGACGGAGGCTCCTCCGTCGCTCAGGGAATAGCGATCAGCGCTATCGCGACGATCGCCAGGCCGGCGCCGGCCGATTGCAGCGGTGTCATGCGTTCGTGCGTGAAGATCCGCGCGCAGAGAACGGTGAACGCCGGATAGAACGATGTCAGGAGCGCGCTCACCGACAGCAGCCCGGTGTGCGTGGCGTACAGGTAAAGCACCACGCCGGTGCCGTCGAAGACTCCGCCGATCGCGATGATGCGAAGCGCGCTCCGGCGGATCACCGGCGACGTTCCGGTCACGAGCGCCGTGATGAGTGAGGCAAACGCCGACCCGAAACGGCCGCTCACGAACGCAGTCACGCCCGCGTGGCTCGCTTCGTGGAAAAGGATGAAGAACACCCCGAATGCGACGCCCGCGAACAGCGCCAGCGTCACGCCGAGACGCGCGTTGCCGGCGACGTCTCGGCTGGGTCCGTTGATGAGCACCAACGCGCAGAGCCCGACGGCGATTCCGACCACCTGCCAGACCTCGAGGTGGTCGCCGCCGATGATGCCCACCGTGACCGGCAGTGCCGCGGCAACGAATCCCGTGATCGGAGCGACGACGCCAATGAGGTTGAGCGACATCGCGCGATAGAACGCGACGAGCCCGAACCCGCCGATCAGCCCGCCGCCGAACGCCTCGGCCGCAGCCTGTGCATCCCAGCCATGGGGCAGCAGGACGAAGGCCAGCGGCAGCGCCACGAGGCCGACCGACTCAACCGCGATCGCCACGCTCGGCGCGCTACTCCTGCGGCCCGCAAAGCCTCCCGTGAAGTCGGCGATCCCCAGAGTCACCGCCGAAGCCATGGCGGACAGCGGCGAAGCGGGAAGGGTCATGGCCGCGGTCACGGTATCCGAGCGGGGGTGCCGCGCAGATTCCCGTGCTCACAACGGGAGCGGTCAGGCGATGGCGTCCCGTCGTGCGAGATCCGGATCGGACGTCAGGTGTACCAGCGAGAGCTTCACCTGGTCGCGCCCTCCGCGCTTGGCCTGGTACATCGCGACGTCGGCGGCCCGGATCAGCTCTTCGAGCCGTGTGCCCTGCTCGGGAAAGCTCGCGATGCCGATCGAAGCGGTGATGTGGTTGATGCCGGTGCACGCCACTGGGATGGGCACGTTGCGCAACGCACGTCGGAGCTCGCCGGCAACCCTTGTGGCGCCGGTCGCTTCGGCATCTCTCAGCACGAGGATGAACTCTTCGCCGCCAAGGCGAACCGCGGAGTCGCCGGCGCGAGTGATACGACGCAGCTCGGTGGCGACACGCTGCAGGACAGCGTCACCGGCGGCGTGCCCGCCAGTGTCGTTGATGGCCTTGAAGTGATCGAGATCGACGAGGACCACACTGAGCGGCATGCCACGCCGCCTTGATTCCGCGATCTCGGACTCGCCCGCCTCGCGAAGCCACCGGCTGTTGTACAGACCGGTGAGTCCGTCAGTGGACGCGCGCCGCGCAAGCTCCTGGTACAGCTGGGCGTTGTGCCACGCCATCGCGGCGGTGTGCGCAAAGAGCGTGGCGGTTTCCAGGTCCTCATCGGTGAATCGATTGAGGCCCATGCGTCTGCAGTTGAGCATGCCGAGCTTGTGATCGCCGGCGAGGAGCGGGATGAGCAGCAGCGACTCGTGTTCGAACGGCGTGTTCGGCACCGCCGCGGCAGCGGGGTGCGCACCCGCGTTGCCGAGGTTCTGCGGGGTGCCAAGGGCGAATGCCCATCCGTTGACCCCGACCGAGAGCGAGAACACGTCGGCCATGATCTCGGCGGCCTGACGCCCGGTTGCGAACGCGGCCACGAAGCGATGCTGGTTGTGGTCCGCCTCGTAGATCGACAGATCGTCCACCGGGACCACGCGTTGGAGTTGCTCGGCGATTGCAGCGAGGATCCGCTGCGGGTCGTGCTCGGCCTGGAGCGCCAGCGCAGCGCGACTCAGCGCGTGCGGCAGGCTCTCCGGCGCCGGCAGTGCGGGATGTGGCCGCCGGCGCGGCGGCTCGTGGCTCGGTACTGATTCGACGCTCGCCTGGAAACTGTCGACCCGGCGCGCGGCGAACCAGGCAGCCGTCACGGTCGTCGCTCCCCGGACTGCCGGCTCGCCGAGGATCACCGGCTCGCAGAGCACGTTGCCCTGACCGAACTGGACGCCGAGATCCATGAGGCTCTTGAGGTCCGCTTCGGTCTCCACGCCCTCGGCGATGATCCGGGCGTTGATATGCGTCCCGAAGGAGAGCATCGAGACCACAAGCGCGCGCCGCGAGTCACTGGAGTGGACGCCGCAGATCAGGTCGCGATCGATCTTGATGAAGTCGGGGCGCACCTCCGCGATCACGAGCATGCTCGCGTGACCGGCGCCTGCATCATCGATCGCGATGCGGAACCCTCGTGAGCGCAGGTCCGCGACGACGCGCCGCAATCGTGCGACGTTCGGAACCGGGACGCGCTCGCTGATCTCGAGGACGACGTGCTCGGGATCGACTCCCGCGTCCTCCGCGAACTGCGCGATGCGTACGGCGGCGTTCGGCTGCGCGAGTGTGGGCAGCATCACGTTGAGAAACAGCGTCGCGGGCAGCGTGTGAATGCTTCCCTCGAGGCCGGCTCGGATGCAGGCCTCGTCAAGTTCCTTCTCCATCGAACTGCCCGCCGCGTCGAAGAGGGCACTCGGGACCTGCGGGCCCGCCCCCGGGTTGATGCGGCAGAGCGATTCGTACCCGAGGGTCACGCCGTCGAGCAGACGGACGATCGGCTGCATGGCGGGACGGATACCGCCTGCCTCGATCAGCGCACGGACGATGTCAGGCGTCGTTCCAGCCTCGTCCGCGAGCGACGAATCGGCGTGAAACGTGCCGCCGGCTCGGCGCCAGGCGGGGCCGAGCTGTGCAGCCACGACCTGCAGGAACGGCAACGCGTCGTGAGCTCCGGCTCCGTTTCGCCACGTGACGAGCACGCCGAGCAGTTCGTCGCCGCGTTCCACGGGAACCGCGGTGAAAGGCCCGGAGCCGATCTCGAGGCGCAACGCCGCGCGCTCGCCCGCCGAGAGGTGGGGGACGAGGCTCATGAGCGATGCAGAGAGGTCGCCGGTGGTCGCCGGCGACCGCCTCGTGGCAGCGGTGTGGATGCACGGGATCGCGCTGGTGCGAATGTTCAGGGTCGACAGCGGCTGGCCGAGGATGGTCTCGACACGCGCGAGCGACTCGGTCTCGATTCGATCGGCAACCAGCCGGACACGGTCACCATCGAGCTCGGCGAGGTAGCTGCGAAACCCGAGGTCGCGCAGACATCTCCCGGTGAGCTCGAGCAGCTCATCGCGTGACTCGGCGCGGGCCATGCTCCGGCTCAGCTCCGAGAGCGTTCGCAACGCACGGCGCGACGAGTACGCGTGCGTGTTCTCCTCTTGCATCTCGTCGCAGGATCGGATGCGCCGGCGGCGGACCCGATGACAAGCCTGTCGCAGGGTGTCATCAATAGGCGTCCGGCATGTGGGATCACGTTCTGGCCGGAGCATCGCGCCAATTGCGACGGTCCGCGTTACTACCCCGTCACCGCTTGGGATGGCATTGCGTCGCACTGGTCTTAAGACAATCTCCATACCGTCAAAGGGGAACCGTCCTGAGGAGGATTGTCATGGGTAGGCTTACTCGCTGGGTCAGGCTGGGGGTAGTGATCATCGTCGCGAGTCTCACGTTGGGGACTGCGTCGGTGGTGGTGCATGCGGCGCCGTTGAACGACACGACGCAAGCACTGGTGCACGTGCACTAGAACCTTTGGAACAGACGGGGTGTGCCGCTGAACCGCGAGCATCCCAGATGAGATCGGAGCGAGACGTGGACGCCGCAACCACCGCCGGGAGGCGGCGTCCCGCTCCTCCGTCAGGAGTGGAACGCGCTGTGCATGCGTCGGCCGTCCACTCGGGCGGCGGTCAGCAGCGCACGTGGCTTCGGACAGGCGATCGACACCGATTCGTCGGATGCTCGGTGCCAACGTGTGACGTGCTCGACCGGGGAACGGTGCCGATCAGGAAACCAATGTGAGGAATAGCTTGAAAGCCGCAGTTATGGGCAGCGCAGCAACCGACCGTGCCGCAAGAACGGCAGGACCGGGTGTTGCCCTGCAGCCCGTCATCGACCTGATCGACCGCGTCGATCTGGGGTATGAAGCGCTGCCACGCCCGTCCGGATTGACATCGCTGCACGCGATCAGCGCTGCGCTCACGCTCGCTCAGCACACCGGTCCTGCCGTGCTCCTGGTCTCCCTGTCCCGCGAGGCGCTCGCAGCGGAGGATCTCGATCTTGCGGGCCTCGCCGAGCGCCATGGGGTGAACCCAGCTGAACTCGCGTGGATGGTCGAGAGTGAGACCGAGACCGACGTCGATGATGCCGGCCTTCGACGGCTGCGCGAGCTCCGTGATCTCGGCTTCTTGCTCGCCATCGACAAGGTGATGTCGCCGACGCTCGATCGCCGTCTGATCGCGGAGCTCAAACCTGACTTTGTGTTTCTGGATGCGTGCGTTCCGGGCCGGTTGCAGGAGAGCGAGGTTGCCAAGGCACACCTTGCTGCGGCCGTCGTGTTCGTGGGCCGGCTCGGTGGCCGCATCGTTGCTCGCGGCATCGACAGCAAGGCAACCGCATCGGCGGTCGCCGATCTCGGCGTGCAGTACGGGGTCGGGCCGCATCTCGCGCACCCACTGGTCGTCGACCCGGCGCTGGCGGAGCCCACCGACGAGGTGGTGCCAGTGGCCTGGTTCCAGCGGCGCGAGGTGCGCGTATTCCGCGAGCGTGGCGACACGCTGAGCGCGCCGATCGAGCTCGCACCGCTTCCGCTTGCTGGGGTGGCATCGCTGGATGACCGCGGCTTTGCGCGGTATCTCGTCGATGCAGCACGCACGCTGCAGGCGGAGCACAACCCCGACCGCATCCTCGAGATCGCTGCCGATCGCATCGCCGGATTGATGATGGTTGATCGCCTTGCCATCTTCGAAGCTGACTGGGAGCGGCATCGCTTTCGGCCACGCGTCCTCGCGGGTGCGGGGACGCAGGGATTCCTCGACATCGAGGTGTCGCTCAACGAGGGCATCACCGGGTGGGCGTTCGCTCGCGGCCAGCCATACCGCTGCGCCGACACCGACTCGCATCCTGCCGCCTCGACCATTCCCGGCACTGCGCGCGAGCCCGAATCACTGCTGGCAATACCGCTCGTCGCCGGCGATCAGCGTCTTGGCGTGATCGACGTCTGGCGCGACGGTCTCGATGCGTTCTCTGAAGAGGACCTCGAGCGTTGTGCGCTCCTGGGTTTCGTCACGGCAGCGGCATGGGGCAATGCGCAGATGTACGGCGAGCTCGAACGCCGCGCGCTCACCGATGCCTTGACCGGCCTGTTCAACATCCGTTGGTGGCGCGACATGGGTCCACGCGTCATGTCGCAGAGCTTGCGGACCGGTGCGGGCGTCGGTGTCCTGCTCATGGACCTCGACCATTTCAAGCAGGTCAACGACAGCGCCGGCCACGCAGCCGGCGACTCGGTGCTGCGCGCAGTGGCGCGGACGATCAGGCGTGTGGTGCGCGA
Organism: Candidatus Dormibacteria bacterium; assembly: GCA_050010655.1. Classification (GTDB taxonomy): domain Bacteria; phylum Chloroflexota; class Dormibacteria; order Aeolococcales; family Aeolococcaceae; genus Palsa-851. Next base: position 31,564 of record JBEKKP010000024.1, read on the forward strand.
CAGCGACTACGCAGTCCGCTACGGCGGCGAGGAATTTCTGATCGTGCTCACGAACTCGACGGTCGAGGGCGCCATGCGAGTTGCGCAGGCGCTGCAAACAGCGATTGCGGAATTGCGACCGCCGGCGTCAGACGTCAAGCGTGTAACGGCCTCCATCGGTGTCGCTGTGTTCCCGGATCACGGGCAGGAGCTCGACGATGTCGTCGCGGCCGCCGATCACGCGATGTATCAGGCCAAGCGCGATGGGCGCGACCGCATCGCCGTCGCGCCCCTCTCGCCCGGCGAACGGTCCGTCGACGACCTCACATAGCGCTCGGGCCACCGTATCGTACGGGCGATACGGGTGGGGGAGGAAGGCCGAGCGCGTCACTGAACTTGACCCGGCCACCCACTCGCAGCACCGAGTTGCGATAGATGCGCCCGGCGACCGCCGCAAAAAGAACGATGGTTCCAAGCACGAGCACGACGCTGATCACGACCTGCCAGAACGGTGCCACCCCGGCAGCGATGCGCACGGGCATGAGGACCGGTGAGAACACCGGGATGAACGAAAGCACGGTGGTCCCCACGGCTGTGGGGGACGGTGCTGCGACGGTGAGCGCGAGGATCCATCCGGCGACCAGCAGAAGGGTCACCGGCATCGCCACGCTGGCAACGTCCTCCTGGCGCGACACCATTGAGCCGACAGCGGCGTAGAGCAGTGCGTACATCAGGTATCCCAATACGAACCAGAGGATGCCGCTGATGACGACGTCGACACCGAGCGTTGGGATCGAGACCAGCTTGGTCGCACTCGCGAGCACCAGGGCAGTGCCGGCGACAAGCACGACCTGCAAGAGCGCGATGAGACCGATGCCGATGATCTTGCCCAGCATGAGCTGCCATGGCCGAACCGTCGCAAGCAGAATCTCAACGATGCGGTTCGACTTCTCCTCGATGACTCCTGCCGCGACCAGTTGCCCGTAGATGACCATCGTGACGTAGAGAACTCCAGCAACGAGGAGGCCGATGACGATCTGCTGGATCCGGGCTGCATCAACAGGCGAAAGCTCATTGACGGCCACCGAGAAATTGAGCTGGCCCAGGACGTCGCTCGGGGGAAGATTGTGCTGTGTCAGATATTGCGTCAGTACCTGCTGGCGTGTCTGATCATTGAGCGCTGTTTCCAGTGTTGGGTCGACGGTCGACTGCACGGCCATGACGGTGCTGGCTCCGGATCCACTGACCAGGGCGTCAAGCGTGCCGCTCTGAAGATCCGCCGTACCGGCCGCAAGCGATGCGTAAGGGTGCACGTTGATTGTCTCGCCGGCCGCCGCGGCCTCGGCCCGCACGGGCGCGGAGATCGACTGCGCCGAGCCGACAAACCCGACTTCCAGTGACGTCGCCGATTTGTTGAACACGTACGCCTGCAGCAGGATGTACGCACCGATCCCGACGATCGTCAGCACGGTGGTGATCGCAAAGACCCGCGTGCGAATGCGAGACATGAACTCACGCATTGCGATCACCCGGATCAACGCCTGACTATTCATCGATTGCCTTGCCACTCATGACGTCTCGGAACAACTGGGTCAACGCGGGTCGATCACGACGGAACTCCTGCACCGGGCCGGTGGCGAGTGCGGCGCGAAGCACCGTCTGGTCGTCTGTGCCTTCATCGAGCTGGAGCAACCAACGCGAGCCATCCTGCTCGACGAGCGACGTCCCGTGGACGCTGCTGAACCAGCCGGCAAGGGCGCTTGGGGCGTCGACCCAGTAGCGCAACGGTCCGCGCTCGGTCAGCTCGGTGACGGTCCCCAACGCAACCATCTGTCCGTGGTTGATGATCCCCACGCGGTCACAGACCCGCTCGACGATGTCGAGCTGGTGGCTCGAGAGCACCACCGGCTTTCCCGAATCGGCCTCTTCTCGCAACACTTCGGTCATCGAGTCGACGGCAACCGGATCGAGCCCGGCAAACGGTTCGTCGAGGATGAGCAGGTCAGGGGAGAAGACCAGCGCGGCCGCGAGCTGCACGCGCTGCTGGTTACCGTGACTGAGGCTCTGGAGCTGACTCTTCGCGCGATCTGCAAGTCCCAGCCGCTCGAGCAGTGCGAGCGACGCGTCGCGCGCCGCCTTTTTCTTGAGGCCATGCAGCTGCGCGAAGTATTCGAGTTGCGCGATCACGGTCATCTTCGGATAGAGCCCGCGATCCTCGGGGATGTAGCCGATGCGCCGTCTATCCGCGAACGTTATCGGTGATCCGTCCCATACCACGCTTCCGGAATCCGCCTCGAGGACCCCGAGCACCACGCGCATCGTGGTGGTCTTGCCGGCGCCGTTCGCCCCGACGAAGCCGAAGATCTCGCCTGGCTGCACCGTGAAACTGAGATCACGCAGCGCCTGGAGATCGCCGTAACGCTTCGTCAGGTGACTGAGTTCCAGCACGGCATGCATCTTCGCCGATTCGTACCAGAGCGTCGCGACCAATTTCTCAAGGTGCCGGATGTCACTGCTGGGTTCTGGGTGACGAAGGTGTTGACGACCGGCATGGGGGAGGCGACCTCGGACACCCTCGTGCACCAGCTCGCGCCTGTCGTCGCGGTCGCGCTCGGGGCCGTTGGTCTCGGGATCGCGCTGGCTCTCCAGTTTGCGGCGCCACGATACCGACCCTGGATCTACTGGCTCGCCGTCGTCATGGTCGCGGTGTTCGGAACCATGGCCGCTGACGCGCTCCACATCGAGCTTGGGATTCCCTACGTCGTCTCGACCGCCGGGTTCACGGTCGTGCTGATCGCCGTCTTCCTCACGTGGTACTCGAGCGAGCACACGCTGTCGATCCATTCCATCACAACGCGTCGGCGCGAAACCTTCTACTGGCTCACGGTGATCGCCACCTTCGCGCTCGGCACCGCCGCGGGGGACATGACGGCGACGACGCTCCACCTCGGGTATCTCGTCTCAGGCCTGGCGTTCACCGTCCTGATCGCGGTCCCCGCGGTGGCGCATCGATGGTTCGGACTGAACGCGATCGTCGCTTTCTGGTTCGCCTACATACTCACCCGGCCGCTCGGCGCCTCATACGCCGACTGGCTCGGGGTCTCGCACGCCCGTGGCGGCCTGAATCTCGGCTCGGGGGCCGTGAGCATCGGATCCACGGTGCTGATCGTCATCGCTGTCGCGGTGCTGGCCCGCCGCGGTCAGACGGGGCAACAGAGCGCCTGACTGGTCAGAAACCCGGGAAGACGGACCGCAAGGCGTCGAGATCGACCCCGTCGGCTTTGACCGACTCAGGCGTGTGCTCGGCGTCGAGCCGGCCGTAGACGAGGCGCACCAGTGATTCGCTCGGCATGTGCACCGTCGCGGTCGCCGGATTCACGCCGTCGCCTGATCCGGAGGGACGCAGCGTCACCGTCTCGCCAACGGAGAGTCGATACGTCCGCGCCGGGTCGCTCGTGACGATCTCGACTTCGAGTGGCCCACCGGCATTCGATCCCGAGCGTGCCGCGACCTGTTCGACGTGGTCGACCATGAACGCGACGGCATCCGGCGCGACCTCAGCGGACGGATCCCGTATCACGATCACATCCCAGGTGTGAATCGCATGCTCGGACAGGCGCATTCCGAGGAGGCGGCTCGCATCCGCCGGCGAGCCGAAGAGGTTCATCTGCAGGGCGTCGAGCTGCTCGGCCGGCACCGCGTCGACGCGCTGCAAGAACGCCGAGTCAGCGACGAGGCTCGACGTGGCCTGCTCGTCTGGGCTCATCGCATTCCAGACGTCCCAGATCTTCGAGAACTCCTCGCGTCCCGGTGCCTCGCCGCCGCTCAACCCCGCATCGAGGAGCAGTCCGAAGATCTGCGCGCCGCTGCCGATGTGCGAAAGCACCTGCGCGGTCGACCAGTCGCTGCAATACGAGGGTCCGGTGATCTCGGCCTCGCTCAGCGGTTTCGTCGCGGCGTCGAGGCGATGGTGCGATGCCCAGAGGGCTGCAATGCGGTCGGAGTTGGTGCTCATGTCTTCCTCGTTCAGCGTGGTGATGTGGTCTGCAGTGGTTGCGTCGGTGTTGGCGGGCCTGATGCTGTGGCTGGGACTGGATCGCCCTGACGCCACAACCCGGACGGCCACCAGTTCCAGCGCCCCAGGAGGACGACGATGGCCGGCACCAGGATGGTACGGACGACGAACGTGTCCATGACCACGCCGAACGCAACACCGTAGCCGATCTGCTGAATCTGTGATCCGCCGGAGGCGCCGCCGCCCGCGAATGCGAGCACGGCGAAGGTGCCGCCGAGGATGAGCCCGGCGGTGGTCACCGTGGTGCCGGTTGCGCCGATTGCCTTGCGCACCGCCTCACGAGTCGAAAGGAGATGGGACTCCTCGCGTATTCGCGTCATCACGAGCACGTTGTAGTCCGACCCCAGTGCCATGAGGAAGACGAACATCAGGAACGGCAGAACGAAGTTGATCCCGTCCTGGCCGCCGAAGTGCACGAAGATCAATGCGGTGAGTCCCAGCGCCGCGAGGTACGAGAGCAGCACGCTCGTCACGAGGTAGAGCGGTGCGACCAGGCTGCGCATGACGATCGCAAGCAGGATCGCGATCAGTACCGCGACCACGGGAATGATGTGCCAGAGGTCCGACGACGACAGTTGATTCACGTCGTACGCGAACGGCTGGATGCCGAAGACACCCTGCGCCTCGGCGTTGACGCTGGCTCCCGCGTGCTCGACCAGCGTTCGCAGCGCCGGGACCTCGGTGATCGGCGTCGCCGCACCGCCGGCCTCCACGCCGATGTACTGCACGGTGCGCCCGTCTGCGCTGATGAATCGCGCGAGCGCCTCGGTGGCAAGCGTGTTGCCGCCCGCGTGGACAGCGACAAGTTGCGCCGGAGTGAGGGCCTGGCCGGAGAACGTGAGGGGTCCCTCGACTGTGGCGAATCCGCCCTTTGCCTGCAACGTCGTCTGGAGAGTCTGGAGGTCATCGGCGTGCGCCCAGATCGGCGTCGTGAATTTGAAGAGGAACTCTGTCGCATTCAGGTTGGCGCTGCCGTAGTGCTGCGAGATCAGCGTGTCGCCGGCGGCGGAGTCGGTCCCCGTCGGCGCCGACATGTCGGCGAATCCGGCCGTCGTGGTGCCGATCTGGCCAAGCGCGATCGCTCCGAAGATGATCGCGCCGACGACGGCCACTGGCATCGGCCGGCGCACCACCACCGCTGCAATGCGCCCGTAAATGTTTGCCCGAGGATTCTCGTCGAGGCTCGCACGTGACGGCCAGAACACCGCGCGACCGAAGATCGCGAGCAGCGCCGGCAGCAGTGTGAGGCCGGCCATGAGCATGAGCGCGATACCGATGGCGAGTGCCGGTCCGAGCGCCTGGTAGAAATCGAACTGCGCGATGATCAACGACATCAGCGCGGCCATCACGATGAGCGCGCTGAACGTGATCGACTCGCCGACAGTTGCCACCGCGCGACGCACTGCGTCCTTCGGATCGAGGCCACGGCGCAGTTCCTCACGTGTTCGGAATACGAGGAAGAGTCCGTAATCGGTGCCGGCGCCGAGCACGAGCACGATGAGGATGAACTGGGTGATCGCCGACACCTGCACCCCGAGGTGCGTTGCCCCGGCGATGACGGGGCTCGCCAGCGCGAGCACCAGCGCGGCGGGTAGGAGCGTCACGAGCGGTGCGAGCAATGCGCGAAACGCGATGAGGAGCAACACGATGATGAAGAGCAGCGAGAACTTCTGGACGTCGCCCTGCGAGCTCTTCGATTGACTCTGCTGGTCGACGAAGCCCGGAATCGTTCCGGTCAGATGAACCTGGAGTCCCGAGGCGTCACTGGGAAATGTCGCGCGGATCGCGGCGACCAGCGATATCGCGTCGCTGCCGGCGCTGAAGGGCGGGAGATCGGTGACGACCTGCGCCTGCTCCGCGTGCTTGTCGGGCGAAAGGCCGAAATCCTGGATGCGAAGCACGCCGGAAATGCCTTTGATGCGTGTCTCGATGGCGGTGATCTGCTGGATGTCCGCAGCGGTGAGGACAGCGTCCTCCCGCGCGGCGATCAGCGTCGCGACACCGTGCTGCGAGTCCTGGAACGGCTGCGCGAGATCCTCGGCCTGCACGGACGGGGAGTTGGCGGGGAGGAAGCTGCTCTGCGAGTCCTTGGCCACGTCGGACAGACCCGGGAAAGCCTTGACCGAGAAGACGGTGATGACCAGCCATCCGACCACGATCACCCAGCGGAAGCGGACCGAGAAGTTGCCGATGGATGCGAAGACGCGGCTGGTCACTCGATTTCCTTCATGCCACGGATAGTACACGCCATGAAGCTTTTGGCGACTCCTTGAGTACGTTCAGGAGTCGAAGCCGAGGCCGGCCAGGTCGAGCGTCTTCAGCCAGATGTTGCGGGCGCCCTCATGGCGATCGGCATGATCCAGGGACCAGCGGGTCATCTGCACCACGCCATAACGCAAAGGCTCCGGCGGAAAAGGCAACGGACGCGTTCGGACCATCCGCAGCGCCGTTCGCTCGGTGCGCCGGCCCTCGAGGAGATCGAGCATCACCTGGGCGCCGAAGCGCGAAGCTCCCACTCCCAGGCCGGTGTACCCGAGGGCGGAGGCAACCCGCCCGCCATGAGCGGTCTCCCAGAACGCGCAGAAGCGGCTGCATGTGTCGATCGCGCCGCCCCATCGGTGCGTGAAGCGGAGTCCCTCGAGTTGCGGGAAGGTGGCGAAGAAGTGGCCCGCTAGCTTGTCGAAGGTCTGCGCGCGTTGTTCGAGCTCGACATCGACGCGGTTGCCGAAGTGGTAGATGGCGTCGTAGCCGCCCCAGAGAATTCGCGAGTCCGCGGTGAGCCGGTAGTAGTGAAATTGGTTGCCGCTGTCGCCGATGCCTTGACGGTCGGCCCAGCCGATCGACGTGAGCTGAGCGCTGGTCAGCGGCTCGGTGACCAGCACGTAGTCGTACACCGGAAGGATGAATGGCCGCAGCCGGCGCAGCAGCGGCCGGTCCGCGTTTGTGCCGAGCGCGACGCGTCGCGCCGACACCGCTCCATGCGCAGTGGTGAGCTGGATCCGCTCGGACCCGGCGACGAGTCGTGTCACCGCGCTGTGATCATGGATGCGCACACCGGCGTCGATGCACGCCCGGCGGAGCCCCCACGCGAGCTTCGCGGGATTGACGATCGCCGTCCGATCGTGGATCCAGAGACCACCGTGGTATGTGGGCGACGCAACGTGCGAGCGCATCGCATCCGCGTCGAGGGTGTCGAGTTGATACCCGTGCGCGCGCATGTCATCGGCGACCTCGAGCAACTCGTTGTACTGCCACGGCGCTGTCGCCACGTCCACCATGCCGGTGCGCTCGAAGTTGCAGTCGATGGCGTGCTCGCGCACGGTTCTCTCGATCGCGTCGAGGTTCTCGATACCCATGCGCTCGAGCGTGTCGAGCTCATCGGAAAACCTGCCGACACCGTTGGCAAATCCGTGTGTGATGCTTGCATCGCAGAAGCCGCCGTTGCGCCCTGACGCGGCTTCCGCGGTGCGTCGCGCTTCGATGATCACGACATCCAGTGCCGGGTTTCGCTCCTTTGCGAGCAGCGCTGACCAGAGCCCGGTGAAACCACCGCCGACGACCGCGAGGTCACAGTCGGTGTGCCCCGTAAGGTGCGGGGCGGGCTCCGGCGCCTCCGGGTCGTCAAGCCAGAACACCGCCGGAGCGGCATCACGAAGAGATCGGTGAGTGGGGTCTCGAGACATGCAGCCGCCTAGCGGTTCGCTGCTGTCAGTGCGGTGTTCTCGACCATGATCACGGCGAGGCCGTCGTCGTAGACCTTGGTCCACTGCGGATCGACCTCGAGCGCGAGGACTTCCGGGGCACCGGGAACGTCGACGACGTAGTTGATGCCCCACTCCGCAAAGATCTGCTGCCAGTCGGGATTGCCGGTCTCGACGTCGCTCACCTGTTGCATCACCTTGTTGCCGAGGAGCGTCGCCTCGCCGAATGAAAAGACCTGCCGGTTTGGGTCGGGATAGAAGCGATAGATCAGGTAGCCGCCCCATCCGTATTGGTTGAACATGCGAGTCCCGACGTTCGGGTGCGCCGCGAGCCAGTTCGACGCGCCGACCGGAAAGTTCGCAGCGGTGGCGCGGGCCTGGTTGGACAGCGTGCCGTGCACGAAGTATCCGGTCCCGAGGACCGCGACGACGAAGATCGCGGCGGCTCCGGCAAGCATCGCGCGCGCCCGCGGCGCGACCCACTCACGCACGCGGGCAGTCAACGCCATGCGCTCCCATCCTGCCGTGAACGACCATATGAGCAAAGGCGTTTCCGCTGCGACGAAGAGTGCGGAATGACGCACAGCCGAGAGCGCCAGATATGAGACGGCGAGTGTGAGGCACACGTCCCACAGCGACGGGCGCCGGAACATGAACGCCAGAGGAATCAGGAGGAGCATCAACTCGAAGCCGCGCTCCTCGAGCACGTGGAAATTCGGTGACTGCCACTCGGCGATGAAGTTCTGCTGCACCGAGGAGAACTGGGGTTGGATGACATACCCATACAGATGGATGCCGTTCGGGTTGATGACGGCCGCCGCGACACATCCGACGAAGATGAGGATGAGATTTCGTGTGCGCCGCTTGTGCTCATCACCATCGACGCGCCGTATCCAGTGCACAGCCTCGACGAAGGCCGCGACGCCGACCGGCACGAGGCCGAAAAGGAATCCTCCGTGCAGATTGGCCCACGCAATCATCACGACGGGAAGCCAGTAGATCGCGCGGGACTTGCCGCGGAGGTAGCGATCGAGCCACAGCACCTCCAGGCACGTCAACGTGAACGTGATCATTTGCGGCCGCGGTCCCCAGACCTCCGCGCCGCCGAGTCCGGCAATGCCGATCACGATTGATGCGATGACCAGGTTGGCGTTCTCGAGGCGGACGCGCCGCCAGATGAGCAGGAACCCTGCGAACGTCACCGCGCCGAATGCGATGGAGACCAGGGTGAGTCCGCCAACCTTGTAGACGAGGTAGGCGATGATCTCCGTTGTGTATTCGGGGTCGATCCACCGGGTGCCGCTCACGGTGAAGGTGAACAGATCCTTTGAGACGACCTGGTGGTGATCGACCATCCACTGGCCGGTAACGAGGTGCCAGAAGATGTCCGGGTCTCCGCCCCGGCGGACCAGCACACAGAGGATCACCACGAAGGCGGCGACAACCAGCAGCTGTCCGGCCGTGATGCGACGTATACGTTGATTGATGGCTGCGGACATCATCGGGAAGCGTACTCAGTGCCGTGCCTGGCGCGGTCGCAACGTCCGGGCGTCACAAATCCGAGCGCCGCGGTGCTTCTCATGATGTGGTCGAGTCCGCCGCCATCCGAGCCCTACGGAGCACCGCTGTGACCGATCTCCCTCGCTCGGCCGCTGCCGTCGGTGCGGCACCCACCAGCTTTGACAGGCTGTTCGATGAGGAATACGCGAGGGTCGCGGCGATCGCGCGGCGCGTGCTCGGTGATCCCGCCGCCGCTGAGGACGTCGCTCAGGAGGTGTTCCTCGATCTCCACCGGCGCTTCGGTGACACCCCCGGTGCTCAGGCTCCGGCGTGGGCGCGAACCGCCGCGGCCCACACAGCCCTGAACATGATCCGGACGAACCGGCGTCGCGCGGCGCGAGAGCACCTGTACGCCGCCGAACCGGATGCTTCGCACGACCCTCAGGCGGTTGTCGAGACGGCGGAGGCCACACAAGCGGTCCGATCCGCGCTTGCTCGGATCCCGAAACGCCAGGCAACCGTCCTCGTTCTTCGATACAGCGGGCTCAGCTATGCCGAGATGGCTTCGGCGCTCGGTATCGGTGTGAACGGGGTGGGAACAAGACTGCGGCGTGCGGAGGCGCGCCTACGCAAGGAGATTGGTGATGCATCCATCTGACGGAACGCTGCGACGCGCTCTCGACGAACCCACGGCGATTGCGGCCGCGAAGCGAGAGCACGTTGCGAGCTGCTCGAGATGCGCGGAGCGCGTTCGGCGAATCAGCGCCGACGCCGGCGCGGTGCAGGCGATGCTGCATACCCCGAGCACCGGTATCGACGTCGTCGCCGCTCGAGCGCGGCTTGCGCGCACAGAGGCGGCGGCGCCGGTGCAGCGGCCGGCGAAGCGGCTCCATCAGCGTTCCGGCCGTAGGAACCGTGTGGCCGCAGGGCTGGGTGTTGCTCTCACGGCGAGCGTGGTGCTCGTTGTCTCCGGCGGCGCGCAGGACTTTCTGAGCTTGTTCCAGCCCTCGCGCGTCGCAGCCGTCCCGGTCACGGCATCGGATGTGCGTTCGCTCGCGGGGCTGGCGAGCTATGGCTCGGTGGCGGGTGGGTCGTCGATCGCGTTCGAGCCGGAGCCGGACGCCGCTGCGGCCGGACTGGCGGCGGGAATCGACGCGCCTGTCATTGGCGATGTTCCGGGCACGCCCGGTGCTCCGCAGTACGCCGTGGTGTCGGGTGGCGTGGTGACCTTCACCTTCAGCAAGCAGCTGGCAGAGGCGGCGGCCTCGCGAGCCGGCGGACAGCTGCCCCCGCTGCCTGATGGCCTCGACGGCACCACGCTCTCCGTGATGATCGCCCCTGCGGTGGTGGTTTCCTACGGCATCGACCCCTCGAGCTTCCTGCGGAGCGAGAGCCTGCCGTCGGGCGAGGCATTCGTGGTCGTCAAGACGCGGACGCCCACCGTCACCTCCACCGGCGTGACCGTGCAGCAACTCGAGGAGTACCTGCTGTCCGTCCCGGGCATCCCCGCAGGCGTCGCTTCCGAGATTCGCGCCCTGGGCGATCCGACCAAAACTATCCCGATACCGATCCCGGTGGATCTGGCCAGCGGCTCGCCGGTGAGCATCAATGGAGCCTCAGGGCTGCTCATCGGCGACTCCACCGGGTTGGGGAGCGCCGTGATCTGGCAACACAATGGCGTCGTGTACGCCATCGCCGGAACTGTGACCTCCAACGAGGTGCTCGGCCTCGCGCGATCGACACGGTGACGTCTGCGGTTGCGCCCTCGCTTTCCGCATCGCCCGACGACGACGCCGCCGTTCGCACGCTCGAGCTGACCAAGCATTACGGCGATGCCGTCGCCCTCTCCGGGCTCACGATGGTGGTTCCTCGGGGCGAGGTGTTCGGCTTTCTGGGACCGAACGGCAGTGGCAAGACGACGGCGGTCAAGCTGCTCCTCGGCCTCAGCAGGCCGACCGGTGGCGAGGCGTGGGTGCTCGGCCACCCCGCAGGGCATCGCGCTACGCGTCGAAACGTTGGGTATCTCCCGGAACTCTTCCGCTACCAAGGCTGGCTGCGCGCGGCAGAGGTCCTCGCGCTCCACTGCCGCCTCGCGGGGATCGAGCGGGCCGAATGGCCGGCGCAGATTGCGGGAGCACTCTCGACTGTCGGGCTCACCGGCCACGAGAGCGCCAAGGTCGAGACGTTCTCGAAGGGTATGCAGCAGCGTCTCGGGCTCGGGGTGGCGCTCCTCGGGACCCCGCGGTTGGTGATCCTCGATGAGCCGACGTCCGCGCTCGACCCGGTGGGTCGGGCCGATACCCGCGCGATCATCCGCCACCTGCGCGATCGAGGCTGCGCCGTCTTTCTCAACTCGCACCTCCTTGGCGAGGTCGAGCAGATCTGCGATCGGGCGGCCGTCGTGTCCGATGGACGGGTCCTGGCGATCGGACGGCTCGACGAGCTGCTCGGCAGCGGTGGAGTTCGCATCCGCCTCACCGGGATGACTGAAATGGTGCATGCGGCGCTCGCACGGCGCGGCCGTGTCGCCGAACACGACGGGTGGTTCGTGGTGGACGGGGTGGAC
>JBEKKP010000025.1:0-43638 GCA_050010655.1 Candidatus Dormibacteria bacterium
GGATGGCGGAGGAACGGGCTGACGAGCCGCTTGTATGCCGAGGCGTCCTGCCCCAGAGCGGTGGCGGTCAGCTCCAGGGATTTGCGCAGGATGACGGCCCCCTCGCCTTCGAGCGGATGGGCGACGGAGGCGCTCGGCTGGATCCAGGTCAGTCCGTGTTCCGCGAGCGGGAGTTGAGAGAGGAACGGCGAAAGGATTCCGAGTGGGTGCGCAGCTGAGCAGACGTCGTGGTGGTATCCCGGCAGCGTCAATTCGGCCGTGCGGGTGCCGCCGCCGATCGCATCAGCCGCCTCGAGCACGAGTACGTCGGCGCCGTTGCGCGCGAGCTCAACGGCAGCGGCGAGGCCGTTGGGGCCACTCCCGATGACCACGGCGTCCAGGCGGGCCGGCAAGTCGACCCGCTACGCAGCCGGAGTGGCAGCGACGACCTCACCGCTCGCCAGCACCATCCCGTCCTCGCAGACGGCTTCGACACGGCCGCCCTGGAACTGCTGCTCGTAGACCTTGGCGTACGCGCCGCCGCGGCGGAGCAGTTCCGCATGCGTGCCCTGCTCGAGGAGCTGTCCACGATCGATGACGAAGATGACGTCGGCCGCGAGGATCGTGGAGAGCCGGTGCGCGATCGCGATGGTGGTCCGCCCCTTGAGCAGCGGCTCGAGCGCTGCCTGGACGAGACGCTCGCTCGTGGTGTCGAGCGCTGACGTCGCCTCGTCAAGAATGAGCACGCGTGGCGCTTTGAGCACGACCCGCGCGATTGCCAGACGCTGCTTCTCGCCGCCCGACATCCTGTAGCCGCGTTCGCCCACGAGCGTGTCGTAGCCCTCGTCGAGCGCCATGATGCGATCGTGGATGAAGGCCGCTCGCGCGGCCGCCTCGAGCTCTTCCTGGGTGGCGTCGGGCTTCGCGTAGGTGAGGTTGCGCCGCACCGAGGCGTGGAAGAGATAGGTCTCCTGCGTGACCATGCTGATCGCGCCCGCGAGCGACGCGATCGTGTAGTCGCGAACATCGAGTCCGTCGAGGAGCACCGCTCCCTTGGTGACGTCGTAGAGGCGCGGGATCAGGTACGAGATCGTCGTCTTGCCGGCGCCGCTCGGCCCGACGATTGCCGCGAGCTGCCCCGGCTTGACCTCGAAGCTCACGTCCTCGATTGCCCAGTCCCTGCGAATCTCGTTCGGGACCGGATCGTTCTCGTCGGGGGCGTGCCCATTCGCCGCCGGCACGATAACCGTTGGTCGCTGGATGGGTTCGGTCATTGGGCCGAAGCTCCCTCGGTCGTAGCGGAAGTAGACGTCCTTGAGCTGGACGTCGCCCTTGATGTCATTCGCCGGGACCACGCGGGCATCCGGGCGATCGACGATGTCGTGCGGCATCTTGAGGTAGTCGAAAATCCGCTCGAACAGCGCGAGGCTGGCCTGGATCTCGATCGACACCGAGAGCATGCTGCCGATCGGGAAGAAGAGGCGGCTCTGCAGGGTGGTGAACGCGACGATCGTTCCGTACTGGATCGGAGCGGTGTGGCCATGGCTGCCTGCGATCACGAACCCGGCGATGAGATACACAAGCGCTGGGGCGCTGCTGAAGAACGCGCCGATCACCGCGAAGAGGGCCCGGCCGATCATCTCCTGACGGATGGCCAGGTTGGCGAGCCGGTGATTCTCCTTGCGGAACCGGACCACCTCCTCGGAACCGCGCCCGAAGACTTTGGCGAGGAGCATCCCGGAGACCGATAGCGTCTCCTCGGTGATGGCGCTGATCTCCGCCTTGGATTCCTGCGCCTGCATCGTGATCTGACGCCGAACCTTGCCGGCTCGATACGTATAGAAGACGAACAGCGGCGTGATCCCGAGCGAGAGCGCCGTCAGCTGCCAGGAGAGGAACAGCATCGCGATCAACGTGCTCAGCAGCGTCACGATGTTGGAGAGCAGTGAGGTGGCGGTGTCGGTGACGACCGACTGTATGCCGCCGACGTCGTTCGTGAGCCGGGACTGAATCTCGCCCGTGCGTGTGCCGGTGAAGAAGCGCAGCGACATGCCCTGCAGATGCTCGTAGAGGCGGTTGCGCAGCTCCTCCATGACGCGCTGCCCCACGCGGTTGGTGACGTACGTCTGGAGCACGCCGATCGCCCCGGTGACGATGGTGATCGTGATCATGATCGCGACCAGCACTTCGAGCAGCGGAACGTTGACCGGAAGGAGCACGCCGTTGCGGGTCGGGAAGAGGGCTGCGTCGAAGACGACCGCGATGAGCACCGGGTTGACCACGCCGGCGCCCGCCGTGATGATCACGAGGAAGGCAATCGTCGCCACACCGCCGCGGTGGCCCTTGAAGAGCGCCGCCGTCTGGCGGACGAGCTGCCCATTCGGGACGCGGCCCGACGGCTTGTCGCGTTTGCCGCCCCCGAAGTGGCCTCCGTGCATCACGGCAGGGGTGCTCCTGGGCATGCGAGGGTCACGGGCATCATTGCTTCGACTGTACCAAGGTGAACTGCTTTTTCCGATTTGGTAACGCGCCTGGATTGGCCACTTCTGCCGCTATCATCTGCGGCGATTCAGCGCGGAGGGAGCGCTGGCGGACAACAGCGAGGAATCCAATGAACACCAAGTCGCTCCTGGCCGGAGCAGTGACCGTTGGCGCCATGATCGGGATGGTGGGCTGCGGTGGGTCATCCAGCCCGACGCCCACCCCGAAATCCTCGAGCGGCGGTATCAGTATCCCCGGCCTTGGAAACATCGGTGGCACGGGTGGAAATGGCACCTCGGCGGCTGCCGGCACATTGCTCACAGCGGCTGACGTGCAGAACATCAGCGGTGACCCGGCGGTTGCAGCGCTTGGCGGCGCCTGCAGCGCCACGACGTGCATCTACGCGGACTCCACCGGCAGTGGCGGTGGGGGCGGCGTCATCTTCATCGAGGCGATCCCCGGTGCCCTCGGCCAGGCGGCGTTGCAGGCGGCAATCGCGTCCGCGCTGAGCGGTTCCGCGGCATCCAGTGGCGGCACCTCGGTTGCCGTGTCGGGCCTGGGAAGCGGAGCCATCAAGGAGATCGACGCCAACTCCGCGACGTACGCATTCGTCAAGGACAACGACCTCGTTGTCGTCGACGTCTCGTCGGGAACGAAGACCGGCGCCGATATGGACTCGCAGGTCGAGGCGGTCGCCCAGAACATCGCCGGGTCTATCTAGTTCTCTCTGGCACCGCCGGCACCGATCGTGTCGGCGGTGTTTGACACCGCGCCATTTGGCGGAGAGGGTGGGATTCGAACCCACGGTGGCTATAAACCACACCGCTTTTCGAGAGCGGCACCTTCAACCACTCGGACACCTCTCCGGGAGCGTCGAGTATAGGGGCGGCCTTGCGCCGCACCCCATCGACTTACCGGGTTGCGGCTTGCGCGTTACCAGTAGTACCAGCGGCCGCCACGGGGACGGAAGGCCAGCCCGATCAGCCAGAAGATCAGGAAGATGAAGGCGATCCACCAGAGCACGTGGAGCGCGAACCCAAGCCCGAACAGCAGGGCGGTGAAGAGGAGGAAGCCGAAAAGGACGCACATGACCGAGATTCTCCCTGGGCGATCTGAAGCTCAGATGGTAGATACCCGGCGAGGGGTCAGGCCGAAACCGCTCGATGGGCGCCTGCCGGGGCAGCGGGCAGGTCACGGATACAATCGCCGAGGAGCGATCGCCTAGTTGGTCGAGGGCGCCGCACTGGAAATGCGGTATACCGGGAAACTGGTATCGAGGGTTCGAATCCCTCTCGCTCCGGATTTCCCTTATAGCGTAACGGATATCGGCGCCATTAAGAATGGATCGGCCAAACGCTGCGCCCTCGGCTCAGGCCCAACGCAGACCCACGGCGAGGAGCGCTCCCGTCGAGATCAGTTTAAAGCGAGGGATTCCAAGCGATCGAGAGCCGCAGCTCCGAGCCCGTGCTGCCACTCGACGACCTTGAGCACGATGCCGAAGTTACGATCGACCACCTTGTCGATCGCGGGAATCAGCGCCTCAGAGTTGGGGAGCATGAAGACGCTGAGCGGAACCAGCACGGAGGTGATGCTCTTGATAACCTCAGTGGCCGCCACAGCAATCTCTGTGGACCGGTCAAGGCCCTCCGCGATCGCAGCAGTGGTGGTGCGGTAGTCGACGTGTTCGGTCATGGTGTGTGTCCTCGTGGGCATCGGATCCGATACGAGTCGGGTTGCCCCGACCCGTATCGATGAATTACGCGGCTTGCTTGGCAGTCCGGGTCTTGGTGGGTGTGCCACCAGCGGCGTTGATGAGCCGAAGCGTCAGGTCACGCTGGGTGTCGAGCACCTGGGTGACGAAGTCGAACGACTTCTCCACCATCTCGGAAGGGGTCACCTGGCCACTCTCGAGAGTTGCCGGCACGTCGCGAACAGCCTCGATGAGCTTGGCCTGAACCTCGCCCAGCTTCTGGATTGCGGTCAGGAACTGCTTCTGCAGGTCGGTCACGTAGGTCTCGTAGTCAGCCATGGTGGTCTCCTCGGTGGTGGATTGTTCGTCTCTGGCGCTTAGTATACCAAGCACGCGCTGCTTATGTCAACACAACGTCAGCTTGGCGCCCCAAGCGCTAGGATTGGCTCATGCCCGAGGCCACGCCACCCTTCAAGTCAGTTGGAGACTTCATCCGCACACAGCGTGAGCTGATGTCCCTCTCAATGCGCCAACTCGCGGGCCTGGCCAAGGTGTCGAATCCGTACCTCAGCCAGATCGAACGCGGTGTGTACACGCCCTCCGCGCAGGTGCTCAAGGGCATCGCGGACGCGCTCGACATGTCCGCCGAGACGCTGTATCGGGAGGCTGGCCTGCTCGACGACACGGTGGAACGCCCCGTTCTGACTGTGGAGGACGCCATTCGGGTCGACGGCCATCTCACCCAGGAGGCCAAGCAGGCATTGCTCCAGGTCTATCGGGGCCTGATCGCCGCACAGCAGCCGTCAGCGAATCGCGCGACACCGCCGCGCCCGGCGCGCAAGACGGCGGCCAAAGACGCGCCGTCCACAGCACCACCGTCCACAGCGAAACCGAGGTCCCGCTGAGGCTCGTCGGTCAGGAACGCTTTCCCGCTGGGCGGGTTCGGGTAGGTCGCTGCCCGCGCGCTGCGTATCGAGCCTTGAATGGCCGGGCATCCTCGCCCTTGGCGTAGCTCCCGGGCGCCGGATCACCGGACGGTACGTGCGGGGGTGCGACGAGCTCTCCCGACCGTTCTCCGGCCCACGCGACCCAGTCGTCCCACCAGCTCCCGCTCACACGCTCTGCACCGGCCCGCCAGGCTTCGGCATCGACACCGCGCTCCGCATGCGGGCGCGTCCAGAACGCGGCCTTGGGGTTGCCGGGCGGATTGACGATGCCGGCAACGTGTCCGCTCGACGTCAGCGTGTAACGGACCTCGCCGCCGACGTGTTGGGTGGTCAAATACGACCCCTTCCAGGGGGCGATGTGGTCGTTCTCTGCACCGAGCACGTACATCGGCTGCCTGATCGTGCTGAGGTCGATTGGGGTGCCGGCGATCCGGAACGCACCCGGGCGAATCAGCAGG
Source organism: Candidatus Dormibacteria bacterium (assembly GCA_050010655.1). Taxonomy (GTDB): domain Bacteria; phylum Chloroflexota; class Dormibacteria; order Aeolococcales; family Aeolococcaceae; genus Palsa-851. The sequence continues at coordinate 5,556 of JBEKKP010000025.1, forward strand.
TTATCGACGTAGCACGCTCGCAGATATTGCGTATGCATCGCCGCCGGCATGTTCGTGCTGTCTCCATTCCAGGCCAGGAGGTCGAACGCCGGTGGGGTCTTGCCCATGTACCAGTTGTTGACGACGTAATTCCAGACCAGGTCGTTGCCGCGGAGCCAGTCGAACGTCTGCGCCATTGCGGACGCTTCGAGATAGCCTTGCTGCTGCATGCTTTTTTCGAGACGCGACACGCTCTTGCGGTCGGCGAAGACCCCGAGGTTGCCGGGGACGCTGAAATCGACCAGGGTATTGGTGAGGGTCATCCAGCCCACCCGATCGGCTCTGCCCTTCGCCGCGAGGTGAGCCAGGCCGATCGTCGACATCGTGCCCCCGAGACACAGACCGACAATGTTGACGACCGGTGAGCCGGTGATCTCGCTCGCCTCGTCCAGCGCCGCCAGCAGCCCGAGCTGCAGATAGTCGTCCCAGGTAACGTTGCTCATCGACGCGTCGGGGTTGCGGTAGCTGATACAGAACACGGTGAAGCCGTGCTGTACCGCGTACTCGATGAAGGACCGGCCGGGCGCCAGATCCATGATGTAGTACTTGTTGATCCATGGCGGGCTGCACACGATGGGTTGCGCATGGACCAGGTCGGTTTGGGGCTCGTACATGAGCAACTCCATGAGCGAGTTGCGCATCACGACGCGACCAGGAGTTGCCGCGAGATTCTTGCCGAGGCTGAATGACGTTGTGTCGACCTGACGTGGCCGCCCGCCGTTGTGCAGCACGTCGTCGACAAAATTGCTCGCGCCTGCGATGAGGTTCTGCCCACCCGTCTCGAAGGTTTCCTTCCAGACCGCGGGGTTCATCCAGGGCACATTGGTCGGCGCCATGGCGTCGAGCATCATGGTGAGCGCGAAGCGCGCCTTCTCACGATGGACGGCGGGAGCAGTTGAGGAATCGACCAGCTGGTGGGCCCATTGCACTGCGCTCAGATAACTCTCGGCAAGCGTTCGGAACGCTGGGTTCGCCTGCCACGTCCGGTCCGCGAAGCGGTTGTCGCCCGGAGCTACCGCGTCACGGCTTCCACGACCGAATGCACGCTGGGCTGCGCGCGCACCGACCGCCGCCTGCCCGGTGGAGAGATCCAGGCCCGCCTTCGCGAAGCGAAATGGATGACGCATCGCATCATCGAGGAACACGCTGCGCATGGCGCCGCCGAAATCGCTCTGGTCCACCTTGGCGAGCAGTGCCTCATACGCCGTGTCCTCGCTCATCTCGTCGTTCACGAGCCAATCACATGAACAGACCGCCGTTCACTGCGTACATCGCGCCAGTGATGTATGAGGACTCGTCCTCGAGGAGGAACCGGACCACGCGAGCCACCTCGTCTGGCCGGCCAAGTCGCCGGACCGGCACCTTCTCGATGATGCCGTCGAGGATCGGCTGAGGGATCTTTGCAACCATCTCGGTTTCGATGAATCCGGGTGCCACGCAATTGACCGTGATGCCCTTGCGAGCCGTTTCCAGCGCCAGGCTCTGGGTGAGTCCGTAGAGGGCGGCCTTTGAGGCCGCGTAATTCGCCTGCCCCACATTCCCAGTCTGTCCAATCACTGAACTCAGGTTGACAATTCGACCACTCCCGCGCTCGAGCATATGGTCCAGAACGGCCTTCATCATGTAGAACGCGCCCGAGATGTTGATCCGCATCACCGCATGCCAATCCTCGAGCGACATCTTTCGGACGGTCTTGTCGACGGTGATCCCGGCGTTATTGACGAGGAAGTCGATCTGACCGTGACTGGCCAGGACCTCACCGACGACGCGGGCGCAGTCGTCGGGGATGCCGACGTTGCCCTGATGCACGGAGATCGAGGCACCCTGAGCGGAGAGCTCGTCAAGCAGCGCTGCGGCGGATTCGGCGTCGCGATTGAACCCGGCAGCCACATGCGCGCCGTGGCGAGTCAGCTCTCTGGAGATCGCGGCTCCGATCCCGCGGGTGCCACCGGTGACGATGGCCACCTTTCCGGAGAAGAGTCGCGAGGTCACCGATTCGTGCGCGGTCGGCTCGACGACCGCCATCGTTCGGTCTTCGTCGCCGGGGGCTGCGGCGTCGTGCCCGTTGTGGATCAAGCGTCGCTGTGTGGCGCCGGCGTCGGGTATGCGTGTCGTGGTCGTCATTGTTCTCCTTGTCGGTCGCGCCAGCATGGATGCACCGGTGCCCGCACGTACAAAGGCAAGTGACATCCGCAAAAGGAACGAATGTCACATCTCGAGCGATATGCGTTGCCCGACGATTGTGCTCGGTTTGTACCGGTTGCGTTTCGTGTGTCAACAGGCGCACGGTAGGTCGTGGGCTTCAGAAGGGCTCCTCGGGGTTGTTGCAGCAATTCTTACGGCGGACAGACGAGCCTCAGTCCGTGGCACCGGTGGAGCTTTTCGCGCCCAAGCCGGCGACCTCGGCCAGGGAAGCCGTCCGGCTGATCAAGAGCGGAGACCGCGTCTATCTCCATGCCGGGAGCGCTGTCCCCGGCGCGCTCCTCGGCGCACTCCTGGACCGCAGTTCGGAGCTTCATGACGTCGAGCTGATCCATCTCCACGTCAACGGTGACGTTGCCAAATCGGCTGCCGCTGCGGCTCCGAACATTCGTCGTTGCGCGCTCTTCGTCGATTCGAGCACGCGCGATGCGGTCGCGACCGGGGCCGCGACGTATCTGCCGGTGTTTCTCTCCGACGTACCTCGCCTGTTCAGCACCGGCCGACTGCCGCTCGATGTCGCGTTGCTCCATGTCTCGCCTCCGGACGCCCACGGCTACTGCTCTCTCGGCGTCTCGGTGGACTGCACACTCGCAGCCGCCCGCGCGGCTCCGGTGCGCATCGCCCAAATCAACCCGAGGATGCCGCGCACGCACGGCGATTCCTTTATCCACCTCAATGACTTCGACGCGGTCGTCGAGGTGGACGAACCGCTGCCTGAAGCCGCCGCGCCGGTCATCACAGCGGAACATCTTGCAGTCGCTCGAAACGTCGCGGAGCTGATTGAGGATGGGGCGACACTCCAGCTTGGGATCGGCGCGATCCCCAATGCCGTGCTCGGGCTACTCGGCGATCGTCGCGAGCTGGGAGTGCATAGCGAGGTGGTGTCGGACGGCGTGCTCGAGTTGGTCAGCGCGGGTGTCATCACCGGAAGTCGGAAGACGATCAACCGAGGGAAGCTTGTCGTGGCCTTCCTCAATGGCAGCCGACGTCTCTACGACTTCGCCGACGACAACCCGATGCTGGAGATGCGCTCCTTCGAATACACCAATGACACACGGACCATCCTTCGTCTCGACAACATGGTGGCAATCAACTCCGCACTGCAGATCGACTTGACCGGGCAGGTCTGTGCGGAGTCGATCGGTACTCGCATGTACAGCGGGGTGGGCGGACAGATGGACTTCATGCGTGGGGCGGCGCTGTCGCGCGGGGGCCAGCCGGTAATTGCGATGCTCTCGACCGCACGCGGCGGCCAGGTATCGAGAATCGTCGATACGCTCGCGGATGGCGCTGGTGTGACGACATCGCGAGCGCACATGCACTGGGTGGTCACGGAATACGGCCGCATCGACCTCCACGGAATGGACTTGGCTCATCGCGCCCGTGCGTTGATTTCCCTCGCGGCGCCACGCTTTCGGGACGAGTTGACATCGGCAGCGCTGAACCGCGGGTTGTTCCGAGTCGGCTGACCCCTGCTCGAGGCGAGGGACATCTGACGGGGACCGTGAGCGTAGAGTGATCGGCGTGGAAGACGCTGTCATCGTCAGTGCGGTGCGGACTCCCGTCGGCACGCTAGGCGGCGTGTTCACCGAGGTGCCGGCGACGAGATTGGGATCGATTGCGGTGGCGGAAGCGCTGCGCCGTGCGGGCATCGACTCCGTTGACGAGGTGCTGATGGGCAACGTACTTCAGGCCGGCCTCGGCCAGAACACCGCGCGCCAGTCGGCAATCGGCGCCGGTCTGCCCGAGAGTGTGCCGTCAACCACCATCAACAAGGTCTGCGGTAGCGGCCTCAAGACTGTCGCCCTCGCTGCCCAGGCGATCCGCGCCGGCGACGCCGAATGCGTTGTCGCAGGCGGCATGGAGAACATGTCGCGAGCGCCGTATCTGATGGACAACGGGCGGTACGGCTACCGGCTCGGCAATGGACAACTGGTGGACGAGATCATCCGCGACGGGCTCTGGTGCGCGTTCGCCGACTGCCACATGGGCAGCACCGCCGAGAACATCGCTCGCGAGTACGAGGTCAGCCGCGAAGATCAGGATGCGTTCGCCGCCGGATCGCAGCAGAAGGCCGATGCAGCGATCAAGAGCGGGCGTTTCAAGGACGAGATCGTCCCGGTCGCGGTACAGCGAAAGAAGGAGACGGTCCTCGTCGACACCGACGAGCATCCCCGTCCCGGTACCACGATCGAAACGCTCGCCGCGTTGCGGGCCGCCTTCGCCAAGGACGGGACCGTGACCGCGGGCAATGCGTCGGGCATCAACGACGGCGCGGCGGCCGTTGTCGTCATGAGCGCCTCGCGCGCCAAGGCCGAGAACCGCATTCCCCTGGCTCGGATTCGCGGCTACTCGAGCGCGGGCGTCGCACCGCGCATCATGGGGATGGGCCCCGTTCCCGCAGTGCGAGCGGCACTCCAGAAGGCTGGAGTCGAACTCCGCGATATCGACCTCTTCGAGCTCAACGAAGCCTTTGCCGCCCAGGCGGTCGCCGTCGGTCGCGAGCTCGCCGTCCCTGAGGACCGCCTCAACGTCAACGGTGGTGCGATCGCAATAGGACATCCCATTGGCGCCAGCGGGACACGCCTCCTCGTCACGCTGCTCTTCGAGATGGCCAAGCGCGACGTCAACCTCGGTGTCGCCGCGCTCTGCATCGGTGGCGGGCAGGGGATCGCGATGGTTCTGGAGCGAAGCTAGTCCACCTGACCTGGTCATTCGGTTTGTGCGATTGCGCCCGGTGGGACAGGAAGTCGCGGGATCAGCGACGTCGGCTTGGTGGAGTACGCGGCCGTTGGTCGCAACTCCCTATCCACACGCGGGACTAGATGGGGGTCCCTTCCCGGCAACTCGGGGCGGTGCCGGCTCATAACCCCAAGCGATCACGGTGACCAACCGGACGACGCCGGTGTGTCCGTCAACGTACCGACCGCTAATACCCACGTCGCGGTGGTTGATGCACCACCCGGTCGAGCTCTGCCCTGATCACCGCGTAACACTCGCAAGACACGGCTTCGAGGCCTTCGCGGTCGACGATGGTGACGTGTCCGCGCCGATACCTGATGAGGCCGGCGCGCTGGAGGATCCCGGCAGACACGGAGACTGTCGAGCGCCGTGCCCCGAGCATCTGTCCAAGGAATTCCTGCGTGATCATGAACTGGTCGGACTCGACGCGATCGTGGCTCATCAGGAGCCACCGGCTGAGCCGCTCCTCGCTCGAGTGGAGCCGGTTGCAGGCAGCGGCCTGTGCGATCTGTCCGAAGAGTGCCTGCGTGTACCGGTCGACCAGCGTCTGGAACGCGTGGCTGCGCTCGAACCATTCGAGAAACACCGCTGCATCGACACGGAGGCCGCGACCTGCAACTTGCGTAATGGCACGCACCGCGAGAGCTCCGAGCGGAACCAAGGGAACTCCCACGATGCCCTCATTGCCGATGGTGGCTACCTCGACAATAGCGCCGTCACTGAGCGGGGTCACCAGGGAAATCACCCCGTCAGTCGGGAAGTAGACGGCGTCGATCGGCCCCCCCGGCTCGAACAGCACTGTTCTCACGTCGAGCGTGACGTCGCTCGCCGCCCCCAGGAAGTCAAGTCGCTCGGCGGCCGGAAGGGCGGAGAGGATCCGGCTCTCACCGTGACTTCCTTCGACGCCGCGAGGAGAGGTCAGGACGCCATCCCTGCGCGCGCTGATCCGCAGGCCATCACCACTCTGATGGAACGGAGCAGCGATGGATCCGCCGGACGACCACTCGATGCCGGACGTCCAGCGTTTTTACAAGCGACACTCGTACCCAGCGTAGGTGCGCCGGGTGACCGAGTGGAAGAGGCGTGGCATCACGCCGGCATAGACGGATTGTCACGCTTATCCACAGATACGGACGCGAGTACAAAAGCCAGCGCCCGCGACGGAATCGATGGTCGCACCGTTCGTTGGTAGACCAGGTAAGCGAGACGCGTTGGGTCAGCCAAACCGGTGGATGTCGGCTCGGACACCGTGTTACCGTGCGTCGGAGGACGCGGGAGGTCGGATGGGAAGAAGTGACGCCGGACGACATGGCTGGAAGTCCATGGACGGAGTTGCTTGCCGGTGCGGCCGTGGTGCACCAGCAGGCACTCTCGAAGCTCCGCGTGCCGGCGCTGATCATGGACCTGCCGGACCGCCGAATTAGGGCAGCAAACCAGGCTCTCGCTGATCTCTACGCCGTCCCGGTGCCCGAGATAGTCGGCCGCGTGAACAGCGAGGTCGTCGAGTTCGACGACGTGGAAGCTATGAAGCGTGCGCTGGATGCGGTCAGTTCGGGTGCCATCGACGGCTATCGCGCACGCCGGCGAATCACGCCACGAGGCGGCGTTGCAAGGGACGTGGTCGTGTGGTGCCGCGCCGTCGAACTCGACGGCGCCCGCTCCGCTGTTTTCATCGTCGAGCCGATCACCGACCGCCGGAAAGCCAATGCTCAGCTCGAGGCGCCGATAGCATGGGCCGGCCCGCTCGTCGTCGGCACAGCTGACCCGGAGTGGCGAGTCGAGCGCGTGAGCTCAGACGTCGTCGAGCTTCTGGGTTGGGATGCGGGCGCTTACATCCACCATTCGTTGCTGAGCTCGATGCACGCAGACGATGCCCGCGAGCTGGTGCAGGCGGTTCGCTCGTCGTCCCTCGACGGAGCGCTCGCACGGCATGTCCGCCTCCGTCACCGTAACGGAGGCTGGGTGGCGGCGGAGTGCATCTTCGTCCGCCTGAGCGACGACGACCCACCGGCTGTTGCATTCACGCTCCTGCCAGAGCCACCGAGTCTTCCCAGCGCACCCGCCGACAGGCTCCTCGAGATGGAGCACCGCCTCCGTCGCATCGCCTCGGAGCTGCGCGCCGCAGGCGTGATGGAAGATATTGACGGGCTGCCCACGTATGACGAGTTTCCCCAGCTGACGACGTTGACAAGCAGGCAGTGGCAGGTTCTCGTCCGCTTGCTGCGAGGCGATCGTGTGCCAACGATCGCGAGCGAATTGTTCCTCAGCCCGCGCACCATCCGCAATTACCTGGCGGCGATCTTCGAACGATTCAATGTCCATTCACAGGCGGAGCTGATTGCGCTGCTCAAGCCGCGATGATGGCGATTGACAGGCCAGACGTACGCGGCGGCGTTTCGAAGTGACCACCGCGTGCGGGGCGGTGGCTCGGTACGTTTGCGGACCGACAACGACGACACCGAACCATCACTGTCGGCATCGGGTCCACTGATCCGGTGCCTCTTGCTTGACGCCGGCAGGCTACCCAACCCCGTCCGGTGATGGGGAAGCGGCGACCAGCTTGGGCGCACTCCAACTCCCCGGCTGACATCGCAGCTCCCCATCCATCGGCCGGCGCAGCACGAACGGGAGGGGCAATCCTTTGGTGAGGGCCCGCCCAAGATGTCCAGTCAGTTGCCAGATGTTCCGGACCTTCATTGCGACGGCTGCGGAGGGTATCGGTTCATTCCGCTGACCTTCCCGCGATCGCGTGCTACACGCGGAGAGAAGCTCCCAACTCGTCCGAGTGCGAAATGCGTTGACTGCGGTCTGACCTACGTCGAGCTCCTAGGGTCGAAACGCACACTTGGGCCACCGACAACTCGCGTTCCACTCGTTCGAGCAGACGCAGTCTGAAACGAGTGTTGTGGCGAGCGCGCTAGGTCGTCGCGATGGAAGGGGACAGGTCGGCCGCTGAGCGTACACGCAGCGCGCGGCCTGAGATCGATTCGACGACGATTCGCACCCAGTGCTCGTGCGGCGACAGCCACCACGAGCGCATCGATCCCTCGCGAAGGGCCGCGAGCTCATTCGGATCAGTGACCTCATGAGCGACTCCTCGGATGAGGACGCTCCAGCCTTCGTGGTCAACAGAGTTGCTGTCATCCGCCTCGAACGTCACGCGCCCACGGAGGCTCAGCCAGCTGAGCTTGCTTCCCTTCGCCGTGCAGAAGACGATGTCGCCATCCAGCAGGGCAAAGTTAACTGGAATGATGGTCGCCAAGCCGTCTGCGACATAACCGATGCGGCCAATGACGGCGGCTTGCAAGCGATCAAAACACTCTTCGCGAGTGAGGGTCGTGAGCGCGGGCTCTTGATGGTCAGTCATCGGGCATCTCCTGGTTCAGTGCGGTCAACCGAGGGGTCGCGGAAACCAAAACGATGGTTTTGGGCTCGTCATCACGGCGTCCGGCGTCCGCGCGCCTGCTGATGTGAGCCGCTGGGCAGCGCCCAGCCTCCATGGTGCCGACAATGAAGGACGCTTGCTCTGCCTCGTCTTCGAGATTGATGAGCCGCAGCCCTGCACAGGCGTAGGGCGGCGTATCCGCAAGCCGGCAACGACCGCTCGCATCCGGACCAGCGCACTCCGCCAGAACCTGATCCGTCGCGGGATCGACCATTACGAATCGTAGATCGTGATCCATGCGTACAGGTTCGTCCAGAGCCATGCTTGAGACCAGTGCCAAAGGTCGCCACATGCCGTGGTCATTCGGCCGTATTGGCACGCGGCCACCAGACTGACGCTGCTGGGGCGTCTGTTTCCTCCTCGCCGCAGTGCGTCAATCGTCGTCGCCACTGACATGCGCGTGGCAAACGATGAGCAACTCATCGAACACCATCGACAGGACCGCCGCGTGGGTCGCCTTCGTTGCCAGAGCCGAAAGCTCACTGTCGATGTTGGCCAGGATCGCGGCTACCTCTTCGCCGCTCACCTGCAAGTCCATGGACTCGGCCGCCTTCTCGACATCTTCGGCCCCGTAAGCGACCTTCAGCGTGACGCGGCGCTGCGCTGACGGAACCGACGCTATTGGACCTTTCATGCTTCTGATACTCCTGGTTGCATGGCTGCAGCACCAGGGTCATTGGTCCTGAAATCGTCGCCGGATTGCATGTCGGGCCCACCGCATCTGACCACCACGACGATATCGCCAGTAGCCTAGCGACGTGCTGTCGATGAGGCGGCTGTGAGGGCCCTCCACCGGCTCGGCGTCAATCCATACGTCCGCTTGAAGTGTCGCGCCATGTGGCTCTGGTCCGCAAAACCGGTGTCGGCAGCAACTTGCGCGAGTGACTGCCCGCTCTCAATCGCGGTTTGCGCGAGTGCCAGGCGGCGCATCGTCCGGTAGCGGTCTGGGCTTGTTCCGAACGCCCACCGGAAGTGGCGGGTGATCGTGAAACGGTCGGTGCCCGCGATCCTTTCGAGAGTCGACGCCGGCGTCTGCTCCCGTGCGTGGGCCGCGAGATACTCGCGCACCTGCTCGACTGCCCTGATGTCGACCGCTCCTCTGCGGCGGTCGGGCCGATCGCTGAACGAGAGGAGACAGTCGGCGACCGCCACCGCGACCTCGGCGGAACTCAACTCGCTGATCGGGTCGTCGATGTCGGCGAGCAGTGCAACGAGGGGTCGAGCCTTCGGCTTCGGCTCCTGGACGGGATCGGCGACGAACGGCAGCGCGCGACCGCCCAGCGCGCCCCGGACGAGCTCGGGGGCGATGTAGAGGATTCGGTAGCCGAAGCCGTCCTCGGTTCCCGGGCCACCGTCGTGCGTCTCGTCGGGATGCAGGACCTGCAGCTGACCTAGTAGGCAGACACGTTGCGCGCCGCGGTATCGAAAGGTGGCCACGCCGGCCGTCGTGATACCGATCCCGTAGGTGTCGTGCCGGTGCGGGTCGAAACCGTGCGCGGAGATGTACACCTCCGCGCGCTCGACGCCGTACGCGCTCGGTCCGAACCTGATCGAGTCCGAGCGTGGGCCGCAGGATCGTTCAAGACGGCCGGCGTCAGCGCTTCGTACCGTCGGCGACATGAGTCAACGGTATCGCGGTGGCAATGCCTGAAGCGCTTCCTGTCGCGCCGATCCGGGCCGCGGCGAGGCACTGAGGCCGATGCATCGCCGCGTCTCACGCCTCACCGCGGGTTGGCGCACCGGACTCTCTCGCCCCGTGCTCATCCTGCAAGCGGGAAACGCCCTCAACTACTTCGGTTACGGGCTCATTCTTCCCTTCGAGATCATTTATCTGCACCAGATACGTGGCTTCTCGACGTCGATAGCCGGACTGGTCCTCGCGGCGACCATGGGGACGGCTGCAATCGCCACCCTGCCGACGGGAGCGCTGCTCGACCGGCACTCCGCGAAAGCGATCGTGATCGTCGGCAGCCTGGCGAGCGCATTGGGCTACGCCGGCTTCGCCTACGTGGACCATCCCTGGCAGGCGTTTGCGTGCTCGATTGTCAGCGGAGCCGGAATCGGCGCAGCAGGGACGGCCAACCGGCAATTGACCGTCAGGTTGGTCAAGCGCGAGCAGCGAGCGGCAGCCTTCGCGCTCAACCGCGTCGCGGGCAACTTCGGTCTCGGCGCCGGCGCGACCGTAGCCGGCTTCGTCGTCGCATCCGCGCAGCGGCTCAGTTCGTTCCAAACGCTCTATCTGTTCGACGCCTTCAGTTACGCCGCATTCGCGCTTGTCGTGCTCGTTGCCGTACCGGGCGTGCGAGCCGAGGTCGTCACTGCGACAGACGCCATCGGAACCGGCTTTCGCGCCGTCGCTCGAGATCGGCCCTTCCTCATTGTGATTGCGGCAAACATCGTGCTCGTCGTCGTTGGCCACACGTTCTTTTCCAACATCCTGCCGCCGTTTGCAAAGGCCCACACATCGCTCGGCCCTGCCGCGATCGGGATCCTCGTCCTCGTCAACACGTGCTTCGTCGTCATCGCGCAGATCCCCGCGGTGCGTGCAGTGGCACGGATGCGACGCACCCACGCGTTCGCGGCGGCCAGCGTGCTTTTTGCTGTCAGCCTGCTCGCGGTGCTGCCGGCGACGCTCATCCACTCGGAGCTCGCTGCGACCACGCTCCTCGCCGGCGTTGCGATCGTCTTCGCAATCGCCGAATGCGTCCACATCGTCGTTCTCGGGCCACTGGTCGCGGACATGGCTCCGCCGCATCTGCTCGGCCGCTACCTGTCGTTCTACAGCCTCACCTTCAGCATCTCCCTGGCTCTGGGCCCGGCGATTGGTGGGTTTCTTCTGCAAACCTCGCCAGACGCCGTCTGGTGGGGCGGCGCGCTTGCCGCGCTGTTAGCCGGAGCCGTCCTGCTGCGACTCGGCGATCGCATTCCCGACCCACTCCGCGAAGCACAGTTACGTCGGGCGTCGTCCAACGTTTCCCACAACGTTCCGCCAGACGGCGGTGAGAGTGACGACGCTGAAGCATCAGCGACTCAGCGGGTTACCTCGTAGTCAAGCAAGAGGTACCCGGATGGGGACGTGATGTTGCGGGCGAGCGTGAGTCGCGTCGACAGCCCCTTGTCGAAGAGTTTTCGGCCGTGCATGTGCACGGATGGCGCGCCCGAGAAGCTCAGTGTCCTGGGTGGCGATGACGCGCGCGAGGTTGTCGTCCATGACTTGGTCGAATTCGGTGATGAACTCGTCCGGCTGCTCGGCAACGCCGTCGAGCGACAACAACATGTAGGTGACTACCGCGCGCACCGCGTTATCTCGTATCCAAGCGTGTGCGCGAGGCTGCATCAGATCTCGCGCAGTTCAGTCGGATGCGCCGCCCGAGTTGATCGCCGGCCAGCCGGCGGGCCACCAGTCGCCCTGCGGGTTCGTGGTCTGTCCGACTTCGATGATGTAGCCGTCGGGATCCCGCATGTAGCAGCGGATCTCGTACGCGTGCTGGATCGGCGGGGTCAGGAACTGCGCGCCCCGGGCGCTCCATTCGGCGTAGACGGCGTGGATGTCTGTGACTCGGATATTGAGGAAGCTGCTGACCCGGTCGGGGTCGATTGGCGTCTCGAGGGTGACCGTGGGCTTGTCGTCAGTGGGGCCACCGCCGGTGTTGATGATGATGAACGTGTTGCCGAGTGCGATATTGGTCGGCACTGGGGAGAAGACCACCTTGCCGCCGAGTACTTCGGTATAAAAGCGCGCCGAGCGCTCGACGTCATCGGAGACGATGAAATGGCACACGATCATTTGCACTGCGGGTTGCGCGGGTTCGGCCACTGGCACCTCCACTCGCTGGGGATCATGCCCAGCTGACGACGGGCTCTGGAGTGTGCAGTTAACCACTTCGGTTCGTCGACGGTGCCGGGTTATTCGGGGTGCGTTATGGCCTCACGCTCCGGCACAACGAGCAGTGCGGAGTGCCCTGAATGGAGGAGCTTGGTCGAGACGCTGCCGAGCAACAATCGACGCACCGCGCCGAGATCTCGACTGCCGACGACGATGAGCTTCGCGCCGGGCCGCTCGCTTCCAGTGGCATTCAGCGCATCGGCCGGGTCACCCACCACGACGGTCGTCTCGACGACGCGGCCGGCGATCGCATCCAGGCTTCTCGCGAACTCGAGCATGTGCTCGGAGTCCATGTGTTCTTCTTCGTCGGGAGTGAGGAAGTGATCCGCGGCAACGGACAGTTCCTGGGCGGCTTCAACCAGTTCGATGACGGCGTCTCCATAGAGGCGCGCGAGGGTGGCGGCGAACCGCGCCGCGCACTTGGCGGCGCTGGTGTTGTCGAACCCGATGATCACCTGCGACGGCGGCCAGCAACCTTCGCCGCCCCTGACGATCAAGACCGGCCGGTGCACGGAATGCACGACGTGCTCCGAAATGCTTCCAACCAGAAGGCGTTTCAGGCCGTCCAGTTCGCGGCTGCCGATCACGACGAGATCTGCCTCGACCACCTCGGCCACGTTCATGACGGCCTGAAAGGCCGGATCGCGTGCGACGTGAAGGCTCCCGACGGTCGCGCCGAGCGCCACCACGCGAGTTCGCTCCTCGTCAAGGAGCTTCCGGGCGTCCGCTTCCATCGAGTCCCAGGCGCTCTCCGGGCCGATATAGGGCGCATAAGCAATCACATTCGCCGGCGCGAACTCGTACGCCGTGACAAGGTGAAGCGACGCGCCCGACCGCCTCGCCAGGTCCGCGGCGGCGACCAGCGCCACATGAGCAGTCGTCGAACCGTCTGTGGCAAGCAGGATGTTGCGCAGAGGCACGGAGCGCGGCCTCGCTTTCTCGACGACGCTGGTCACTTGCATGGCTCGAATCTCCGGTAATCAATAACCCGTAGATCAAGGAAAGCAGGCCGGACCGCTCCGCCACCACAGTCGTTTGTCACCTGATTGACCGGCAATCGACCTCAATCGGCGACTTCTGGTCGGCAACCCTAGAATCTATGCACGCCTTCGATCCGAGGACGCTTCAGCACACCATGTGAGGACACTCCGATGGTTGCATTGGATCAGCGTGGGGAGAACCCGCGAGTAGCGGTGCTGGGAACCGGCATCATGGGCGCAGCGATGGCGAGACGTCTGCTCGCAGCGAGCGTGCGCACAACGGTGTGGGACCGTTCGCCGTCGGTGACAGCGCCGCTCCGAGAAGCCGGCGCGCAAGTCGCTTCGACTCCGGACGATGCCGTCAAGAATGCGGCCATCGTGATCACCATGCTGCCGACAGCCGATGTCGTCAACGACGTGGTGTTCGACGGGAAGGTGACCGACGCCTTCCGTCACGGGGCTGTGTGGGCTCAGATGGGGACGATCGGCCCTGACGCGACGATCGAGTTGGCCGGTCGCCTGAGTAGCCTCAGGCCGGACGTCATGCTCGTGGACGCACCCGTCTCGGGAAGCAAGGGGCCTGCCGAGTCCGGTCAGTTGCTCGTTCTGGCCTCAGGTCCCACCGAAGCACAGGCGATCCTGGAGCCGGCATTTTCAGCCATCGGTCGCAAGACGGTGTGGTTAGGTGAGGCCGGCGAGGGAAGCCGCATGAAGCTGGTCGTCAATGCATACATGTCGGCACTCATCGAGGGCGTCGCTGAAGCGCTCGAACTGGCTGACCGGCTCGGCGTTGACAGCTCGAAGCTGGCTGAGGCCATCGAGGGGGGACCGCTGGACGCCCCAATCGCTGACGCCAAGCTCCACAAGATGGAGCGGGGCGACTTCGCGCCGGAGTTCCCGCTCGAGTGGGCCCTCAAAGACGTGGACCTGGCGCTCGCGACGGCCGGCGAGGCCGGGTTGCCAATGCTGGCAGCGCTGTCTCACCAGTGGCGCGCTGTCGTCGCCGCCGGTCATGGTCGCGAGGACGTGAGCGCAGCGCGTCTCGGGCTCGGGGAACCCTGAACGCCAACCGGGGTGCGAGTCGCTGAGGAAGCGCCTCCGTCAGCGGGGCGGACGGCACCGCCCCGCTGACGAACTTCCGATCAGCGCAGCGAGCGGAACGAGTCGCGCATCTCTTCGCAGAAAAGTTGCGGCTGCTCCCATGCGGCGAAGTGACCGCCCCGGTCCAGTTCCTTGAAATGGATGAGGTTGTGGGGATACGCGCGCTCCGCCCAACTCCGCGGCGCGGCGTACAGCTCATCGGGAAACACGCTGATCGCAAACGGAATGGTGATGTTCTTCGCGTCGAAGAAATCGGCCTTGTTCTCCCAATACAGGCGAGCCGAGGAGATCCCCGTGTTCGTCAGCCAGTAGAGGGTGATGTTGTCGAGGATGTCGTCTCGAGAGAGGTCCCCAACGGGTTGTCCCTGTAGGGCTTTCTCGACGAGCCCGGGCTGGCCGGTACCGTCGCCATGGTCGAGAATGAACGACGCGAGGTCGGCGGGGGAGTCGGCGAGTCCGTACAACGTCTGCGGACGCGTGGCCATGATCTGCGCGTACGCGACGTGCTTGGTGTAGAAGCTGCGCAACTGCTCGTATGCGCGCGCCTCGTCGGCCGAGAGGCCCGCCGGCGCCGGCTCGCCGCGCTCGAACAGCGGCACGATGTCGAGGGGAGCCGTGCCGGGCATATTGGAGTGAATGCCGAGCAACTCCGGCGCGGCTTGCTGACCCATCGTCTGCGTGACGGCAGCACCCCAGTCGCCGCCCTGCGCAACGAACCTCTCATAGCCCAGGCGCTTCATGAGTGTCACCCAGGCCCGCGCGGTGCGGGAGGGATCCCACCCGGTGGTGGTGGGCTTGCCCGAGAACCCGTAGCCCGGGAGCGATGGGATCACCAGATGGAACGCGTCCTCCGCGCTGGCGCCATGCGCAGTCGGATTGGTGAGCGGCTCGATGATCTTCATCTGCTCGATGATCGAGCCGGGCCAGCCGTGCGTGACGATCATGGGCAGCGCATGCTCGTGCTGCGATCGGACGTGAATGAAATGAATGTCCAGTCCGTCGATCGTCGTCAGGAAATGAGGGAGGGCGTTGAGTCTCGCCTCGCACTTGCGCCAGTCATAGTCCGTCGCCCAGTAGCGTGCGAGGTCTTGCATCAGCTCCAGCCGCACACCCTGTGTGTCGTCGGTGACGGTCTCGCGGTCCGGCCACCGTGTTGCTGCGACGCGCCGCCGAAGATCGGCGATGTCCTCGTCGGAAAACGAGATGTGAAAGGGCCGGACTTCCTCGTCTTCGCTATCGATCGTGACTCGACCGACACCAGTGGTTCGTGCATCCACAGACATTGCTACTCCTCAAACTCGCCGTTGCTCTAGTGACTACAGAGATGCGTCTCTCAGCACCGGCCGGCGCGCGGTCGGTGCTCCTGCCGACCTCCAATACGCCGGCCAACCCGCCTCCGCACAAGGTCGATCACCCGGTGACCGTCGGCTCGCAGTGGTGCCAGCTCGTTCCGGCTCCGAGGTCGGCCTCTCTCGGCCACGACGCTACGCCCGCGCGCGTACCGAGTCAAGCGCGAGCCTTGACCCTGTGGCCGCGAGCCCGGCAGACGCGGAGCTAATGTTTGCCACGCTCAGCTCCGCTGACCGGGGATCGCTACGGCTTCAATGACGAGGAGGCGCAGAGTGGTGGACACCAATCGCCAACCAGAGCTGCTCGGACAGACGGTCGTCGTCATCGGCGGCAGCTCCGGGATGGGACTCGAAACTGGCCGGCACGCGCGCGCCGAGGGGGCCACGGTCATTCTCACCGGTCGCAATCCTCAACGCCTTGAGCAGGCCGGGATCGAGGTTGGCGCATCGAAGACCGCAGCGTTCGACGCCACTGATGCGGACCAACTCCGACAGTTCTTCGACGGTCTGACGGAACCGATCGATCACGTGATGGTCACCGCCGGCGGTTCCTACTACGCGACCGTCGCCGAAATGGATTTTGCGCAGGTGCGCCATGCGTTCGAGGAGCATCTCGTCCTCCCGATGCAAGTCGCACGCGCGGCCGCAGCAAAGATGCGCCCTGGCGGAACTCTGGTGTTCATGACCGGCACGGCTGCCCGCCATCCCGCAGTCGGTAGCGCAATCGCGGGGATCCTCGCGGCTGCAGTCCCAGCCCTCACCGCGAACCTCGCGCTCGAACTTGCGCCAGTTCGTGTGAACCTCATCGCCGCAGGCTTCGTCGACACTCCGTTGTCGGCGTCACTCATGGGCGGCGATCTGGAGAAGCGGCGTCAGGAGCTCCGCGAAACGCTTCCTGTGCGGCGCGTCGTCGAACCCTCCGATATTGCCAGGCTCGCCATATCCCTCATGAGCAATACCGCTGTCACCGGGGCCACGTACGACATCGATGGCGGACAGCAATTGCTCGGCACCCCATGATCCGGCGCAGGTCCACAACACGCGAAGGAGACCACCAATGATCAGCCGTCTGCTGCTCGCTGTCGACGTCGATACATCAAGCGAAGCAACGAGAGTTGCCGGCGAACTCGCCAAAGCGAGCGGCGCCACCGTCGAGGTCTTTCATGCCGACGAGCTGGACGCTCACGTCGACACGGCGATCTGGCTCGACGATGACACGGAACCGAGAGAGCCGATCGGCAATGCACTTGCGACGCTGCAGAGCCACGGGATCACGGCTCGCGTCGTCACCACCCGCACGACGAGCAGGGATCTCGCCAAAGCCGTCGTGCACGAAGGGCTCGATTCGACAACCGACATTCTCGTGCTCGGACTCCCAAAGCCGCACCATGTCGGACGGATCTTCGTCGGCAGCGTTGCGGCGGAAGTCGCGGCGCGCACAACGATTCCGCTGCTCCTGGTCCCGGAGCGCTAGAGGCAACCCGCGCACATTGTCGCGGTGGGCTATCATTTTCACCTCAGGGTGAGGTACAGAGGAAGCTGATGTCGACGCGGCTCTGGGTGGTCACACTCGCGCTTACTGCGGCGATTGCCGCATGTGGTAGCTCGTCCGGGAGCGGCCCGGCGTCAAATAGCGGGAGCAGCAACAGCGGCAGTTCCAGCGGGGCTTCTGGCGGCAGCGGTGTCACCGAGTCGCTGACATTGTCCGGCGCCCTGCAAGGAGAGGTGACGTACGACAACGGCGCCAGCTCACTTGGCCTGGGGCGCGCAGGATGCACCAAACCCGATCTGTCAAGCGGGGAGCCCTTCGGGATCCTGTTCCTCGGTCATCTCCCAGGGCAAGCTGACGCGAGTCTGGAAATCAACATTGCGCAGTCTGCGTCTGCAGCGAACGTGGCAAGTCCGCATGTCAGCCTGACCTTCCCCGACGCGGCCGACTCCGTCGATATCAACGTAGCCCAGGGCTCTGGCAAATGGGGATACACCGCGTCGGGAACGCTGTCGATCAACCTCTCGGGAGCGACGGAAACGGGCGCTGTCGATGCCGATGTACAAGGCAGCTCGGCTTCAGGAGCGACGACGCAGATCCACGTCGCCGGCAATTGGTCGTGCCCGGCGTCTTGAGCGTTTGCCGGCGCTGAGCCCAGTCATCCGGGCAGCGCCATACCGGGCGCCCTCGTAGGATGACGGGCGGCGTGGGCGATCGGCCGGCGAAGACCTTCGATCTCGTGCTCGAAAGGGGCGGGGTCAAGGGCAACGCCCTCGTCGGCTCCAAGCATATGGATGCTGATCGCCCCATAACCCGGGCTTATGGCGCCGCGCTCTGCTGTGCTTCGGGCGCGGTCGACGCTTCCGTCTCGACGGGCGTCAGCAGTTCCTCAACGCGTTCCTTGAACGACCGTGGCTCCTCGCCGCCGCGTCGCCGCCTGCGGGCGAACCACTCGCGCGTGCCAATCGAAAGGCCGCCGAAGACGACAAGGAGCACGATCGTCGTGATCAGTGGCGCGTTGCTGTGGTTGTCGTTGTGCGGGAGGAGCAGGACTTCGACGAACGCGAGCACCGCGAACGCGAAGCACGCGAGCCACGCACCCTGATGCCACGTTCGCAAATCCCATCCGGGCAGGAACCGGAGCGGCAGCAGCCCGATCACGGTCCCGACGAGCCCACCGACGAACACCGACGCGAGGAGGTCGTCAAGGATGATGAGCGCAAATGACGCACCGGACCGCGTCGCAACTCCCTGGACCGGAACCCAGATAACCCACGCGGCTACCGCCACGACGATCGTTGCGACCGTTGACAGGGCGACTATGTGGCCCTTCTGCACGCGGCCGAGCTTTGCCGCAAAGGTGATGCCGCAGATCACCCCGTACAGGTATCCGGGCTGGAACTGGGTCAGTCGTGAGACGAGGACGCAGACTGCGGCGACCGCGAGCCCACCCACTAGCGCATGAGGTCTCCATGTCTGGTCCTCGTGGCGCGCGCGATGGTACACGGCGGTGACCAGTGCCGGGACAGCGACTCCGATGCAGATGGCGAGGACGATCGCCACATAGGTGTAAGCGCTCGACATCGATATTCCGAAATGTGGGTCGAGCAGTGAACCCGCAAGCGCTCCCAGGAGAAGCACACCAGCGAATGCGGTCCAGTCACGCGCCGGTGCACGTGACGCGGGCCTCTTGTATTGGAACGGCACGATGCGACGGATTGCCCGATGCCACCACTCGCGTATTTCGCCGTAGTTCTCCTGGAACGTGAGGTTGAACAACTGCGAGGGAAAGGTGAGGAAGAGGATCGCGCCTATCGAGATCACTCCACCGACGGCCAGCGTTGTCGCCGACGCGAAGACCTCCGCTGGCGTCGGCAATGAGTTGGCGATCGTCGACGGGCCGACGAGACTGGTGCCCGTGTTGATCAGGTAGAGGTTGGGGTCACGGGATGCCAGTGCGATCGTTCCGGCCGGGCCGACGGCAACCGACTCCGCATCCGCAATGCGGGAGTCGGGCTCCAGAAAGGCCATCTGGATACGTTTGGCGAGGTTGTAGTAGCCATACGCATTATCGAAGCTGTTGGCGGCAAACCACATCTGTCCATCCGGACCCAGAACCAGCGCCGTGGGCTCCGAAAAGAAGGTCCACGGCAGATCCTCGACGTCGCCCCCGGGTTCGACTCGTCCGAGCCCCCAGGGAACCGCGCCGTAGCCGAACCACGGCAACCCGTCGGGGCCTGCGCCCAACGACGTGACGCTGCCCTTCGGAATTCGATATGTGCGAAGAACCGAGCCCTCAGGGCTGAGTTGCTCCAGGGCGAGTAGGCCGGCGGCGTTGGCGATCGTGTTGAAGGCGTTGACCCACACTGTGCCGTCCGGCATGACCGCGATGCTGTTCGGGCCGTGCGCGCTGAACGTTGCGGGAAGCGCGAACTCGTGCACCGTGCCGGCCGCATCGATCATGCCAACGGCGTTGCTGTGATACTCCGTGAACCAGACAGCACCGCCGGCGCCGGCGGCGAGTGCCATGTCGTATCCGTCGTCCTGCGGTGGTGCGAACGCCCGCCATCTGTCGTCGCTCGGGTCGAATCGAACAATGTCGGTGCCCGCTGGGAACCAGACATCGCCGTTGGTATCGACCGTGAGGCCTTGCACTTGCGAGTATGTGACGGTGTAGGGAATAGTGAACTGCCGGACTGACCCGTCAGGGAGCACGTGCGAAAGTCGGGATCCGTGCGTGCCCGGTGTGAACGGATAGCCATAGCCGAGCGTCCAGACGCTGCCGTCGGGGGCCGTGGCCACGCACCACGTGACCACCCCCTTCGATCCCAACGAGATCGTGCTCACCGACCCCACGCCGGACTTCGGGTCGGCGAGTGGAGGGAGGGTTGCGGCCTCAGCCGTGGCCGCCAGGCCGAGCGCGAATAGTGCCAGCGCAATGGCCGGTAGAACTCTCCCCCGGTACCGCCGTCCCTTCCGACGCACGCTCGGATTTTATTCTCAAACGCGCTCTCGAAATGCGGCCGTCATGCATCCAGATTTCGGTGTTCGCCGGCGCGACCCGCGCGGGGGCGCCTCAGACCTCCGCCGCAATCTCCTTCGCCACGTTCTCGACGACGCCGAGGGCCACCTGCGAGGGGTTGACGGTGAAGACGTCGATACCCACGCCGTCTTTCACGAATGCCACCGCGCTCACGTATCGCGCGGCGTCGGGTCCCGTCGCTGTCAGGGCAAAGTCGCCGATGCCGCTCAGCGGCACATACGTGAGCTCCGTGCTGTGTATCGCACTCGCAGCGATCTCCACCTCAAGGAACGCCTGATCGCTGTCATCGCCGGGAACCTTGCCGAGCGCGAGCGCGGCGTCCGAGATCACTCCCAGTGTCGCGGTGTCGCCGGAGTAGACGCACGCTTCCGCGGTGTTCTCGGCCGGTCCGCGGGCGACACCTGCCTGCGCGACACCGAGTGTCACGGCAAGGGCGGGGGTGAGGAGTTCGCACGGGGACTGGGCTGTGCCGGCAGGAGAGGATGTGCTGCCGCAACCCGTGCCGACGAGAGCAATGGTCAGAACGAGCGCGCCGAACACGTGTGGCGGATGGAGATGCAGGTGCATGGCAGATACGATGTCACGGACTGATAAGCTCGCGACGTCGTGCGGCGCCTGCCAGCCTTCGTGCTCCTCGGAGCCGTTTTGAGTGCGTGCGCGAGTGCGCCCGCGCGCGCGCCTACGCGCGCACCCGTTCCATCAAGTCCCGTCGCGCAGCTCGCCGCGCAGGCGGCGTATCTCGCTGTGGTGGAGCCGCTTCCAGACCTGATAGGCCCTGACGTTGCCGCATACAACACGCACTGCGCCAACCTGGCAACCGCTGTCTGCGTTCAGGCGCTCGAACAATTCGGCAGCGATATGGACGGGTTTCTCTCGGCGCTTCCAAGCGCTGAGATTCCTGCGGTCTTCCAGGCGGGGAACACGGCGTTGAGAAAGGCGCTTGCCGACCTGGTCGGGACACTCGCCACGCTCATCGTGGCGATCAACAACAATTCCGCCGCTGTCGAGGATGACGCCGGGGGTGCAGTTTCAGCGGAAGGCGAGATCTTCCCCGCACTGGGACTCATCGCCAGAGAGCAGGAGTCGATCCCGTCCACGACATTCACCGCTACTGATCAGACCTTCTCGACGACGCTCCCGGAAGGATGGTCCAACGTGACCGCCAACGCCTCGCTCCTTGCGTCGCACCATCTCAGCGGTGCGGAGCTCGTCGCGATCCAGTGGGACTATCTGAGTGCAACGGCGGGCATCAACGTGGCATATGACTCGGTGCAGCAGGTAACGCCCGCATTGACGCAGGCACAGATCGCGCCGTATCTGAAAACGGTGGTCGGTGGCGTGACGCTGCTCACCGAGCCCGCCGCATTCACGCTCGACGGCAGCAGCGGTCTGTTTGACACGAGTTCGACAACGGTTTCAGGAGTCGATTACGAGGCGCAGGACATGGTCATCGACCACGGAGGACGCACCTTCGAGATCGTGCTCACGGTGCTTCGGTCCGCGTTTCCGCAAGAGCTGACCGGGTTCAACGCGATCATGGACGCGTGGCGCTGGGGCACGGGCTGAACCGCCACGCGTTCCTGGGCTCACCCGTGTGGAAATCCCTTCCGAACGTAGAAGAGCAGCCCACCTGATCGGATCAGTTGGAAATGCTCGGTCACGTAGGCTCGCAACGCGGCGTCGGGCGGTATGTCCCAGTCCGCAAAGGGTGCGCTTGTCACCAGGTAGTCGGACTGCGCGACCTCAACGGTCCAGAGGTGCTCCGCGCCGGCGGAGCCCAGGCCGAACGAGAGCGTTGCCCCCTCAGGGTCGATCATGTCGTTGCAACCGGGAGCAGCGGCAACGAAGCGGTTCGAAGTCACAAGCTTTGCCGGCGCGTCCGATAGAACGCATGCACCCGCGGGGATGACGTCGTCGACGACGCGCGCGATGTCGGACGTCGACTCGCCGTGGATTCCAACGACCTGACTGATGCAGAGCGCCGCCATTGCGGCGAAGCCGACGACAAGGGTGAGACGCGCCGACCGATGTTCCAGCAGCCGCGAAAGTGAGATCCCCAGCAGCAGCGCGACGAATGGAGCCATGAACGCCGCGTACTGCGGGTAGTAGTAGGCAGGCCCGAGCTGGGCGATCGCGACCAGCACGGTGGAACCGATCGCGAACCACTCGAGCGACGATGGCTTCCTGCGTGGCGGGATGGTGAACGCGGCAACCACGATTGCGATGAGCACAGCGGTTCCCACGATGGCGACAACAGCGCTACCGCCAATCGCAGAGACACCGGTGAGCTGACTCAGTCGAGCCGTGATCGACACCCGGTTAGCCACCGGAATGTAGGTCAACGGGCTGAGGACGTCGCGCAGAAAAGAACCAGGCGCGAGCACGAAGAATGGAAGGGTCGGTATCCCGAACCCGGCGACGACACCGAGAAGGAACGGCGCCAGGCGGCCACGGATCTGGGGCAGGCACAGAGCGAATACGACGAGCACCGGCACGATCGCGGGTGATTTCACCAGCCCCGCGATGCCGAAGACGACGCCCCCAAAAAAGAGGCGCCGGCGAGACGACACCAGGGCATCTCCATCGAACATGATCGCGAGCGCGGCAAGGCAGAAGAAGTCCACCACCGACTCGAGCAGGCCGCTGCGGAGCGCGTAGAGCTCAGCAGGAAAAAAGGCCATGACGCCGCAGGCGACGATCAGCGCGCCGCGACCCCTGTGCGCCATCACTTTGGCGATGAGCAGCACGCTCCCGGCAGCCAGCAGCGGCGTGCAGAGCCGCAATACTGCGAGTGCATTTCGCGTACCGATCCATTCGGAGAGTGCCGCAAAAGGAGTCGCGAGCAGCGTGAATCCCGGTGGTTGGACGAGATCGAAGTCGCGGTACGGCAGCGCTCCGTGGATCAGCCGGATCGACGCTCCAAACCAAACTGAGATGTCAGGAGTGATGCCGAACAGGAATCCGGGACGGGACAGTTGATAGAGGGTGATGCCGGCGGCCATCACGGCGCCGACCGTAGCGATGGCTGGAACTGCTCGTCGCTTCATCCGACGCCAGTATCCGTGACACGGCCCGCGAGGAATCTCTCGGGCTAACGCCCGTGAGGTTCACGCGGCGTTGCGTGAGTTTGCACCACGTCGCAGGACTGGGATCAGAACGACCGCAACGGCAACATGCATCAGCGCGAGGACGGTCTTCGACCCCGTGGTGGTCGCGATGCTGAACGGCAGGCTGACCGACGCGAGCAGAACGACGATCGCAACAACCGTCCAGATCGACCGAGCGCGGGACGTCCGCCGTTCGAGCATCACGAGCAGGGCCCAGCCGGCCAGCGACGCGATCAGGCTCGCGCCAACCACGTAGTCGACGCCGACGGTCTCGGCTGCGCCACTGCCGAATCGCACGAGCAGGTGGACGCTGAGGAGTGGGACCGCGACCACCCAGACTGCGACGGCAGCGAGGACGGCGCCGCCAACGCCGAGAGCTCGGGTCCGGCCGAGGCGCGTGATTCCCGCAGTCCTGTAGTTGCTTGCTGTCGACGTGGCCATGACGGGTCTCCTTGTGGTGTGCGGCCTGTACACTTACTTAGGCGCCTAAAGGTTAGGCGTCTAAGGATCTCGGAGTCAAGAGGATCGCTTGGTGGATTTCGATGAGGCCGACGCACTGAACGAGGCGATACGCGCCATCGGCATCCGCCATCGTGCCCTCTCGATCAACGCGCTTGCCCCATTGGGGATTCACCCAGGGCACAAGCTGTTGCTGCTCGAGCTCGAGACCTCGGGCCCCCGGACCCAGGCACAGCTTGCAATCGCCTGCGGCTATGAGCCGCCCACGATCACCCTCAGCGTCCGCCAGCTCGAGGCAGCCGGCCTCGTGATCCGGCGGTCATCACCCACCGATGGGAGAGCCACCATCGTCGAGCTCAGCGATCAGGGTCGGGCGCTCCTCGTGGAGCTGAAAGACGCGTGGCGCGAGGTCGCGGAACAGACAGTGGCCGGCCTCACGTCGACCTCAGTCGAGGAGCTCACCACCGTCCTCGAGGATCTCGCCGCCAGTCTCGACGCGGGCGTTCCTCCAGCGGAGGATATGCCCCGGTACGTCAGGCGATCGGGAGCCCGCCCGACAAACGAATGACGACGGCCGGCTTAGCGCACGAGTCATCGATCTGGCGGTACCCCTTTCGGCAGCACTGCGCGAGTCGATGGGTCGTGGCGCCCGGAGACTTATTCTCACGCGATATGTGGACACCCGAAGAGAAGGCTGTCATCGAGCGCGCGCTCGAGGCGAAGACCCCGGATCCGCGCCCGTGTCCGTACTGTGGCAAGCGGGCCGGTCACATCCTGGCGGACGGATTCGTGTTCCTCTCGACCGCGCGTCAACCGAGCTCGGCTGAAGGGAAGGGCACGAGCCTGCCCTCGGTGGCGCTGATCTGCCGTAAGTGCGGCACCACCACGCTGATCAACGCCGTGGTGCTCGGTCTGCAGGCGCTCCTCCCTGGCACCACCGTCAAGCAGCCGGACATCTCCTAGCCCGACCCCTTGCGCAGCGCCTCCCTGGGGAGTAGCATCCCGGCCAGCCTGTAAGCGCTTACCAGTAAGCGCTTACTCGTAAGCGCTTACACAAGGGTCGGTTGCATGGGATTGGGAGCCGGACGAGCCCCGGTGACCGAGGCGAAGCGGCACAAGGGGACGCTGACGATCTACGACGTCGCCCGCTTGGCAGGCGTCTCGATCGCTTCCGTCTCGCGGGTCCTCAACGGCCAGGGCACCCCGCGCACCGAGACACGCGAGCGCGTGATGCGGGCGGTCGGAGAGCTCAGTTTCGTCCCGGATGGTGCCGCCCGAGCGCTTTCAAATGGGCTCAAGGAGGTGGTCGGAGTCGTCTTTCGGCGAGGGAGCGAGGCGACCTTCGAAGACGAGGACGAGAGCCTGCTCTTCATCGACGGCATCAATCGAGGCATCGAGCTGGCGGCCCAGCACCGGAGCTTCGACGTCCTCATCAGCTCTGTGGGCGTCCACGACCCTCGCGCGTCCGCCCGGATCGCCGGGGTCGCAGGCAAGGCAGACGGCATCATCCTGCACGACCGATCGCTGTCCAGCGCCGGCATCGCCCGGCTCGCAGATGTCGTTCCGATAGTGACCCTTGCGGGGAGCCCGACCAAGGCGTCCGTGAATGTCGGTTGCGACAACGAGTCCGGGATGCGCGCGCTGATCAACCACCTCATCCTCGATCATGGGTATCGGAGCCTCGCGTATCTCTCCGGGCATGCGGACAGCCCGGACAACCGCGCCCGAGCGCGCGTGTTCGAAGCCGCGGTCACTGCTGCCGGCGCCGAGATCCATACCGGCCCGGCATGGCGAGGGAACTACAGCGCGGCCGGCGGCGCCCAGGTCATCACCGCGCTGCTGGAGAAAGGCGCCCAACTACCGCGCGCGATCGTGTGCGCGAACGACCAGACGGCCCTCGGCGTCATGCACACGCTGGCGCGGCGGGGGCTCAATGTTCCGGGCGATATCGCCGTCACCGGTTTCGACGACGTTCCGGTGGCGCGTCATCTGCATCCGTCGCTGACCACAGTGCGTCAACCCATCGAGCAGATGGGCGCCACCGCATTCGACGTTCTGTACTCGATGATCAGCGGAGGCGGGAGTGACCCGAACGTCGTGCTGCCAGTTCGTCTCATGCTCCGCGAGAGCTGCGGCTGCCCGCACGCAAATGCGCCGTCGTTCGCTGCGCCGCTCGAGGCACGCTAACCATGCGCGCACTGCTTCGCAGACTCGGCGTCTACCTTCTCGCCGCCTGGGTGGCGATCACTGTCAGCTTCCTGCTCCCGCGCATTGTCCCCGGCAACCCGGTCGCAGGCGCTATCGCGCGAGCCCAGTCGTCGGGGATCTGCAACTCGTATTGCGTCAAGGCAATCGAGGAGCAGCTCGGCTTCAACGTTCACACGAGCCTCTGGACGCAGTACGTGCAGTACCTCGGGAATCTCGCGCACGGGAACCTCGGCTTCTCGTGGTCGGAGAACGCACCGGTCACGAGCCTCATCGCCTCGTATCTGCCGTGGACGCTGGGACTGCTCGGGGTCGCAACGATCCTGAGCTTCCTGATCGGCACCCTGATCGGCGTCGTGATGGCGTGGCGACGTGGCTCCGCGCTCGACTGGCTGCTGCCTGCCGCCACGTTCTTTCAGGCCATCCCGTACTTCTTTCTTGCCCTGGTCCTGGTGCTCATCTTCGGGGAGACGGGCACCTTGCTGAAGTGGTTCCCGAGCCTGTACGGCTACGACATCTACGGGGTCAACCCGGGCATGAACCTGCCGTACATCGGCAGCATCATCGGGCACGCGGTGCTGCCCGCGCTGACCGTGATCCTCGCGTCGATGGGCGGGTTCATCCTGTCGATGCGCAACCAGATGATCACCACCATGGATGAGGACTTCGTCCTCGTCGCGCGCGCCAAGGGCCTGCACACGGGCAAGGTGGTCTGGTACGCGGCGCGAAACGCGCTGCTTCCGTGCGTGTCGAACTTCTCTGTCGCGATCAGCCTCGTTGTGGCCGGGCAGATTCTGGTCGAGATTGTCTTCAACTACCCGGGGATCGGGTATCACCTCTATGGCGCGCTCGGCGCACTCGACTACACGCTGGTCCAGGGAATCTTCGTGGTGATCACGCTCGTCGTGCTCGCTGCCAACCTGCTCGCGGATGTGGTCTACGTGCTGATCGATCCCCGGGCTCGGCAGGAGGCGTGATGCGATGACCATCAACACGACGATCCTGAAGGACCCGAGCCGATCTGCTGCCACGCCGTCGAGAACGTCGCGCGCATTGCGCCTGCCGCGCTCGCCGAAGGTGATCACGGGCCTGGTGATCCTCGCGGTGTTCGCGGTGATCGCCATCATCGGCGCCTGGATCGCTCCGTACTCCCCGAATCTCACGAACGAGAGTTGGGTGCAGCACGTTCTCGTTGCCGGCACCGGTCCCGGAACGAACATCAAGGCGGACTACTACCCACTCCCGCTGCCGCCATCGAGCGCGCACTGGCTTGGCACCACCATTTTCGCCCAGGACGTCTGGTCGCAACTGCTCGTGTCAACGCAGGCAACCGTTGCGGTCGGGCTCCTCGCTGCAGCGATCGCCACGGTGCTGTCGATCATCGTCGGCGTGACCGCCGGCTATCTCGGCGGTGGCGCCGACGAGGGATTGTCGTTGCTCGGCAACGTCTTTCTCGCGATCCCGGGGCTTCCGTTGTTGATCGTGCTTGCCGACTACGTGCCGGCGGCGGGGACGAGCATCTTCCTCGTCAGCCTCATCATCGCGATCACCGCCTGGGCGTACAGCTCCCGAGTGCTGAGGGCGCAAACCCTTTCGTTGCGCAACCGGGATTTCGTTGAGGCACCGCGTCATTCCTGTTCACGACGCTGTACGCGATCGGCGCGTATGTCGCCATCTCGTTCCTCGGTCTCGCCGGATCACCGACATCGTCACCGCCGGGCCTCTGGAACTGGGGCTACATGCTGCGCGAGGTGTTCGCGAACGATGCTGTGCGCGGCGGCTGGTGGTGGTGGTGGGTGCCACCCGGCCTTTGCATCGCGCTGCTCGGAACCGGCCTGGCGCTCCTCAACTTCGGCATCGACGAATTCATCAATCCGCGGCTCCGGGTCGCTGGGCTCTCCCGCAAGGCTGCTCGCAAGCTGGGCGTCAGCCGCCGGCCGAAGCTTGGGCTGACCCCCGTGGTGCGAAACCGCATCAACGTTGACGTTGGCACCGCGGAACCGGGCACGCCATGACTCTCCAGGGCATGAGCGCCATGAACCGTTCCGCACGTCCCGCGTCCGAAGCGGACATGGATCCGGTGCTCGAGATCCGAGGCCTCTGTGTCGACTACGGCTTCGGCGATGACGCGGTGCACGCGGTGTCCGACTGCGACCTCACGCTCGGCCGCGGCCGCGTCCTCGGTCTGGCAGGGGAGAGCGGCAGCGGCAAGTCGACGCTCGCGATGGCGGCGATCCGTCTGCTCCGCTCGCCGGGAGTCATTACGGGTGGCCAGGTGCTGTTCCACTCGAAGCCAGAGTCCCCGAGCGAGCCCGCAACGACCATTGACCTGCTGGCAGCGGGGGAGGAGCAACTCCGAACGGTCCGCTGGTCGGAGATATCGATCGTCCTGCAGAGCGCATTGAATGCGCTCAACCCGGTGAGCACCATCGGCGCGCAATTCGACGAGTTGCTCGCAACCCATCGTCACGGGATGAGCCGCGCCGACAGACGCGAGCGCGCCGGCGAACTCCTCGAGTTGGTGGGCATGACTGCGGACCGGCTTCGCAGCTATCCCCATGAGATGTCAGGTGGCATGCGCCAGCGGGCGATGATCGCGATGGCGCTCGCGCTGGATCCCCAGGTCA
Organism: Candidatus Dormibacteria bacterium; assembly: GCA_050010655.1. Lineage (GTDB taxonomy): Bacteria > Chloroflexota > Dormibacteria > Aeolococcales > Aeolococcaceae > Palsa-851. The sequence continues at coordinate 34,230 of JBEKKP010000025.1, forward strand.
TGATCCTCGACGAGCCCACGACGGCTCTTGACGTGGTGACCCAGCGCGAGATCCTCGAGGAGTTGATGGGATTGCGCGACCGGCTGGGTTTTGCCGCGCTCTTCATCACGCACGACCTCTCGCTGCTCGTCGAGTTCGCCGACGACATCGCGGTGATGTATGCGGGCCGGCTCATGGAGCGGGCGCCGGCGACGTCGCTGTTTCGCGCGCCGCGTCTCCCGTATACGTACGGCCTGCTGCACTGCTTCCCGCCGATGCACGGCGATCGCTATCGAATGGAAGGCATTCCCGGTTCGCCGCCCGACCTGCGGGATCTGCCACCGGGGTGCGCGTTCCATCCGCGGTGCCAGTGGGCGATGCCGCAATGCAGCCAGGAAGTGCCAAAACTCGAGCCGCTCGCCGGAACAGCTCGTGAGGTTGCCTGCTGGCTGCATCGAGGAGACGCGACAGCTCCTCCTGAGTTGACGCTTCCAGATCCGGCGATGTCGCGTTCCGGTGCCGCGCCCATCGACACGAGTGCGGGGCGCGCGGTATGACCACGCTCGCCGTCGTTCCGGACGCAGGCCCCAAGGTGCCCGTGCTCGAGGGACGTGGTTTGACGAAGTCGTTCTGGGTCAAGCGCGGCAGCGGACTGCTGGCACGGCGCTCGCGGCTCCATGCGGTGGATGACGTTTCGCTGCAACTGATGGCCGGAGCGGTCACCGCCGTCGTGGGCGAGAGCGGATCCGGCAAGACGACTGTCGCCCGGTTGCTGGCCAGGATCGTGAAACCGGATGCAGGCGACGTGCTCCTGGATGGTGAGCCCGTCGCCGCAACGCGGTCTCGCGCGTTCGCGGCACAGGTGCAGATGGTTTTTCAGGACCCGTTCGCCTCACTCAATCCCGTGCACAGGATTCGCCACCACCTGGCGCGTCCGCTGCAGATCCACCACACCGCCGACGGTGATGTGGAGCAGGCGGTGATGCAACTGCTGCACCGCGTTGCCCTCGATCCACCAGCGAAGTACGCCGACAAGTTTCCTCACGAACTGTCAGGCGGCCAGAGACAGCGCGTCGCGATCGCCCGAGCCCTTGCGGTGCGCCCCAGGGTGCTGCTGGCCGATGAGCCCGTGTCGATGCTCGATGTCTCGATCCGCCTCGGGGTGCTCAACCTGCTTGCAGATCTGCGCGACCGTGAGCAGCTCGCAATCCTCTACGTCACCCACGACATCGCGTCTGCGCGATATCTGGCCGACACCATCGTGGTCATGTACGCCGGCCAGCTGGTCGAGGTGTCCCCGAGCGTCCGTCTCACCGACTCGCCGGCGCATCCATACACGCAACTCCTGCTGTCTGCGGCGCCGGATCCGGAACGGCTCGAGCGCCCCGTGCTTGCGGCCCGTGGAGCGCCACCGAGCCTGCTGGCGCCTCCGCCCGGATGCCGATTTCATCCGCGCTGCCCGCATGTGATGGACATCTGCAAGCGCACCGCACCGCCGACCGTGACCGTTGCACCGGGTCACTCCGCAGCCTGCTGGTTGCATGTCGACAACGGTGAACACCACAGCGACGTGGCGATGGCGCCCTCGACGCCCGTCGTCGCGCTGACGGGGGAGTCAGAAGTGCAACGCCCCCCGTAGGCGGCCGCACGCCACCACTGAAGCAACGGGAAGTGCACTGCCCAACGCAGTGCGTCGGAGATCAAGAAAACGGTTAGAGGAGACACAACATGAGGCGGAGACCAGTCATTGCTGTTCTCGGCGTGACGACACTGTTCGTCGCGGCATGCTCGGGGTCCAGCCCAGGACCCACAAAGACAACAGGGGCGCCGCTCATCTACGAACCGACCACGGGAGTCACGTTCTCGGATGACTTCAACCCCTACGACCCCAACTCCGTTGCATCCAGCGTCGGGATGAAGAGCATCCTGTACGAGCCATTGGTCGAATTCGATCAACTCGATCCGACCGCCGCGGGCACCCATTACTGGCTGGCGACGGCGTACGCCTTCCAGAATGGTGGCAAGGATCTGCAGATCACCGTGCGAACCGGTGTGAAGTTCAGCGACGGATCCTCCTTCGGTCCGAAGGATGTCGCCGCCACATTCGTGGCGATGAACAACCCCAAGGCCGACACCCCCGGAGTGCCGCCGCAGGTATCCGCGCCCACGATTTCCGGGAACAACGTGACCCTGCACTTCAGCACGTCGCAATTCACGGGCCTGTGGGCAATCCTTGGTACGACCTACATGATGCAGGCATCGGTGGCGAACCAGATCGCAGCGAACCCCACCATGCAGATCACGCATCCGGTCGGCACCGGGCCGTTTGAGCTCGACAGCTATTCCACGTCGCTGATCAAGTTCAAGCCCAATCCCAACTACTGGGGCGGAAAGCCACCGGAGTCAGAGGTGGAGGTCCCGTCGGTCGCCACCAACGCGGCCGCGAGTGATGCGCTCGTGAGCGACCAGCTCGACTGGGCCGGGAACGACATCCCGAACATCTACGCCAGCTTCGTCAACCTCGACCCGCAGACCAACCATGCCTGGTTCGCGTCAGGGAACACCGTCGTGATGTGGTTCAACCTGAATCCGGGCAACGGTGGGGCAACCGGCATCAGTGATGCGGCGGTTCGCAAGGCGGTCAGCTACGGGATCGACCGTAACGCGCTGGCCCTCCTGGGGGAGTCCGGTTACGAAGAGCCGGCGAGCTCATCCAGCGGACTGATCCTGCCGAACCAGAAGGCGTTCCTTCCGTCGGACGGCAGTCTCACGGGTGATCTCTCCACCGCGGGCAATGTCCCTGATGCCACAACCGCCTCGGCAGACAAGCTGCCGAGCGGTGACGACGTGTACGACATCCTGAGCGGCGACGGTTGGAAGGCGCCGGCAACGTCGTCGTACAGCAGCGGAACCTACAAGTCGGCCGGAAACTGCGACGGTACCAACGTGGCCAATTGCTGGACCAAGGCCGGCCAGATCATCAAGTTCTCCGTCTACGATCCGGTTCCGTTCTCCGACTACTGGGAGGATGCCTCGCTTATCTCCCAGGAACTGCAGGCGCTCGGCATGGATGTGACCACCAAGCCCGCGCAGGGGTATTCGGACTGGAACGCCAACCTCACCGGCACTCCTTCTGCGTGGCAGACGGCGTTGCACTGGGGCCAGGGTGGCAGCATCCCGTACATCCAGTACGAAGACTGGCTCGACGGATCGAGCTCCACCACGGCAGCGCACTACGAGGGGTACTCGAACCCTGCTGCCGAGACGGCGCTACAGACGTACGCCAGCACCGATCCCACGGACACCACAGACCTCTATCCCGCCGTCCAGCAGCTCGAGAAGATCATGTCGACAGATGTTCCCGAGGCACCGCTACTCTATGGCGCGGATTGGAACGTCTACAGCAGCACCAAGTACGTCGGATGGCCTGACCAGTCGGATCCGTATATGGATCCGTCGCCAAGCGATCCGCAGATGCCATACATCCTGATGCAGCTCAAGCCCGTCTCCTGAGCTCGCACCACAGCAACGATTTTCCGCCATCACGTTGATGGGAGGGTCCGTCCGGCCGGCACCGCGCCGGCCGGACACCCGGACCCGCTTCAAAGAAAGGAAACCAACCATGAACGCCACTGCCACCGATGAACGCGGTGACGAGTCCGACCTGCTGACGCGCCTCAGCCTCGAGGAGAAGGTTCACCTCCTGACCGGCGCCGACGCGTGGTCGCTCAACGCGATCGCGAGTGTCGGACTGCGCTCGATGGTTGTTTCAGACGGTCCATCGGGCGTACGCGGACGCCGCTTCGATCCGCGTCATCTCTCGTCGTCGCTGCCGTGTCCCGTGGCCTTGAGCGCCACCTGGGACGAGGATCTCGTCACGGAAGTGACGCGTGCGCTCGGGGTGGAGGCGCGATCGCGAGGGGTCGACGTGTTGCTCGCGCCGACGGTGAATATCATCCGTACGCCGCTGAGCGGGCGTGGTTTTGAATGCTTCTCCGAGGACCCGTTCCTGACGTCGCGTATCGCGGTTGCATACGTGCGCGGCGTGCAGGAGGCAGGCGTCGGAGCCTCGGTGAAGCACTACGTGGCCAACGATTCCGAGACCGATCGGCGAACCTACGACGCCGTGATCACGGAACAGGTACTGAGGGAGCTGTATCTGCCGCCGTTTGAAGCGTGTGTGCTCGAGGCCGACGTGGCGATGGTGATGGCTGCATACAACTCCGTCAACGGCGACACGATGACCGCCAACCGACCGTTGCTCCGGGATCTGCTCAAAGGCGAGTGGGGATTCCAGGGCGTCGTCGTTTCGGACTGGTCCGCGACGAGAACAACGGAGCCCACCGCGCTGGGGGGCCTGGATCTCGCCATGCCGGGCCCGCGTGGACCATGGGGCGATCAGCTGGTCGCAGCTGTGCGTGCCGGTGCCGTCCCCGAGTCCGACATCGACGACAAAGTGTTACGGCTGCTGGGACTTGCTCGCAGAGTTGGCGCGCTCGACAGCATCCCCGGCTCCGTGTCGCGTGACGGCGGAGCGGGTGAACCCGATGCCGCGGACACGCCGCCCTCGTTGATCGATCACACACTCATGCGCGAGGTGACCTCGCGTTCGTTCGTGCTCCTTCGCAATGAGGATGCTCTGCTGCCGTTGAACCACACCGACGTGCGGCGCGTCGCGCTCATCGGACCAAATGTCGCGCTTCCGCAGACGCAGGGTGGCGGCAGTGTGCGCGTCCTGCCAGTGGTCCGACCCGGAGTCGTCGACTCGCTGCGCACGCTGGGCGAGTTCGATGAGGTTGATGTGCAGGAAGGCTGCGCCACGTGGGCCACGATCCCACCGCCACCAAGTGGCAGTGTGCGTGATCCGGTGAGCGGCGATATCGGTGTGCGCGTTGAGGTTCGTGACGCTTCGGGCACGCTCGTGTACGAGGCCACGCATCCGACGAGCGTGCTCACATGGTGGGACGGCCTGCCTGCAACCGTCCATCGCCCGGGCTCGGAGTTGCTGATTCGCGCTCGATATCGGGCCGCCGTGGATGGCACACATATGGTCGGCGTCGCAGGCGTTGGATTGTTGAGCATTTCAGTCGACGGCTCCGAGCGTGCGGAAGCGACCACGCTGCCCCCGACCGAGGTGGTCGAAGCGTTCTCTCGTCCGCCCGAACTCCGGGTGCCGATCGAGCTGCGCGCCGGCGCCGACGTGGAGATACGAGCGGCATTCCGGCCGACGATTCGAGGACCCGAGGCCGGCTTTGTCACCATGCGCCTGGGTGTCACGCCGAAGGTCGATGAGGATCAATTGCTCGACGCCGCCGTTGCCGCAGCCGTCGCCGCCGATGTCGCTGTCGTTGTCGTCGGATCCGCGGAGGGAACCGAAAGCGAGGGCTACGACCGAGACACGATGTCGCTGCCGGGAAGACAGGACGAACTGGTGCGACGGGTTGCCGCCGCGCAGCCGAAGACCGTCGTCGTCGTCAACTCGGGGATGCCCGTCCTCATGCCGTGGGTCGACGACGTCAAGGCCGTCTTGCAGGTGTGGTTTCCGGGTCAGGCGTTCGGGGAGGCGTTGACGGATTGCGTTCTCGGCGTCGCCGAACCCGGCGGCAGGTTGCCGGTCTCGATCCCCCGCGAGGAGAGCGACTCTCCAGTGCTGCATGCGAAGCCAAAAGGAGGCACGCTCACGTACGCCGAGGGTCTGCTCGTGGGGTATCGCGGCTACGACCGAGACGAGCGCGAGCCGCTGTTCTGCTTCGGCCACGGGCTTGGCTACACCGAGTGGAGCTACGACTCGCTGTCCCTCGAGGATGAAGCGGTGCATGCGCACGAGGACCTCGGAGTCGTCGTGACCCTGCGCAATACGGGACATCGCGGTGGCCGCGAGGTGGTGCAGGTCTACCTGGAACCACACGAGGACGAACCCGACCGTCCGCTCCGCACCCTGGCTGCCTTTGCCACGGTCGACGCCGACGCCGGCGAGTCGGTCAGCGCGCGACTGGTGATTCCGTCCCGGACGTTTGCGCGGTTCGATCCGGACGTGCGCGACTGGATCTGGCGTCCAGGAACCTACACCGTACGAGCAGGCCGGTCGTCGCGAGACCTCCGACTGAGCCAGCCGGTCCGCCTCGGGGTGCGGGTGATCTAACCTCGACGGCACAGGAGCCCAGCACGATCCAGGGGGAACCATGACCACGCTCGAGAATCGGCCGAAGACCGCGCTGATCGTCATCGACGTACAGAACGCAGTCGTGGGAGCGGCGTACGAGCGCGACGCAGTCGTCGCGAACGTCAATGCCCTTGTGGACAGAGCCCGCGATGAGGACGTGCCGGTGATCTGGGTCCAGCATTCGGATGAGGACATCGAGAAGGGCAGTGAGGGCTGGCAGCTCGTCCCCGAACTTTCCCGCGATGCGGCCGAGCCTCTGATCTTCAAAAACTACCCGGACTCGTTTGAGGATTCAACGCTCGAATCCGTCCTCGCGGGACTGGGCGTCGGCCGGCTCGTCGTCGTCGGCGCGCAGACCGATCAGTGCATCCGCTCAACGCTGCATGGCGCGCTGGCCCGTGGATACGACGCCACGCTTGTCAGCGACGCGCACACCACAGAGGACCAGACCGAGTGGGGTGCGCCGCCACCCGACAAGGTGATCGCACACACCAATTTGTATTGGACGTATCAGACGGCGCCGGGGCGGACCGCGGGAACGGTCAAGACCGAGGACGTGGACTTCACCGCTTCGTCCTGACTGTGCTGGTCTGACGCCCGAACGTTCTCGGCGTCCTTCGTGGGTGGGCCTGCTACAGCTTCGTTACCGGCACGCACCGTGAGTTCGCCGGATCTCTGGCAAGCTCGACCCCGGCGCGTTAGCCACTCACGGAGCTGGCCCACTCAAGTTGCGAAATACCAAGGACCGGGTTCGTCGCTCGGCACCGTTTGCCATCGCCGGTCTGGTCGCGCTCGCGAGCACGCTGCTGCCGCCAGGCCCCAGACATCCGGTGTGGCTGCTGCTTGCGATCGCGCTCGCCGTGGCGCTGGCGCTGGATGGCATCCTCGGGATCTCCCAGCGGGCGCCTGCCTGGGTCCCGACGGTGCAGCTTCTGGCCACCGTGGCCGCGATCAGCGTGCTCGCATATGCGGATGGCCCTTCGTCCGGTCTCTCGGCGCTGCTCCTCCTCCCGGTGATCTTCTCGGCCCTCTACGGCAAGCTCTGGGAGGCCGCGTTCGTCATCCCAGCCATCGTCGTGGCCGATACCTTTATCTGGGCGCAGGGCACATCCAATCCGGCCGCGCTGTTCCGGAGCCTTGTGGTCTACGCGGGCATCGCCCTGCTGGTCACCTTCGCCACGCACGCGTTGCGCCAGCGCTTGAGCACCGCGCTGGGTGCGGCCGATGAACGAGCTCGCCAGCTTGCCGTCATGGCCAACGCCGCACAGGCGCTCAACAGCCTCGACCCGGATGAGGTGATGGCAATGGCGTCGCATCTCGCTGCGATCCTTGTCTCGCCCCACGGGGATGCTCCGCGCCGGGGCCAGTATTTCGTCCTCGAAGGCGATGAGATGGTGGTCGCGGCAGACAGCGACGAGGTTGGGATCAGCCTCGCCGGAGAGCGCTGGCCGACCGCCGAGCATCCCATCGCCGTCGAGACGATTCGCACCGGTCGGGCAACGAGCGGTGAGCTCGACCTGGATGCGTGCGGTCCGATCGTCCGCCGCCTCGCCCAGCTGAGCGGTACCACCCACTCCGCATATGCGCTCGTGTCGGTCGACGGAAAGCCGTTTGGGATTCTGTCGGCAGCGAGCCGCGGACGTCCGATCGCGGATGACCTCGTGGAACGGCTTGGCTCGCTTGCGCACCTCACCGAGCTGGCGCTCGCAAACGCCATGACCCATCGTCGTTTTCAACGTCAGGCCACGGTCGATGCGCTGACCGATCTCGCCAACCGTCGCGGCTTCGACCTTGCGCTCCGACGGATTTCGGGGCGCACGCCGTTCGCGATCATGGTCGTCGACGTCGATGGACTCAAGGTCGTCAACGACCAGTGGGGACACGCGCAAGGGGACCGGCTCATCGTCGAAGTCAGCGCCGCGCTTGCAGGTGTGATCCGCCGCGGGGACACGCTCGCGCGAGTGGGTGGCGACGAATTCGCCGCACTCGTGCTCGATGCATCTGACGAAGCGATCGCGCAGCTCGAGACCCGGATGCAAGCGGCAGTCGGTCGCCTGCGACTGGAATCGGGCGTCCCAAGCATCAGCGTCGGTGCGGCACTCGGAGCCGGCGATGAGGCACCGCAGGACGTCTACGAGCGGGCCGACAGTGCCATGTACCGCGTCAAGCGGCGGAGGCATGCCGACCGGGATGCACTGACCGACCCCGTCCACGCCGCTCCGGTGAGAACCGGGGTGTTGGACCCCCTCCACTCCTGAGATGACAGCGATCACCGTACCCACCACGGACGGCAATGCCGACGTCGCAACCGAGAGTCGCTGGATCGGAGTCGGCACCTCGACAGCCTCCGAGTCATATCGCGCCGGTAGTGAGGCCGCATCAATGGCGATCCGCGGCAGCGACCCCCGGCTGCTGATCGTCTTCGCCTCTCCAGCGCAGGATCTCGCGGCGATGATCAAGGGCGTGCGCTCGGTCGCGCCTGCCGTCCCGCTCATCGGCTGCACCACAGCGGGGGAGATCGCGACCGACGGCCCCGCCGACAACGGCGTCGTCGTGACAGCGCTCGGCGGCAGCGGCTTCTCTGTGGCGACCCACGCGGCCCGCAACGCGTCGCGAGATCTGCGCGGTGCCGGCGCGGCCGCAGCAACCTGTGCCGAACATGAGCGTGCCGGCGAACACCAGGTCCTGCTCCTGCTGACTGACGGTCTCGCCGGCGATCAGCAGGAAGTCGTTCGAGGCGCATACAGCGTCGTCGGCGCATCCGTGCCGCTGGTCGGCGGCTGTGCCGGCGACGATCTCGCGATGCGCAAGACCTTCCAGTTCTTCGACGGCGAAGTCATCGAGGACTCGGTTGTGGCGGCCGCCATCACGTCGGACGCACCGCTCGGCATCGGTGTCCAGCACGGGTGGACCAGGGTTGGCGCTCCGTTTCTCGTGACTGCAAGCAGTGGGACTCGCGTGCTCGCGCTTGACGATCGGCCGGCACTCGACGTCTATCTCGAGCGCCTCGACGCCCCCGCCGAGGCGCGTACCGATCCCGCGGCGTTCACACGATTCGCGCTGACGCATCCGTTCGGGTTAAATCGCCGGAGCGGCGAGGAAGTGCGCTTCATCGCCGAGGCGAACTTCGAAAACCGTTCCATCATCTGCATCGCCGAGGTCCCGCAGGGCGGGCTCGCGTGGATCATGGAAGGCGACGCCGGTTCTGTCCTGGACGCGACCACCGCCGCGTGCTCACAGGCAATCGATGGGCTTGTCGGGCGTCCA
>JBEKKP010000026.1:0-32712 GCA_050010655.1 Candidatus Dormibacteria bacterium
TCGCGGCCCGACCCATCGCGTGTGATCCACCGGCTCGAACGCTGGCGGACGATCGCCAGGGAGGCCGCACAACTCGCCGGGCGCGCTGCTCCGCCGGAGGTGCACGCAATGCTGCCGCTGCGCGAGGCACTCCAGGCCTTGCCGCCCAACGCGCCGATTCTTGTGTGCGTCATCAGTACGGATGCCGTGCCAATATCGAGCGCCGTGACGGAGCAGACAGCCGGAGTCGGACTGGTCATCGGTCCAGAGGGTGGGCTCGATGACGCAGACCTGCGCGCACTCGACGAGTGCGGCACCACACATGTCCATCTCGGTGCGCGCACGCTTCCGAGCCGCCTTGCAGGAGCCATCGCAACGGCGTTGCTGCTGGCAGCCGCAGGTGACCTCGACGCGGCGGCCGCGCCACCACCGTCATGACCGCGCAGTCCGCCGCTCCGCTGCGCGTCGCGCTGACCGTGCTTGGATGCAAGGTCAACTTTGCCGAAATGGCGGACCTGGCGGGCAGATTGGCCGCCGGCGGATGCGATGTGGTTCCGGAGCACGAGCCGGCTGACGTTCGAGTGCTCAATTCCTGCACGGTCACTGCGCAGGCAGACGCGACAACGCGTCAGCGCATCCGGCGGCTGCGCAGGCTCGATCCCGGCGCGCACCTCGTGCTCACCGGCTGCAGCGTCGATGCGAATCCCGGCGCATACACGACGGTCGACTCGGTCTTCGCGAACAAGGACAAGGACAGCATCGCCGAGCACATCCTCGCGATGTCGCGCCCCGACACCATCGCTCAGGGCGCCCCATTCCTGCGCTCGCGCGCGTTCATCAAGGTGCAGGACGGCTGCGACCATCGTTGCACGTACTGCATCGTCTGGCAGGCGCGAGGCGCGTCATCGAGCATCGCACCACGCACGGTGCACGAGCGAGTCCGCGCTGCCGTCGACGGAGGTCACGCCGAGATCGTGCTCTGCGGCGTCGACCTCGGCTCGTACGGACGCGACATCGGGACCGATCTGCCAACTCTCGTCGGGTCGCTGTTGGACTCATGTGGCGACACCGCGCGCATCCGCCTGAGCAGCATCAACGCGAACGACGTGAGCGCCGGGATGATCGCGCTCAACGGGCATCCACGGCTGTGTTCGCACTGGCACATGCCGCTCCAGAGCGGGAGCGACCGGATCCTTCGAGCCATGCACCGCGGTTACCGGCGTGCGCAGTACCTGCGTGTCGCGCGCGCGTTGCGCGACCTGGATCCGACAACCGAATTCACGACCGACATCATGGTCGGCTTCCCCGGCGAGACCGAGGACGACCATCGCGAGACGCTCTCACTCGTCGACGAGGTCGGCTTCCTCCAGGGGCACGTGTTCCGCTGGTCACCCCGTCCGGGAACGCCTGCATCACTGCTCGACGCCCGTGTCGACGAGCAGGTCGCGCGGCGGCGCAGCGCCGAGGTGCGCCGCGCGACCCGACGCTCCGGAGCCCGCTCGCTAGCAGCGGCCTGCGGGCGCGTGCACGAGGTCGCGTGGGACGCCGTCGAGGAGCACTTTGCCCACGGGCTGACCGCTGGGTACCACGAGATCACCGTGGACGGTGCTGCCGGCGTCCGTCAGGGCGGGCTGGACCTCGTTCGCGCCGATGACGTCCTGGGCGACCGTCTGCGCGGTACCCTGCTGCGCTCATGAGCGATTGCATCTTCTGCGCCATCTCGTCTCACGAGCTCCCGGCCACGTTCGTCCGCGAGGACGACCGGGTGATGGCAATTCGCGACGTCAACCCGGTAGCGCCGGTGCACATCCTCGTGTTGCCTCGCGACCACATCGAATCGGTGTTGGAGCTCACGCCGGCACAGGATGGCCTGTGGGGGCGGATGCTCCATGTCGCCCAGTCGATCGCCGAAGACGAGGGGATCGACGAGACCGGCTTCCGGCTCGTCGTCAACACCGGAAAGCAGGGCGGACAGACCGTCGGCCATCTGCACATTCACCTGCTCGGTGGACGGCAGATGACCTGGCCGCCCGGTTAGGGCGACCAGGCCTGAGAGGGGGCTGGACTAGGCGGTCGCGGTCGGCGCGTGCTCGACGATCTTTTCCGGCTCGTGCTCGTCGCCGTTGGCGACGGTCACCGGGATCCGCTTGGGCTGCGCCTTCTGCGCGCGCGGGATGGTGATACGAAGCACGCCGTGCTCGAACGATGCGGTGATGTCTTCCGCACGCACCTCAGCGGGAAGACCGACCTGACGGAAGACCGCCGTGACGCGGCGCTCGCGGCGCAGGTACGTAGCGTCTTTTGCCGTCTCGCTGGTGGCGCGCCGGCCGGCGATGGTGAGGACGCCATCCTCGAACGTGAGCTCGACTTCGCCGGGCTTGAAGCCGGGGACAGAAGCCTCGACGATGAAGGCGCCGTCGGTCTGCTGAATGTCGACCGGAAGGCTGGTGTACTCGACGCCATTGCGGGAGGCTGATCCGGGCGTCAGTTGCTGAAACAACTGATTCATCTGATCGTGCGCGTCGAACAGGTCATTCCACGAATTCCAACGGACGATCGCCATTTCTCCGTTCTCCTGTAACGAGTTCTGCTGTGGTCGCGGCTCTCGCGACACACCATTGGTACCCGCTCCCGCGACGCGATAAACGTCGTCGGGGGATACGCGAAGACTCAGCCCCTGAACGCGTCGCGCAGCGAGTCGAAGAAGCCTTTCTTGACCTCGGCGGGCTTGCCTTCACGCCCGCCGAGTTGCTCGTACAGCGCTTTGTCCTGATGCGACAGGTGGCTCGGCACCACGACACGAACGACGCAGATGAGGTCGCCGCGCCGTCCGGTCCGCACGTGCGGAACACCAAGTCCGTGCATCTTTATCTGGCGTCCCGGTTGCGTGCCGGCCGGCACCTCGACGGGGTGCTCGCCGTCGACGGTCGTGATGGCGATGGTGTCGCCCAGCACTGCCTGGGTCACCGAAATCGGGAGCTCATACAGGAGGTCCTGTCCACGCCGGACGAGGTTGGGATGCGGCTTGACGCGGAAGCCGAGGTACAGATCACCAGACGGCCCGCCGCGCGGTCCCGGCTCACCTTCGCCGGTGAGACGGAGCGTCACGTCGTCGTCGACACCGGCAGGAATCGTGACCTCAACGGTGTGGCGTCCCTGCACCCGGCCCTGCCCGCGGCAGATGGGACACGGATCCGCGATCACCGATCCCTCGCCATGACACGTGGGGCACGGGGTCACGCTGGCCACCTGACCGAAGATCGACTGCATCGTCCTGCGCACCTGGCCACTGCCCGAGCACGTCGCGCACTGCGTCGCGCTGGTGCCGGCTTTCGCTCCCGACCCGTTGCACTCCGTGCACTGCGTCGCGCGCGGCACCTCGACGGTCCGCTTGGCGCCGAACACAGCCTCCTCAAAGGTGATCTCGATGTTCATGCGCAGGTCGTCGCCGCGTTGCGGACCCGTGTGCGCGCGGCGGCGGCCGCTGCCACCGAAGAACATGTCGAAGAGGTCGAACGCCGAGTCGAACGAGAAGTTGCCGAAGTCCGGTTGCGCACCGTCGGCGACGTGGCCGTATGCGTCATAGCGCTGCCGCTTCTGTGGATCGCTCAGCACGGAGTACGCCTCACCGACCTCTTTGAACTTCTCCTCCGCCGCCTTGTCGCCGTTGTTGCGGTCTGGGTGGTACTGCATGGCGAGCTTGCGATACGCGGCTTTCAGCTGCTCCGGGGTGGCGTCGCGCGCGACGCCGAGCACCTCGTAGTAATCGCGTTTGACAGTCGCCATCGGTCAGTTACCGGACGGATTGCTGCGCGGTCGGACGACGCGGACGATCGCGGGCCGGAGCAGGCGGTCGTGGAGCCGGTACCCGGGGACGAGCTCCGCAATCACCGTGTCCTCGGTGACATCGTCGGATTCCTCGGCGGCGATCGCGTCGTGCAGTGCCGGGTCGAAACGCTCGCCCACTGCGGGCACCGGGACAACGCCGATGCGCTCCAGTGCGGTCTCGAACTCCCGGACGACCAGCTGCAGGCCGCTCACGAAGAATTCCTCGGCGCCCGCCTCACTCGCGTGGTCGACCGCGCGGCGCAGGTTGTCGAGCACCGGGAGCAGCGCCAGCGCCGCATCCTCGCTCTCGTAGCGACGCACGTCGGCGATCTCCTGGGTCTTGCGTCGCTTGAAATTCTCGAAATCGGCGGCGAGGCGGAGGTAGCGCGCGTCCCGCTCGTCCGGTTCGGTGGAAGCAGCTTCTGCCCGGCTGTCCGAGTCCGGCTGGAAGGCCGACAGGTCTGGTTCTTCGGTCATGCGCTCACTATGCCCACGGTCAGCTCAAAGCACGCCCGACGGCCCGGCCGACGCGCTGGGCGACGTAGCGCACCCGCGGACCGACCTGCGCGTACGCCATCCGCGTCGAGCCGAGGACGCCGATGGTGCCGCGGCGTTCGGCGCCGGCCCGGTACGTGGTGAGCACGAGGCTGCACCGCGACAGCTCGGCCATGCCGCTCTCACGCCCGATCATGATCTGGATCCCGTGGTCGAGATCGGCGGCGCTGATCAGGGCGGCGAGCATGCGCTCCTCCTCCACCACCTCGATCACCTGCTGGAGCAGCTCGACATCGCCGAACTCGGGCTGGTGCAGGAGGTTGCGCACGCCGTCATGGAGGATGAGTGTGTCCTGCTGGGCGTCGCACACCGTCATGAACGCGATGATCTGGGTGAGGAGATCGTGCTCGAGCGGGGCGTGCGCGCCGATGGACTCGGGCAGCCTCGACATGCCCGCTGCGTTGAGGCCGACCACCACTGCGTTCAGCCCTGCGGCGATGGCGCTGAGCACAGACTGGTCCGTCGGAGCGGTGAGATTGAGCGCCTGCTGGCGAACCAGGTTGCCCTCGAGCACGAGCACGAGCAACGCCTGCGTGTCATTGAGCTTGACGAGGTCGAGATGCTTGACCCGGACGCCGAGAGCGCGCGGGGCGGTCACGAGGCTCACCGCATCGGCGGCTTGGGCCAGCGCCGTCGCGGCGATCTCGAGGATGTCCTCAACGCCGGTCGGCATGACCGCGAAGAAGGGGTCCACCTGGCGACGGACCGCCGCGGGAACATCCTCTTCGTCCATGAGGAAGTCGACGTAGTACCGGTAGCCGAGGTCGGACGGCACCCGGCCGGCCGACGTATGCGGCTGGATCAGATACCCGACCTCACTCAGCGTCGCCAGCTCGTTGCGGATCGTCGCCGACGACCAGGTGGCGAGGTGGACGGCAAGCGAAGCCGACCCCACTGGGACGCCCGTGCGCGTGTAGTCCGCGACGACGGCCTTGAGGATCTGTTGCTTGCGCTGATCGAGAGGGACTGGGTGTTGCACGTCTGACCGGAGGCGACGAGGCGTTCGCGGCCGGGGCACCGGCGCGTTAGCACTCGTCAGGGCTGAGTGCTAAGAGTACCAGCTAGGCGGCCTGGTCGCCCACGAGACGGAGCGTCACCTGGTTCAGCACCGCCTCCCCGCGGGCGGTGGCGCGGACGCGATCGCCGTCGATGGCGACGAGCCCGAGGCCCTCCAGCGAGCGTGCCTCGTCCAGGCTCGCTACGCCGACACGAACCCCTTCACGCAGGCGGAGCCCGAGCATGACCCGCTCCTGCTCGCGCATCTCCGGGCCGACGGGCTCCGAACCCACGAGTGCGAACTCTCCGGCCCGAATCGCGCGCCCGTACGCAGCGATGCCCCGGCCGTGCCAGTGCCGGACGGAGACGGCACCGTCGGCGACCTCCAGGCCGATGGCGGCCGCAGCGTCCGCGGGCAGGTTGCCGTGCGCGCCGACTCCGGCCGCCGCGTAATACCCGTTGTGCCAGTACACGAGGTTGTGCCGGCACTCCTCGCCGGACACTGCGAAGTTGCTCACCTCGTACTGCGCGTAGCCGGCGGCTTCGAGCAACTCGACGGCGATGCGGTGCTGGCGCATCGAGCGGGCACCGTCGACGGGCGTGACCAGTCCGCGGCGCACGCGCGTGTGCAGCGGCGTGCCCGGCTCGACCGTGAGCTCGTAGCACGAGATGTGCGTCGGTCCGGCGGCTGCCACGCGCTCGAGCGTTCGCCGCCAGCGGACGTCACCGAGCCCCGGCACCGCGTAGATGAGGTCGCAATTGATCGACGTAAACCCGGCTTCCTTCACCTCGGCGATGGCTGCGATCGCGCGGTTCGCGTCGTGCACACGGCCGAGGAAGTGCAGCGCATCCGCCTCGAGGCTCTGCACGCCGATGCTGATGCGGTTCACGCCGGCCCCGAGCCAGACGCGCGCCCGTTCGGCGGTGATGCTCGACGGATTGGCTTCCATCGTGAACTCGGCGCCGGACGGCACCGTGAACGTGGATCGCACCGTCGCCACGAGCTCCGCAAGCAGCGCGGGATCCACCAGTGACGGTGTGCCCCCACCGATGAACACGGTGTCGAGAGTCAGCCTGCCGAGGCGCTCGCCGATGCGGCGCACCTCCGCGCCGAGCGCCTCCATGTACGCGTCCGAACCCGTGTCACCGGCGACGCTCGTGAAGTCGCAGTACTCGCACTTGCGCTCACAGAACGGGATGTGCAGATACAGCGAGCGCACATCGCCAAACGCGACGCTCACGCCCCCTGGCCCTTCGCCCCCGAGTCGCGTGCGGATGCCTCGTCCATCTTGTCGACGATCGATGTCTGGGGTTGCGTTGCCGCCGGCTCGGGCTTCGACTTGCGTTGCTGCGCGGTGCGTGGCGGCGGGCGCCGGCGCATGAACTTGTACAACGGCGGATAGCCGTAGAACGCGGCGACGTAGCTGAGGATGTCGATGACGATCAGGCCGACGATCGCCTCCGGCGTGGCCGAGCTCGACGCGGCCGTCGCGGCGGAGTTGAAGCCGCCGATGACATACGTGAGCGCGACGAACAGCGAGAGCCAGACGAAGTACTGGACGATCCCGACGATGATCGATTCCATGAAGCGGAGCGAGCGCGGTTCCTTGGTGATGAACTTCGCGATCGGTGCCGCGAGCAGCGCAGCCGCCACGGGGAGCAGCGGCTGGTAGCTGACGGCCAGCAGGAAGATGCCGAAGGGTGGCGGCGCCGGCTTGCTGCCGGAGATCGTGAGGTAGTAGACGCCGCCGATCAGGACCTCGGCGACGAACAGCACGCCGACGAGCACTGCGTACGACCGCTTCGCCCAGGGGACATAGGGTTCATCGATGCGCCGGCCGCGCGCGCCGGCTGCGCCCTTGGCGACCGTCTTGCCCGTTGGTTTCGCCTTCGCGCTCGACTGGCGTTTGCCGTCGGCGGACCCGGTCTTTTCCTTGACCTGCGCTTCCTGCTTGGCGAGCGTGACCTCGGCGCGGGCGCCCCGTTCGACGGCGTCGGGACGCCGGCGCGGCCGTTTGCGGGGCGGGTTCGGGCGTGGCATCAGACGTCCACCCTACTGCTCATCCATCTTGAGCACGGCCATGAAAGCCTCCTGGGGTATCTCCACGTTGCCCACCCTTTTCATGCGGCGCTTGCCCTCGCGCTGCTTCTCGAGCAGCTTGCGCTTCCGTGTGATGTCCCCGCCGTAGCACTTGGCAAGCACGTCCTTGCGCATGGCGGACACGGTCTCACGGGCGACGATCTTGCCACCGATCGCTGCCTGGATGGGCACTTCGAAGAGCTGCCTGGGGATCAGCTTGCGGAGTCGCTCGGCGAGTTTCCGGCCGTGCGCGTTGGCCCGATCGCGGTGGACGATCATGCTCAGGGCGTCGACCCGCTGCCCGCCGACCAGGATGTCGAGCTTGACGAGATTCTCGGCGCGGAACCCCGTGATCTCGTAATCGAGCGACGCGTAGCCGCGGCTCCGCGACTTCAACTGGTCATAGAAGTCGTGAATGATCTCGCCGAGCGGCAGGTCGTACGTGAGCGCAACGCGGTCGCCCGGCTGGTAGTCCATGTGCTGGAACTCGCCGCGCCGCTCCTGGCAGAGCTCCATGATCGCGCCGACATACGCGCTCGGCACGATGATCGTCGCCTTCGTCCTCGGCTCCTCGATCGCCTCGATGTTCGACGCGTCCGGGAGCATCTCCGGGTTGTCGATCGCGATCACCTCGCCGTTGCGCAGCCGAACGCGATACTCGACGGTCGGCGCAGTGGTGATCAGCGAGAGGTCGAACTCGCGCTCCAGGCGCTCCTGCACGATCTCCATGTGCAGCAGCCCCAGAAACCCGCAGCGAAACCCGAAGCCGAGTGCCGCTGACGACTCCGGTTCGAAGATGAGCGACGCGTCGTTGAGGTTGAGGCGCTGCAACGCCTCCTTGAGGTCGGTCACGTCATCGGAGTCGACCGGGAAGATGCCCGCGTAGACCATCGGCGTGACCGCGCGATATCCGGGAAGCGGATGTGTGGTGGGGTTTGTCGCGTCGGTCACCGTGTCGCCGACCTTGCTGTCGCGCACGTTCTTGATCGACGCGATGAAGTAGCCGACTTCCCCGCAGAGCAGCTCGTCGACGGGAGTCATCGCCGGCGCGAAGACCCCGACCTCATCGACGACGAACTCGCTCCGGTTGTTCATCATCCGGATGCGCATGCCACTGGCGATGCGCCCATCCACGATGCGGACGTACACGACGACACCGCGATACGCGTCGTACTTCGCGTCGAAGATGAGCGCCCGCAACGATCCGTCGCGATCACCCTTTGGCGGTGGCACGCGCTTCACGATCGCCTCGAGCACGAGGTCGATGCCGATCCCCTGACGAGCGCTCGTGAGGATGGCGTCGTCCGCGGGGATGCCGATCACCTCCTCGATCTCGCGCCGCACCAGTTCCGCATCCGCATTGGCGAGGTCGATCTTGTTGATGACCGGAATCACTTCGAGGTGATTGTCGATCGCCTGGTACACGTTGGCGAGCGTCTGCGCTTCGACGCCCTGGGTTGCGTCAACAACAAGCAGCGCACCCTCACACGCCGCGAGCGACCGCGACACCTCGTACGCGAAGTCGACGTGCCCCGGCGTGTCGATGAGGTTCAGCTCATAGGTGATCGTGTCGGACGCCGTGTACGCGAGGCGAACCGCCTGCGCCTTGATGGTGATGCCGCGTTCGCGCTCGAGGTCGAGCTGGTCGAGCACCTGGTCCTGCATATCGCGCAACGCCACAGTCCCGGTCGCCTCGAGCAACCGATCCGCAAGGGTGGACTTGCCGTGATCGATGTGCGCGATGATGCTGAAGTTGCGGATCCGGTCAAGACGCATGCGTCACGGAGGGGATGCCTCAGTCCTGGGACGCGCCGTTGCCGTCGTGCGCGGTGCGCAGAATCTCCGCAAGATCGGTCAGCCCGCGACGGCTCCCCGAGAGCCCGGGCTTGACCCTGTGCGCCAGCACCATCGGCGCGACATGTTCGACGTCATCGATGCCGACAGCGGCGCGATCCTCGTGCGCTGCCAGTGCCTGCGCGGCTTTGCGCGTCACGATGTCGGCGCGATGGCCGTCCACCTCGAGCTCGATGCTCAATGCGGCGATCGCCACGAGGATATTGCGGTCCACCACAACATCGGACAGCACTGACATCGCTCGCGCGATGCGATCCGCCTCGGCCTGCTCTGCGGGCTCGAAGCGCGCGGCGAATGCAGTCGGATCCTCTTCGAACGCTTCGCGCCGCTCGACGATCTCGACTCGCTGACGCACGTCGCGAATGCCCTCGACATCGACGCACAAGCCGAAACGGTCGAGCAGCTGCGGACGCAGCTCACCCTCTTCCGGGTTCATCGTTCCAACGAGGATGAAGCGTGATGGATGCGATACCGACACGCCTTCGCGCTCGACAGTGTTCTGACCCATCGCCGCGGCGTCGAGAAGGACGTCGACGATATGGTCGTCGAGGAGATTCACCTCGTCGACGTAGAGGATGTTGCGGTTCGCTTCCGCAAGCACGCCGGGCTCGAACTCTTTCTCACCACGTTTGATCGCCGCCTCGATATCGATGGCACCGACAACGCGATCCTCGGACGCATTGATGGGCAGCTCGACGACACGCATCCGGCGGCGGCCGCGCGGGAGCGTCTCACCGCTCTGCACGCGCACGGTGCACTCCGCACATTGCAGATCCGCGTCATCGGGTGGGCATCCGTAGCGGCAGTCAGCGACGACGTCAAGTCCTGGAAGGAGTTTCGTCAACGAGCGCACCGCTGTGGACTTCGCGGTGCCTTTCTCGCCGCGAATCAGCACACCGCCGATCGCGGGGTTGATCGCGTTGAGTATGAGGGCCTGTTTCATGAGGTCCTGTCCCACGATTGCAGTGAAGGGGAAGACTGTTCTGCCTGTTTGCATCGAGGTCATTGTGCCATGCGACCTCGAAGCGTCTTCTCGACGCCCTCGAGGATCGCTCCCTGAGACAGGTCATAGAGGCCGAGGTATTCGCCACCCGCGCGGTCGGCGAGGTCGCGGCATGCGTTGAATCCGTAGCCGCCGAAGAGTGGTGGCCTGCCGTGACTTCCAACGCGGGGCATCGGTCTACTCGTGTGATCGCGTGCAGAGTCGATGACCAGCATGTGCACGCCATCGGCGCCCAGCTGCTCGGCGACGCGCTGCGCCTCGACAAGCGGTTCCTCGCCGAACAGCGAGATGTTGCCGCGGCCGTCGCTGATGAGCACGACGAGCGGATATACCGTCGGGTCGCGGAGCCGCTCGGTACGGACGATGCGGAGCCCGGCGACGAGCCCGTGCGTCAGCGGCGTCGTGCCGCCGACCGTGAGGCGCTGGAGACGCTGCTCGGCGAGGTCGACGGACGACGTGGGCTGGAGGATGACGCGAGCCGCCCGACCGGAGAAGACCACGAGCGATACCTTGTCCCGGCGAAGGTATGCGTCTCGAAGCAGCGAGAGCACGGCGCCCTTGGTGGCCTGCATCCGCTGCTCGGCGTCCATCGAGGCGCTCGCGTCCACCACGAAGACAATCAGCGTGCCGGTGCGACGGCGGCGCACCTTCTGACGAAGGTCCTGGCGCTCGAGGTGCAGCGCGGGGCCAACCCGGCCGGCGGGTTCCTCGGCGCGGCGGCGCACCTGGTGCGGCGCCGCAGCCCGCATGGTCGCGTCGAACGCGATGTCGGTCGTCTTCTCCGTCTGGGTGGCGCGGACGTAGCGACCGCGCTTGTCGCTGCTCTGGGATGAGCTCCGCTTGCCGGTGGTGGAACGGCTCCGGCGGTCTCGGGGGAGCGCGATCTTGCGCACGGGAAAGATCTCGCCCTCGAAGAGCTGCTCGGCGCTGCGCCGGGTCACGGCCTGCGTGGCCTGCTCGCTTCCCTGCACCTGTCCGGGGCTCTCACCCTCCTCACCACTGCCGGAGTCGTCGGGCGGCTGCTCTCCCGCCTCGGCGGTCTGCTCGGACACCACGGCCGCCTCGGCCTCCTGCGCGATCTCCTCAAAGCGTTCGCGGGCGCGCTCCGCCGCAGTGCCGCCCGGTTGCGCGACCCCGTCCTGGCGGCTCCGGCGGCGATGCGCGAGCGCGAGCTCGGCAGCGGTCGTCGCATCTGCGGTCGTGACCACCAACCGATCCGCGACGTCGGCGGGGATGCCGGCCGCGTGGGCGCGCACCAGCCGTTCCGCCTCGTCCCACGCCCGGACCGTCCGGGCGGCGCTGCTCACGACGATATCGGCACGATGCCCGAGGGTGCCCGCATCGATGCAGACCAGCGCGATGAACCAGCCGATCGTCGGGCTGATCTCCACTCTCGGGAGCAGGCGTTTCGCCTCCTCGATCACCGCTTTCAGGTGGTCCTCACTCTCGAGAAACTCGCGATGCAGGCCTGCGCCGTCGACGTTCCGGTGGGCGTCGCGCTCCATGATGCGAACCCGTTCATCGACATCGCGAAGTCCCGTGATGTCGACGCAGAGCCCGAAACGGTCGAGGAGTTGCGGGCGGAGGTCTCCCTCCTCCGGGTTCATCGTCCCGACGAGGATGAATCGCGACGGGTGCGAGAACGAGATGCCCTCGCGCTCGACGACGTTCCACCCCATCGCCGCGGCATCGAGCAGCACGTCGACGATGTGATCGTCGAGGAGATTCACCTCGTCCACGTAGAGGATGCCCCGGTTCGCGTCGGCAAGCAGGCCCGGCTCGAAGCGCCGCTCGCCGAGCTTGATGGCGGCTTCGGTGTCGATGGTGCCGACGACGCGATCCTCCGACGCGTTGACGGGCAATTCGACCACCCGCATCCTTCGCCGTTCGACGACCGGAGTCAGGCCGCCGGTGTAGCGAGCCTGGCAGTCCTCGCACCATGCCGCCGGCGCGGCCGGGTCGTCCCGGAAGCGGCATCCGACGATGACGTCGATCTCCGGGAGGAGCCGCGCCAGCGCCCGCACTGCGGTGGATTTGGCGGTGCCGCGCTGCCCGCGGATGAGCACGCCACCGATCCCCGGATTGATGGCGTTGAGGACCAGCGCGGTCTTCATCGCCTCCTGACCGACGAGTGCGGTGAACGGCATGAGGGAACGGGAGTTCGGCATCAATTCCATTGTGCCAGCGGTGCCGAGCGCCGAGCCTGCTACAAAGCCTCGATGCAGAGACCACTTCGCGTCCTGCTCGAGGCGAGCTGTCTTGGCGACGGCCGGCGCGACGCCGGGATCGGCCGCTATGCCAGCCAGCTGATCGAGGCGCTGCAGAGCGTCCCCGATCTCGAGATCATCCCGTCGGTGCCGGCCTCGTCGCCGTGGAGCGAGGCTCGCCCGGCGCGATTCCTGCGCGCGCAGCCGCACGTGCTCTCGGACGCCATGGCGCGCCATCCGCACCTCGTCCATGGCCTCGGTGGCGAGCCGGTCCTCGGCTTCCCGATGAGCCGCCAGGTCGTGACAGTGCACGACGTCGAGATGTGGCGCGCCCCGATCACGCCGGGGCCTTCGGGGGCAGCGCGGCGCCTCTACGGAAGCCTGCTCGCGCCGGCGATCAGGGCATGCGCCGGGATCATCGCCGTCAGCGAGACGACTCGGAAGGAGGCGATCGCGGCGCTGGACCTCGACCCGGCTCGGGTGCATGTGGTCGCCCACGGCGTCGGGCCGGTTTTCTCGGCGCGCCCGAAGCTTCGCGATGCCCGCATTGCCGAGGCGCTCGGGCTCGAGGAGCCGTTCGTTCTCTGGGTGGGGAGCCTGCGATCGCGCGATCCGCGTAAGGGCCTGGACACGCTGCTCGAGGCGATGGAACGTGGTGGCGACGACGGCGGCCCCACCCTTGCGCTGGCCGGTGCGCTCGGGCCCGAAGCCGACCGCCTCGCCGCGGAAGCGTGGCGGCGACACGTGCCGCTCGTCCTCTGTGGACCCGTGGAGGACCATGACCTCGCCTCGCTGTATCGGCAGGCGGCCGTCGTGGCCCTGCCGTCGACACACGAGGGATTCGGGCTCACGGCACTGGAGGCGATGGCCTGCGGCGCCCCGTTGGTTGCCAGCGCAGTCGGGAACCTTCCCCAGCTGACGCTGGACGTCGCCATCCTCATACCGCCGAGCGACCCCGCGGCTCTCGCCGAGGCGATCGAATCCGTGCTCAGCGAGCCGGTCCGCGCTGCGCGGATGCGCCACGCGGGCGTCGACAGGGCGTCGGGGTACACGTGGGAGCGCACCGCCGCGCTCACGGCAGCCGTGTACGAGCGGGTCGCGAGCCACACCGCGGGCGCGACGTTGACCGGGACGGCGTATCACGACGTGGCCGGGCGCCAGCCGGCCCGCAACTGACCGCCGCGCGGTCAGAGATCGGCGACGATCGCCTGGCGCTGCTCCTCGTCGAGCTGGACGAGCACGGTGAGGTTGGGGTGGTCGGTACCGACTGCGATTGCGGCTCCCGACAGGACCGCGGCGCGCACGCCGGGCTCGAGCGCAATGCGCAAGTAGTGCGCCGGGGCACGCTCGCCCGGCGGCGCGACAGCCTCAGGAACG
This sequence comes from Candidatus Dormibacteria bacterium, assembly GCA_050010655.1. Classification (GTDB taxonomy): domain Bacteria; phylum Chloroflexota; class Dormibacteria; order Aeolococcales; family Aeolococcaceae; genus Palsa-851. The sequence goes on from JBEKKP010000026.1 coordinate 13,880, forward strand.
CCGCGAACGCGAGCGCCGGCCACCTCGAGAAAGACCGTGTGCTCGATGCCCTCGATCGCAGCCGCTGCCGCCGCGAGATCGGCCGGATCGGCGACTTCCAGAAAGAGCATCGCCGCGAGTTCGCCTCGCGGGGGGACGACCGCATCGAATGCGGCGCGCTCAGCCGCAACCCGCTCGGGGTCGTCGATGCGCTCCGTACGCAACGCCTCCTCGAGCGTCGATCGGATCGTCTCCCGGTTCTCGAAGACGAGGGTGACCGTCTCGCCGAGGCGGACCCGGCGCACGCGCTGCAACTCGCCGATCCGGTGGCGCTCCTCGCCGCGGACGTACTCGTAGTCCGCACCGGCACGAACGTCGAGGTCGAGTTGAACCGATCCTTCGGGCGTCACGATCTCCTCCATCCGCATGCGGCTGAACACGCCGACTCTCGCACGGTGAGGGCGCCGGAAGGCGCGACAGCGGGATACTCTACCTACTTGACCAATTTGATATGATTTGGCCTGTGAGAATCCCGACCCAGTTGGTATGATTTCGGCATGGCAATCGTGGCGTTCGACCGCAGCGTCCTCAAACTGACTCAGGCCATCCTGATGACCGTCATCGTCATCGGGTACGTGGTCGGCCTGGCATACCACCCGATCGCGTGGGCGCTCCCGGTGCTTGCCGTGATGATGCTCGCCGCAGTCGCATCGCCTTCGCTCAATGTCCCGCGCCTGATCTATCTGCGCTGGCTCAAGCCGGCCGGCATCGTCAAGCCCCGGGTCGTCCAGGAGGATCCGGCGCCGCACCGCTTCGCGCAACTCGTCGGTGGCGTCTTTCTCGCCGCGGCGAGCGTGTTCGTGATCACCGGGCTCCTGCTTGTCGCGTGGGTGCTCGCGTGGATCGTCGCAGCGCTGGCGTTCCTGAACTTCGCGTTCAACATCTGCGTCGGCTGCATCATGTACGCGCAGCTCGTGCGCATCGGGCTGCTGCCGCTTTCGCGCCAACCCGCGCGATGATCCTCCTGCTCGCGCCCTTGATCGCCATCGCGGTGATCGGCGGGGCGGCGCTGGTGCTACGAAGCCAGAAGGGCGCTCAGCGTGAGCTCGTCGGCACCGTCCTCGAGCCCGACGAAACCCACGGGACTATGCCGTCAGTCCTGTATTTCACCGGCGAGGCGTGCACCATCTGCCATACCGCCCAACGGCCGGCGCTGCGTTCGCTCGCGGCGACGCTCGATCCGGGCATCGAGATTCGGGAGATCGATATCGCGGTCGAGCCCGAGCTCGCACGCCGGTATCGTGTGATGTCGCTGCCGACCCTCATCGTGCTCGACGCGGCAGGCCAGGTGACCGATATCAATGTCGGGTTCACGACCGGCGAAGTCCTCCGCCGCCAGCTCGTCGACGCCGGAATGCCAGTCGCCGCCTAGCCAACCGGGTACTCTGAGCGCATGGCCGTCACTGAGCGCGCCCCGAGGACGCGTGCGCTGCTCCCGTCGGATCTCTTCGCCGTCGACGATCTGCTCGGCGATGACGAGCGCCTGATCCGCGACACCGTTCGCGCCTTCGTCCGCGAGCGGGCGCTCCCGGTGATCCCAGAGCATTTCGAGGCGGGCACCTTTCCACGCGAGCTCATCCCCGAGGTTGCGTCGCTCGGCCTGCTGGGGATGCATTTGCATGGATACGGATGCGCCGGCACATCGGCCACGGCATACGGCGTCGCGAGCGAGGAACTCGAAGCAGGAGACAGCGGCCTGCGCTCGTTCGTCTCCGTCCAGGGATCGCTGGCAATGTTCCCCATCTCCGCGTACGGCAGCGAGGAGCAGAAGTCGCGCTGGCTACCCGAGATGGCGGCCGGACGCGCGATCGGGTGCTTCGGTCTCACCGAACCCGATGCCGGCTCGGACCCGTCGTCGATGCGCACCAATGCGCGGCGCGACGGCGGTGACTGGATTCTCAACGGCACCAAGATGTGGATCACCAACGGCTCGATGGCCGACATCGCGGTGGTGTGGGCGCGTACGGACTCGGGCATCCGGGGGTTTCTCGTCGAGCGCGGCACTCGTGGCTTCACCACATCGGACGTGCACAACAAGCTGTCGTTGCGCGCGTCGGTGACGTCGGAGCTCTCGTTCGCGGAGGTGCGTCTGCCCGACAGCGCGGTGCTCCCGGGTGTCTCCGGGATGCGCGGCCCGCTGTCGTGCCTCAACGAGGCGCGTTTCGGCATCGGCTGGGGGGCGATGGGTGCAGCACGCGCGTGCTTCGAGTCAGCGCTCGAGTACAGCAAGACGCGTCACGCATTCGGCAAGCCCATCGGTGCGATGCAGCTCACGCAGCAGAAGCTCGCGAACATGGCCACGTCGATCGTGCAGGGACGGTTGCTCGCGCATCGCCTCGGCATGCTCAAGGATCAGGGCCAGTTGCATCCGGTGCAGGTGTCGGTCACCAAGCGTGCCAATGTTCGCGCGGCACTCGACATCGCGCGGAGTGCGCGGACCATCCTCGGAGCCAATGGCATCACGCTGGAATACCCGGTCGCGCGGCACATGGCCAACCTCGAATCAGTGCTCACGTACGAGGGCACCGAGGAAGTGCACACGCTGATCATCGGGAAGGAACTCACCGGCGAGAACGCCTTCGGCTGAGGATTCAGGCGGCCTCGTCCCATCCTTCTGTTTCTCGAAAGGAGTGGTGGCCGCGTTTCGCGACGATCAGGTGATCGAGCACGGGGACGCCGAGCAGCGCACCTGCATTGCGCAGCGCGGCAGTGACGACGCGGTCGGCGCGACTCGGAGCCGGATCGCCGCTCGGATGGTTATGGCCGATGATGACTGCAACTGCATCGCTTCGCAACGCCGGTCCGAAGACATCTCGCGGTTGCAGCCGCGAAGCGTTGATCGTTCCCACCGCGACCGTCTCGAGCCTGATCGGTCGGTGCCGGGCATCGAGAAGTAGCACCACAACCTGTTCACGACGAGCGATGCGCAACCCGTTGAACATCAGCAGCGCGTCGCGCGGTGACCCGATTGCCGGCCGGTCGTCGTCCGTCCAGCGCTCCGCTAATTCCCACATGGCGGCGAGGCGCTCTGCCCGCTCGCGCGGCACGCCGTGCTCGCGCATGAGCCCGGCCGCGTCCAGGGCGCGGCGCTCCCACCAGGGAATACGTGCGACACGGCTGGCCACCGCACGGAGATCGGCCCCTGCTGAGGAGCCTCCCAGCGCCCTGGCGAGCAGGGTCGCTTCTGCGCTTGCGGATTCCGATTCGATTTGCATGGGCGCAGCCTACCACAGTTTCGTGTAGTTGCACATACCTAACTGAGACGGGGCCGGGCGTGGCAGGCGGCTGTCAGAAACGTGACAGACATCCGCCTTCGTGGTGTCGCAAGATCGCAGGCGCCCCAGGGCAATGGCCCACAGTCAGATGGGGCTGAGGGAGACCGTCATGTCAGGCATAACACCCATGTCAGCACGGAACGGAAGCGGCAGTCTCGGCGGACTGCGATACCACCTGGCGCGGCGTGGCGCCGCGGCGCTCTGCGGGATGGCGGTTGTCGCATGCGGTGCCGCATCCGTCACCGGCCCCACGTCGAACGAGTCGGCGACCGCGTCCGGGATGACCTTCAGCGAGCTCGCAGCAGGGGCGCTCGGCTCAGCGCCGACGGGGAAGAATTACGTCCGCATCGTGAAATTCGTGCAGGCCCCGAATCAGAGCATCGCGTCAAAGAAGCACCAGGCAGGCATCATCTATGTGCAGACCGGCCTGCAGGAACTGACCTACACGGATTCGGGAACGCAGGTCCAAATCCCTGCCGGCACCGGGCTTTTCCTGCAGGACGTGAATCACTCGCACGAGACCCTTCCCGGCGCACTGAGCACGTGGTACTTCATCGCGCTGTGGCCCGATACTCCGCAGAGTTCGACCCTCGTGGCGCCGTCGACGTTGGCGTTCAAGACGGAAGACCTTCCGCCGACCGCGATGCCGCCAGGGCAATACACCGAGACGCTCCGGAGCGTGACCCTCCAGCCTGGCGGTCGCAGCCCCGCGCACGTCTTCGGTGGCCTCGAGGTGGTCTTCGTGTTGGACGGAACGCTCAAGGTCGACGTTGCCGGCCAGGGGCCCGTGCAACTGCCGGCCGGTCAGGCCACCTACGTCCCAGCGCACACGCTGACACAGGAACTCGCGGTGGGAGCCCAGAAAGTCGACTACCTGGCGTACTTCATCACAGAACACGGAACGGCGTTCGAGACGGACGCGACCAGCACTCCGCCCGGCTAACCGACGCGACGGATTCTGTTCGCGTCGCTGTCCGCAATGTACACAGCACCGTCAGCACCGACTGCAATGCCGAGGGGCAAGGAGAGACCCGTCGCGGTCGCGACCACGTTGTCGCCGTTGAACCCGTCGACCCCGTCGCCGGCGATTGTGGAGATGACACTGCCGCCGCTCGCGTTGAAGACGACCTCGCGGACACGATTGTTCGCCGCGTCCGCGATGAAAAGATGATCGGCCGCATCGACTGCGAGGCATCCTCCACCGCTGCTGGCGAGGTCGAGCTCGGCGAAGGGCGCCTGGCCGTGGTCGCCCATGAAGCCGGTGGTGCCGTCGCCGGCGGCCGGGTTGATGGTGCCCCCTGCATCAACGACGCGGACCACGTCGTTGCCGACGTCTGCGATGTAGATGTCGTCCTCCGAGTCCACCGCCACGCATTGCGGCCCGTCAAGTTCCGCGTTCACGGCAAGGGTACCGTCGCCCTCGTAGGACGCCTGCCCGGTGCCGGCCACAGTCGTGATGGTCGCGTTGGCGAAGGTCGAGGTGGGCGCGGTGACCATGCGAACGACGTTGTTTCCCTTGTCTGCAATCACGATCGATCCGGTGGATCCCCCAAATCCGATCGCCACGCCTGTGGGATCGTTGAGGGCGGCGTCAATCGCGGGCCCGTTGTCGCCCTTGTACCCCTGACGGTTCGACCCCGCAATCGTCCTGATGATCCCGCCCGGGGTCACCTCACGAATGCGGTTGTTCAACGAATCCGCGATGAACACATCGCCGATGCTGTCGATGGCGATCGATTCCGGTCCGTTGAGCTCGGCGGCGTCAGCAGGGCCGCCGTCGCCGCTGAATCCGGCCACGCCGGTCCCCGCGATCGTGGTCACGGTGCCATCGCCGTTGACCCGGCGCACTCGATTTCCCTCAACGAAATAGAGATGTCCCGTTGGATCCAGGGCCACGGCAATGGGGTGACCGATTTCAGTTGCCGTGGCGTGCTTGCCGTCGGGTCCGTCACCGTTGACACCGGTTCCGACGACGGTGACGATCCGCGGGCCGTCGGCGGCGCCGGCATGGCGCGGCACCAACGCGACGAGGGTACCGACGGCGACAACGACGGCTGCGACGCCACCTGCACCGGCGATGAGCAATCCCCGACGACTGCGCGAACCCTCGGCCGTGAGCCGTCCTTCGGGCCAGGTGACCCTGAAGAGCTGCATCTCTCCGGGCACGCCTTTGAGCGAGTGTGCTCCGAGGTCGACGAAGCCGAATTCGGAACCCCTGACGACATCGCGAACCGTGCTGCTGACCAGCACCTCGCCGGCACCTGCCTGGGCACACACACGAGCGCCGATATGCACGGCTATGCCGCCGAGCTTGGCGCCGGCGGTCTCGACCTCGCCCATGTGAATGCCGGACCGGACCTCGAGACCTCTGCTTCGCACCTCTTGTGTCAGGAGACAAGCGCACGCGATCGCATCAGCCGGGTGCTCGAAGACGGCGAAGAAACCATCGCCGGCATCGTCGATTTCGCGACCCCGCATTTGTCGGAGTGCGTCTCTCACGAGGGCTCGATACGCAGCGAGCAACTCCCGCCACTGGCGGTCACCGATACTGGCTGCCAGCTCGGTCGAGGACACAATGTCCGTGAACAGCACCGTGGCGAGGCGCCGGCCAGAGCTTCTGGCCCTGGATCGCATGGCCGGTATTCTCCGCTCCTCGAGTGGGGCCTCTCCTCGCAGGCATCAGGCTCGGAACGGTCGGTCCGAACGCCACGTATTGTGGCGATGCTGCAGTCAGGAGCGGGTGAGCAGCATCCCGACGACAAAGATCACGACGATCACCGCCCCTGCAACCGCCACCGGAATCCAGCCTTCGCCGGCTGCCAGGAACGAGGGGGAGCGCGTGACTGACGGCGGCAGGGTTGCCGGCGCATCGAGGATGTCCGCGGGAGCCGCGACCGCGATCAGCTTCACGCGGCCAGGCGCGTCCTCCGGCAACTCGGCGGGATCAAGGAGCGCGGGCGCCACGGCGACGCTGCGCCTGCGGCGCTGGGAGCGGACCTCAGACACCCCGCTCACCCTCGGCGATGAGCGCGGCAAGCACCTCGTCGGCGAACGAGCGGTACGCCGCGGCAGCCTCGGAGGACGGCGCCATCACAGTCACCGGTTCGCCGGCGAGCGCGGATTCCTGCAGCCGCACTGTGACCTTGATGATCGTGTTGAAAACGCGCAGGTTGGGGATGGCCCGCAGCCCGTCGAGAAGATCGCGCGAGAAACGCGTGCGCATCACCACAAACGTCGGTAGCAGACCGAGCACGCGCAGGTCCGGGTTCAGCTGCTGGCGCACATGGTGCACGGAGCGGAGCGTTTCCTTGAGCCCCTTCACCGCATATCCCGACATCTGCATCGGGATCACGATGAAGTCCGTTGCCGCGAGCACGCTGATGGTGTGAAACGCGAAGCTCGGCGGTGTGTCGAAGAGGATGAAATCGTAGTCCCGGCAATCGCGATCGAGCGCGCGGCGAAGCCGCGTTTCCGAGTCCAGCGACGTTGGGAGTCCCGCTTCGACGGCACTCAGATCAGGGTTTGCCGGGAGCAGGTGCAGGCCTGGCCACTTGGTGCGGACGATGAGCTCGTCAACAGACTGGTCCGGTTCGAGGATCGCATCGGCGACCGTGTGCGTGAGCGAGTACGGGTTGAATCCCAGCCCCGACGTGAGATTCGACTGCGGGTCCATGTCCACCGCGAGCACGCGCCGGCCACGTTCCGCGAACACAGCCGCCAGTGAGGCGCAGGTGGTTGTCTTTCCCACCCCGCCCTTTCCGGAAATAAAGGCGATCGAAACAGCCACCGCGACCGGTTAGTCTAGTGCAGGCCGTCGGAACCGGCACACGAGAGTGGGCATGACATCGACAGGTGCGGTCAGCTTGGAGCCATCCTCACTGTCGGGCGCACCGCTGGTGCAGCAGCCATGTCGTCCTCCCAGGCGCGGTTGAGACGTCGTTGTGTAATTGCCATGAGGATAAGGCCTCCGGCAATGGGAAGCAGCATCCAGAAGATGACGCGCGTCGGACGCAGCTGCACGTCGGTGGTGCGACCCATTCGATCCTCGACAATCCGGACGCGCTCGAGGGTCATCACCGCGGCAACGGCGCTGAAGGGCAGCAGCAGCTCCAGGTACGGGATGGCGAGGCCACCAAGGAGCAGACCGTAGGCCTGCAGAACGCTGAAATGCGGATTGAACGGCAGCGCGACATTGGCAACGGCGAGCACGATCCGGAGTGCGCCGACGATGCTCACGAGCCACCCGATCGCCCACGGAATCGCCACCGCGGCAGTCGAGCGCCCCGGGATCACGTGCATGCGGGTGTCGAAGTTGCCGACCTCGCGGTTGACGCGGTGGTACCAGACAAGGCTGTAGATCCCGAGCGTCAGGACCGACAGCACGACGATCGCGAGCGTCGAGCGACGCTTGCCTGCCGGCCCGAACGACGTGACCTTGGGCAGCGCTTTTTCCGGCGTGGTGATTGCCGCGACGACGGTCACCTCGGTCGGATCCGCCTCGAGCGTCTCGACCGGCGGCGGACTCGCCGTCAGGTCGAGCACAGGGTCTTCAGAGTCGGTTGTGACCTCGCCCTCGGGAGGGTGAGACGGCGGCACCGACAGGGGCCATGCCCACGTCGGTTGTGTCGCTGTCGTGTCGGTCGGGGCAACGCCCTCAGTCTCGGGCGCGGTCAGGGTCGCGACAGCGGGCGTGGTGCCCGGCCGCGATGCGGTCTCGGTCATCCCGTGTTCCTCGTGTACGGCGCCGCCTCGGGCGATACCGCGTGCTGCTAGTGGGACGTCGACGCTCCGGGTACTGGATTCGAACCAGTGGCCTTGCGGTTAACAGCCGCCTGCTCTACCGCTGAGCTAACCCGGATCATGACTCAAGTCTACCTGCCGTGACGCACCGTGCCCTCACGTGCACGAATCGTCGCGGCCGGCGACCGAACCGTTCCGCCTACTCGAGATAGTCCTTGAGTTTCTTCGAGCGCGATGGATGGCGCAGTTTGCGCAGCGCTTTCGCCTCGATCTGGCGGATGCGCTCGCGGGTGACCCCGAAACGCTTCCCGACTTCCTCGAGCGTGCGCTGGTGTCCGTCGATGAGGCCGAAACGCAGTTGCAGCACACGGCGCTCGCGCGGTGTGAGCGTGTCGAGAATGTCCTCGACCTCGGTGCGCAGCATGGTCAGCGACGCCGCGTCGGAAGGAGCGGTGGCCTCCTTGTCCTCGACGAAGTCGCCGAGGTGCGAGTCCTCCTCCTCGCCGATCGGCGTCTCGAGCGACACCGGATCCTGCGAGACCTTGGTGATCTCCCGGACCTTTTCCGGCGTGATCCCCATCTCCTCGGCGATCTCCTCGTCGTTGGGCTCGCGGCCCAGCTCCTGGAGCAGACGGCGAGAGACACGGACGAGCTTGTTGATGGTCTCGACCATGTGCACGGGGATGCGGATGGTTCGCGCCTGGTCGGCGATCGCGCGCGTGATCGCCTGACGGATCCACCACGTGGCGTACGTCGAGAACTTGTAGCCCTTGTGATAGTCGAACTTCTCGACTGCGCGAATCAGGCCCATGTTGCCTTCCTGGATGAGATCGAGGAAGGACATGCCGCGGCCGATGTACTTCTTGGCAATACTGACCACAAGGCGCAAGTTCGCTTCGGTGAGCTGGTTCTTCGCTTCCTCGTCGCCCTGCTCGATCAGCTTTGCGTAGTGGACTTCCTGCTCGGCCTTGAGCAGCGCCACACGGCCGATCTCCTTGAGATACATGCGAACCGGGTCGTCGAGCGACACGGAGTCGATCGCCTCGGCCTTGGCGATGAGCTCCTCGTCGATCTCGTCGACGGTCTCGAAGTCCTTGTCACCATCGCTGACCTCGATGCCCATCTCGCGAAAGACATGGAAGATCCGTTCCAGATGATCCGGCTCGACATCGATCTCGGGAAAGGCCGCGAGGATGTCATCGGGCGTGAGATATCCGTGGTCCTTGCCTTTGATGATCAGCGCCTCGGCGGCGGAGACCAGCAGATCGGCGCCCGAAGGCGGTGGCAGGGTGGCTGCTCTGGATCGGGTGGTGGTGGCGGTGCTCATCTCAACTCTGTCTCACGCGGCGCAGACTGACGCCCGCTTGCGAGGTCCGCCGGACGGATCGGTACAACGACAGTGTTCACAATAATTGTCGAAGCCGTCTGAGTGTGCCAAATTCGGGCGATCGGATAGGGGGATCCACTCGGGCACGAGAGTGATGGTGGCTCGCGACGGCTCGGATCAAACATGCGCGCGCGATCGCCGCTGCGCGTGGGATCAGCGGATCGCCAGGGTGCGGCGCAGGTGCGGGGCGTCTGCGGCAAGCCGGCTGAGCTTGTCGGCCAGCGCGTCCGCATCCGCGGTCCGGCCCTCATCTCTCGCGCGATGCATCTCCGCCGAGATGCTCACGAGCGCGCGCCGGACGCTGTCCTCGTGGATGAGCCGGACGCAGTCCGCCATGAGTTGCTTGATCGCCTCCGGGTCGGCCTCGTCCGCGAATTCCGGCACCTCACGGACCAGGAGACCTGCCGCGCGACGCTGATCTCCTCCCGTCAGGCGCCGCAACGTAAACCCGGATGGGTCGGTCGATGCGGCGTCGTAGATGCGGCGCGCTGTGGCGTTGGTGAATTCGTCAGGCCCGAGACCGCCCTCGGTGCGCAGCGCCGCAGCAAGCTCCGGCCTGATGAGGACAACCCGTGCGAGCTGCGCCTCCCACGGCGGGATCGGGTCGTCCGCATCGGCGGGCTCGGGCTCCTCCACGACTGCAGGAGCCGGTTCCGCAGGTGCCGCGACGACGATCCTCGCCGGGCGGCGGGTTCCGTCGCGCATCGAGGTGGTCAGGTCGGTCGAAAGGGAGCGCGCGCCGATGTCGAGGCGTCGAGCCGCCTGCTGCAGATAGAGCTCGCGCGTGGTCGCCTCCGGGATGCGGGCCAGCACGGAGACCGCTCGTTCTGCGGCGGCGCGGCGGGCGTCGACACTGCCGCCTTCACCCGGGGCAAGCGCGCCGTCGAGGAGCACCTGCCACGCGGCCGGGGCTTCGGCGATCGCCTGAGCAAACGCGGCGGGGTCGCGGCGCACGAGCTCGTCGGGATCCTTGACTCCGGCAGGGAGGCGGCAGATCCGCGCCTGCACCCCCTCGGCGGCGATGACGTCGACGGCTCGCGTGGCCGCGACACGTCCAGCATCGTCGCCGTCGAAACAGAGGATCAGTGTTTCCGCGATACGGCCGAGGCTGTGCACCTGCTCGCGCGTGAGTGCTGTACCGCTGCTCGCGACGGTGTGTTCGACGCCCGCCACGTGCGCAGCGATGACGTCGAAATATCCCTCCACGATCACCGCTGCGTGCTCGCGCACGATCGACGCGCGTGCGAGGTCAAGACCAAAGATCGCCGACGACTTGTGATACGCGGCGGAGTCCGGGCTGTTCAAATACTTCGGTTTCGCGTCGCCGAGCGCTCGCGCCCCGAAGCCGAGCACCTCACCGCGCTCGTCGCGGATCGGGAACACGAGCCGGTCGCGAAAGCGGTCACGCACCCTGGCACCACGCTGCGGATGCACCAGTCCTGCATCGACCAGCTCGTCGACCGTTGCGCCGCCTTTGCCGGTCAGATACCTGGCGAGCGCGTCCTCGCCGGCGCCACCGGCCGGCGCAAAGCCGATCCCGAATGTGCGGGCGACCGCTTCGTCAACGCCGCGCTCGCGGAGCAGCACCCGGCCGGGCTCACCGGCGGGTGCGGACCAGAGGACGTGCTGGTAGTACGCCTGCGCTCTGCCGTTGAGTTCGATGGATCGACGCCGGCGCCGACCGGCGCCCCGAGCGGCCGGGCCGCTCTCGAGCTCGACACCGGCACGGTCGGCGAGCATCTCGAGCGCCTGGCGGAAATCGATGCGCTCGATCTGCTCGATGAATTTGAAAAGGTCGCCACCGAGGTGGCATCCGTGGCAATACCAGACCTGACGCTCGGGACTCACGGTGAACGACGGCGACTTCTCGGCGTGGAACGGACACAGTCCCGTGAGCTCGCGCCCGGCGCGGTGCAGCGTCACGTAGCCGCCGATGACCTCGATCAGGTCAAGCCGCGACTTGACCTCCGCGACAGCGTCCCCAGCCATGGCCCGCCAGCCTCGACCGCGCTAGCGGCTGAAGAACCAGCGCTTGCGCCTGCCGGACACGTCCTGCGGATCGCCGGCACCGGCTTCGAGGTCGCTGATCCGCCGATCGCGCTCGGCAAGACGGCGATCCTTCTCGGCCTGCGCTGCAGCGTGCTCGGCTCGGGCGGTCTGCAACTCGAGTTGGAGCTGCTTCACCAGGTTCTGGCGGGAGTTCAACTCGGCTTCGAAGCGCTGGCGCTGCTCCGAGTAGATCCGCTGCTCGAGCGTCCGCTCCCAGCGATCGAGGAGGCCCGCGACGAGTTCGCGTGGGTCGAGCGACGTCATCGACGCCACGTCGCGGCGCGGCTCGTTGGAGCCGATCTCGATCATCGACCCGGCACGCCCGTGTGAGGTCGCTTCTGCGGCGAGCTCTTCGGCGGGTGGTGGCACCACCTTGTCCGGCCACGAAGAGGGCTGCGCGGTTCCAACCACATCGACGGTCGGGGTGGGGTCGGCCGGCGTCTCCGCCTCGACAGCGGCCGGCGGTGGCGGCGGTGCGGGCGCAACAGGAAGGTCGCTCATGGGGCTCTCGATACCGAGGTCGCCGAGGCGCACAAGGTAGCGAACGCCGTCGGGACCTTCTTCGCGACGCGACGGAACGTCACCTGCTTCGACGCGTCGAAGCAGGATACCGAGCGGGAGATCCAATCTTTGCGCCACTTCCTCCACGGGAAGATATGGCTCGTCACCCGGCGCGGTAGCGGTGGCTGCGGGCATGGAAGTCTGCGGCCAGGACATCACTTCAAAGAGTAGGCGAAACGGTATACCACGTGGGCAATCACCAGTGATCCGTTACCCGTGACCTAGTGTCCGACGACCTCGATCGCATACTTCGAGTTGTCGGTCAGCAGGACGATACCGCCACCGTGCTCGGTGATCACCGCCCGAACAGGTGATGTCGCGAACACATCCGGTGCGTCCTCATGTTCGGTCACGGTACGGCGCACGGCATACGGCATCCCGGGTATCGGTGGCGACAGCTCGTCGCCCTCGACGACGTGACCATCGTCCAGCATCTCCGGACGTCCGTTTCGCGTCGCGATCTTGCGAATCCTGACGTGCTCGCTCACTCCGACAACGCCTTCATATCAATGGAGAGTAGCTGCACCGTGGGCTCGCCGGTCAGGCCGGTGGCGACGTGTATCCGTAGAACAGCAGCTCGTGATCACGAAACACTCCAGTTTTGTCGATGGTCCCGCCGAGCTTCTCGGCGACGCGTCGCGATGCCACGTTCGCTGGGTCGATCAGGCTGATCACGTGCGAGACGCCGAGTTGTGAGAAAGCCTGCCGGAGCGCCTCGCGACCGGCTTCGGTTGCGTAGCCGGAACCCCAGTGCTCGCGCCCGATCACCCAGCCGGCCTCTATTTCCGGCCAGCCTTCGGGGTACCAGACTCCAGCCCGGCCCACGAGCTCGCCCGTTGCCTTCACCTCGATCGCCCAATGCCCGTAGCCGCGAAGTATCCAGATCCCGGCTTGCATCGCCATGTGCCGCCACGCGTCCTCGCGAGTCGGCGCAACGCCGCCACCGATGAATCGGAGCACCTCGGGGTCGGACAGGATGCGGAGATACGCCTCGAAGTCGGCGTCACGAAATTGACGGAGCACGAGTCGCTCCGTCTCGACTTCGCGAGGGAAAGCTTGATCGGCCCCGCTCAGCGGTCGCGCTCCACTCGTGCCAGACGCGCATGCGCCGCCGCCAGACGTGCGGCCGGGACCCGGAACGGCGAGCAGGACACGTAGTCGAGCCCGAGCTCCTCGCAGAGGGCGATCGAGTCGGTGTCACCGCCGTGCTCACCGCAGATCCCGACGCTCAACGACGGTCGCACCGCGCGACCTTCCTCGACCGCGAACCGCATGAGCCGTCCGACACCGTCACGGTCGAGCGTCTCGAACGGGTTGCGCGGCAGGATCTTCTCCTCGACGTAGCGGTTGAGGAACGTGCCTTCCGCGTCGTCGCGCGAGACACCAAAGGTCATCTGCGTCAAGTCGTTGGTGCCGAAGGAGAAGAAGTCGGCGGACTGCGCGATCTGTCCCGCGGTGAGCGCCGCGCGCGGCACCTCGATCATCGTCCCGACGAGGTACGCAACCTTGCTCTTGGTCTCCTTGAAGACTTCCTGCGCCGTGCGGTCGATGACCTCGCGTGTCCTGCGCAACTCTTCCAGCGTGCCGACAAGCGGCACCATGATTTCGGGGCGCACATCGACGCGCTCCTTCTTGAGCGCGACGGCGGCCTCGATGATGGCGCGCGCCTGCATCTCGATGATCTCGGGGAAGAGCAGACCGAGCCGGCACCCGCGCAGACCCAGCATCGGATTCTGCTCGTGCAGGTTCTGTACCGCGGCCAGCAGTTCCTTCTTTGCGCGATACGACTTCTCGGGCTTGCCGAGCGCTTCGTCACGCGTGACTTCCACGAGCAACTCGTCGAGTGACGGCAGGAACTCATGCAGCGGCGGATCGATGAGCCGGATGATCACGGGCAGTCCGTGCATCGCCTTGAGGATGCCGTGGAAATCGTCGCGCTGCATCGGCAGCAACTTCGCCAGCTCGACCCGGCGCGACTTCTCATCAGGCGCGAGGATCATCTTCTGCACGATCGGCAGGCGTTCCTGCTGCATGAACATGTGCTCGGTGCGGCAGAGCCCGATGCCCTGCGCGCCGAAGTCGCGGGCGCGCACCGCGTCGTGCGGGTAGTCACCGTTCGCCCAGACCTGCAGACGGCGGAATGAGTCAGCCCAGCGCAGCAATTCCTCGAGCTCGCCGGAAATCTCCGCATCGAGCATCGCCACCTGTCCGGCGATGACATTGCCGGTGGAGCCGTCGATGGTGAAGGGCTCACCTTCTTTGATCGTCGTGCCGCCCGCGGTGAACTGGCGCTTGACGAGGTCGACCTGTACCGAACCGGCGCCCGCAACGCAGGGCTTGCCCATGCCTCGCGCAACCACGGCGGCATGCGAGGTGCGACCACCGCGCGAGGTGAGCACTCCTTCGGCCGCGATCATCCCGTGCACGTCGTCCGGGTTGGTCTCGATGCGCACGAGGATGACTTTCTCGCCCTTCTTGGCCCGCTCCTCAGCACGATCCGCGTCGAACACGGCTGCGCCATACGCCGCGCCCGGTGACGCGGCGAGCCCGGTTGCGAGCACGTTGACCTTCGCCTTCGGATCGATGCGCCGGTGGAGCAGTTGATCGACCTGACCCGGCTCGACGCGAAGCACCGCCTCGCGCTTGGTGATCAAGCGTTCGCGGACCATGTCGACGGCGATCTTCACCGCCGCCTCGGCGGTGCGCTTGCCGCTGCGTGTCTGCAGCATGTACAGCGTGCCGCGCTCGATCGTGAACTCCATGTCCTGGACGTCGCGATAGTGCTTCTCGAGCTTGCGCGCGATCTGTTCGAACTGGCGATATGCCTTGGGGAGGTCGTTCGCCATCGCGGCGATCGGCTTCGGTGTGCGGATACCGGCGACGACGTCCTCGCCCTGCGCGTTGGTGAGGTACTCGCCGTAGAGCTTGCGCTCGCCGGTTGATGGATCACGCGTGAATGCGACGCCGGTCCCGGAGGTGTCGCCCATGTTGCCGAACACCATCGACTGCACGTTGACCGCGGTGCCGAGGTCGTGCGGGATGTGGTTGTAGTTGCGGTAATCCGTCGCGCGCTTGTTGTTCCACGACTCGAACACGGCGCCGATTGCCGCGCGCAACTGCTCCATCGGATCCTCGGGGAATCCTGTCTTCGAGTTGCGCTTGACGATCGCGCGATATTCGGTGATCAACTCCTCGAGCGCCGCTGCGCTGAGGTCGGCATCCGTCTTTGCCTTCTTGCGCTTCTTGATTGCGTCGAGGGCGTCCTCGAAGAGCTGGCCGTCGATTCCGAGCACGATCTTGCTGAACAGCTGGATGAAACGGCGATGCGCATCGAGCGCGAATCGACGGTCCTTCGTCAGTGCAGCGAGCCCCTCGAGCGTCGATGCGTTGAGGCCGAGGTTGAGGACCGTGTCCATCATGCCCGGCATCGAGAATTTCGCACCGCTGCGCACGCTGACGAGCAGCGGATTGCGCGCATCGCCAAAACCCTTGCCGGTGGTCTTCTCGACACCGCGAAGCGCCTTCTCCACCTGCTCCCAGAGACCGTCCGGGAATTTCGCGCCCTTCGCGTAAAAGGCGTTGCACGCCTCGGTGGTGATGGTGAATCCAGGAGGCACCGGAAGGCCGGCGCGCGTCATCTCTGCGACGCCCGCGCCCTTGCCGCCCAGCAGGTCGCGCATCGAGGCACTCCCCTCGTCGAAGCGATACACCCACTTGTGGGCGCGCGCCGCGACGCCGTTCCGAGATCCGGTGGTTCGCGCCGACGTCTTACGCGTCGCTGCCTTCTTTGCCGGAGTCTTCGACGACTTCTTGCCCCGGGTGCCTACCGCCATTCGCCAGACCTCATCGTGGTGTGGATGCGCGAGCGATTGCGCCGCGTGAGGCGTGAGCGTAGCATCGGGCCGCCGCTGGGCCGAACCGCCTTGCTGCGGCCCGACGCACGCGGGGCCCGACGCGGGCCGTCAGGCCTTTTTGGATGCCTTCTTCGGCGTGTGGTGCGCCCTTGGCTTGCTCCACTCCGCACGCTTCGGCGGGCCGGTGACTCCCGCCGTGGCGAGAGCCGGGCCGAGGCGCGTGTTCATGAACTCATCCTGGTCTGCCTGGGTCTCCCAGACCTCGACAACAAGCCATCCGCCGCCCTCTGTCGGGCCGGCGAGATGCGTGTGGAGACCGGCCGGCCAGTCGCCTTCGCCGGTGTCCTGGTTGATGCCGAGCACCTCGTTGACCCGGTCGTAGTCTTTGGCGCCGAAGCCCTCGAATTCGAGGATCAAGAGTTCAGTCATCACGCTCTCCCTGCTGCACCTGGAGCCCGCCCGCGGGGCTGCCGGGATCATGTCAAAAAGCGGGCCTCGGCCTACAGGATGAGCATCGCGTCGCCGAACTCGTGCCAGAGGTAGCCGCGTTCACGCACCTCCGCGTATGCGCGTTCGAGCAGGTCGGTATCGAGAAGCGCCCCGAGCATGTCGAGATGCGTTGCCGGGGGTTCGTGGAGGCCGGTGAGCAGCGCGTCGACGGCGCGCAGCCTGGTGCTCGGCTTGATCACGAGATCGGTCCAGCCGTGCATCGCGTGCACGGCACCGCGGTCGTCGACTGCCGTTTCCAGCGTGCGGATCACGCTGGTGCCGACGGCGATGACACGCGTCGCACGGTTGATGCGCTCCGCGGCTGCGGCCCTGATTTCGAACCGCTCCTCGATGAGCGGCTTATCCATGTCGACGTCGTCGTCCTGGAAGGAGCTGAGCCCGCAGTGCAGCACGATGTCGGTGATATCGATGCCGCGCCGGCGCAGGTCGCGAAGCAGCTCCCAGGTGAGATGGCGTCCGGCGGAGGGTGTCTCGACCGATCCGGGAGCGCCCGCGTACACCGTCTGGTAATGCTCCAGCGGGACCGGATCGGGAACGTACGAGTAGCGAATCGGCTCGCCATTCGTGAGCAGCGTCTGGACGAGGTCACCGCTCTCGACCGTCATACGCCAGAGCAGCGGCGCATCCCGTCGAGGCTCGAGCACACGGAGGCGTAGCCCTCCGGCAGCGCGAAGCATCTCGCCGGGGTGCAGCGGGACGTTGTGGTGCGGCGGCGCGGTCTCGACGGCCAGCGCGTCCCATTCGCCGTCTCGCAACGCACCCGGGCGGAGCTGGACCGGTTCGCCACCGGTGCGGTTGACACGCAAAGCCGCGGGGAGCGTGCGGCTCGAGTTGACCACGAGCAGATCGCCCGACGCGAGGTGTTCACCGAGGTGCGCGACGCTCGTGTGACTGATCCGGCCGGTGGATCGATCCACCACGCAGAGCCGGGCGCCGTCGCGACGCAAACCACGAAGCTCGGCGGGGAGGGCGGCGCGCAGTTCGCGCGGCGGCGAGATCATGCGAGCCTCGACGCTTCGAAGCGGTCGCCGTCAGGGACGCGGCCGGCGATCAGCGGCAGGAGACGCTCGGCGACGTCCTCGGTCCGGAGCAGGTCGTCCGGATCCGCCTCCGGATCCGCTGCCATGTGCATCTCGGTGTACATGTCGCCGGGGTCGACGCTGATGACACGCACCGCGGTGCGCTGCAGCTCCGCGGACCAGCTGCGCGTCAGCGCGTCCAGTGCGGCCTTCGACGCGCTGTACAGACCGACGCCCGCAAACCCGATCACCGCAGCGTCGGTGCTGATGTTGATGACGAGCCCGCGGTTACGAAGCAGCATGCCGCCGATCACGGCCTGGGTCAGGCGGAGCGGGCCGAGCACGTTCGCCTGCAGCACATGTTCGAGCGCGCTCGACGGTGCGTCGGTGAGTTCGGACAACGGCAGTGGGCCGAGCTCGGCCGCGTTGTTCACGAGGACGTCGACACCGTCGAAGCGTTCCAGCGCGGACGCGGCAAAGCGTTCGACGTCGGCCGCGTTCGACACATCGGCGAGCACCGCGAGCACATGGGCACCGAGCGCACGACATTCCTCTGCAACGGATTCGAGGGCCGGCTCTTTTCTCGCGCAGAGGGCGAGTGAGGCGCCTTCGCGTGCGGCCGCCAGCGCAAGGGAGCGGCCAAGGCCTCGCGAGGCGCCGGTGATCATGACGGTGGTTCCGGACAGAGTTCCCATGCGCTCAATCCTGCGCGCGCCGGCAGCGGAGCGCATCAGCCGAAAGCCGCACCGGCGCATCCGTCATTCGGCGGACCCGTCAGTCGACGAGACCTTCTCGGATGGCGAGGACCGCGGCCTGCGTTCTGTCCGCCACGCCGAGCTTTGCCAGCACACGGCTGACGTGGGTCTTGATCGTCTTCTCGCCGATACCGAGGCGCTGGGCGATCTGTTTGTTGGCGAGCCCCTCCACCATCAGCCGGAGCACCTCACGTTCGCGCGCAGTGAGGTCGTCGTGCGTGATGCGCGGCACAGCCCCCTGGCGCATCAGCCGCACGGCAACCGATGGATGCAGCGCGGGTCGCCCCGCGTGGACGTCACGAATGGCGTCCGCAAGCGCCTGCGGATCGATGTCCTTGAGCAGGTAGCCGGACGCGCCCGCAGCGATTGCCGCGAAGATCTGCGCGTCGTCGGCGAAGCTCGTGAGGACGAGCACGCGAAGCCCGGGCGCGACCTCGATGAGCCGGCGGAGCGCACCGATGCCGTTGCCGTCGGGCATGACGAGGTCGAGCAGCACCACATCGGGGGACACCGTCTCGGCGATGTCGACTGCCTCTGCGGCGCTGGCGGCTTCGCCCACGACCTCGATGCCCTCCTGAAGGCGAAGAAATCCACGCAGCCCCTGCCGGACCACTGCATGGTCGTCGACGATGAGCAGGCGGATC
>JBEKKP010000027.1:0-32379 GCA_050010655.1 Candidatus Dormibacteria bacterium
AGCATTTCAGTCCTCTCGTGCCCGGCCAGCTTTTGCAAGGTGAGGATCTCGATCCCGGCGTCGGCACACCAGGTGCAGAACGTATGCCGGAATCGATGTGGATTGCAGTGGATACCTGTCGTCCTGCCGAGCGTCTGAAGCATCAGGTTGACGCCGGTGATGGTGAGCCGTGTCGCGGCGCCCCGAGCGTCTCTACGACTGGACAGAAAGAGTTCGTAGTTCTCCTTCGGGCGCGCACGATCGTCCAAGTGCTCGCGCAGAAGGCGCGGGAGAACGATCTGGCCGATGGTCAGCGGGATGTCTCGATACCCGGCCTCCTTTTTCGTCTCGTGTTTGCCGTAGGCAGTCCCACGAATCTCGACGACGGGTGGCGTGCTCTCGAGCCTTATGTTGTTCTCGTCGAGCGCGACGAGCTCACTAGGTCTTATGCCCGTGTAGAGCAGCATCGCCACGATCAGTGAGTCCCGCCGAGGGGACGCTTTCTGCAGGAGCGTGTTCGCCTCGGCCCGCGTCAGGGCAAACTCCTTGGCCGGCCTTCGATCGTGTACCGGCGAGATTTTCAGGTCGTCGAGCGCCGGTCCCGTGGCCTCGCGGTTGTCGAACGTGCGCGCACAGAAGGCTGCAAACTGCCGCAGCTGCGTCCGGAACTTCTTGATGGTGTCGGAGTCCGCTCCGATGTCGTGTTGGTACCAGTCGAGATACTCGGCGGCGACTGAGGCCGTCCATTCCTCCGCATTGCCAATACCCCGGGCTTCGCGCCATGCGGTGAGCCGGCCGCCCAGGAGGTTGTAGCGGGCAACTGTCTTGGTGGTGGGGCCGTACGGGCGTCCGGTCTTTGTGGAGACGTGTTCCTCGAGCCACTGTTCGACCGCCTGCTCGAAGGTGGGCTTGTCGCCGATGGCCGGCGCGGGCGGTGGGGGCGGTTCCTCTCCGTTGCGCCGGATCGGTGTGTCCCATCTCCGTCCTGACCTCACGTGGCTGACGGTAGCAGGTCAGTCGATTTGGTCGATGAAGCGACTGACGGATGGGTCAGTTCAACTTTGGATAGCGTTTGGCCGCCGGATCGGCCAGGCGCTGTTGGTGGAAATGGGTTATTCCGTATACGAAATTGACCACCTCGTTGTGGTCAGCGGGAGACGGGGCTCGAACCCGCGACTTCAACCTTGGGAAGGTTGCACTCTACCATTGAGTTACTCCCGCGCGGCGAGGTGCCCATGGTAGATCACGCCGCCGACGGGCGCACAGCGGACCCATGAGGCGCCTACAAAGGCGCTAGTCCGAGTTTTTCGCGAACCCGATTCTCCCGAGCGCTTGCCGGAACCAGCGGCAGCATCCGCACCCGGACTGATTCGGGAATCTCCGTGGGGTACATCCCTTGCAGCGCTCGAAGAAAGCTTGGCGAGCGGCCGGCGGCGTCTTCGATGTCGTCGATCAATAGCCGCCCGTAGCCGTTGACAAAGTCCTCGATCGGTCCGGCACCGAGGTAGTCGAGTTGCTCGTCGTCAGAGGCACTGTCAGCGAGGTCGACGAGTCGATCCAATGCTGCGCGGTCGCCGGATCCGCAGAGCTCACGAACGTACTCCCACGCCCAGAAGTCGGGATCCGGGACGTAGTCAGCAGGATCTGTGATTGCCGACGACTCCCGTAGCTGTTTCCGCAGCGCTGCGTGATTACGCCAATACGCGTCTTTGACTTCTGGCCATGTCGGATCCGTCCCGTCGGCTGCCATCCGAGGATTATCTCTCCCGCTTGCGTCTCCTTAGCACGTTGCGGAAGGTCTCGCGCTTGGATGCTGGCTCGACGTGCGCACCGTCGACCTACAACCGGAAGCGGAAGTCGGCGGAGCCAATCGCGACGGTCAATTCTCGTGACGACTTCGGTGGCGCCGGCGCGAATTGTGTGTAACCGGTGTATTCGCCACTATCCGGCCCGCCCTGCGATCCACCGCGTCTCCACTGATACGAGGTGCCTTGCTCGTCCGTGATGCTGACTGTGGCGAGATGCCTCAGACGCAAGTGGTATGACGGCTGGATCCTCCACCAAGCCTCATCAACACCTGCGAGATCCCGTTCCACTTGCGGCAAGTCATCGCCGAACACCCCTGCGGCTGTTGGCAGCGGCGCGACACGCCACCAAACGACAAGTCGGTCATCACACACTTCAACAAGCGGAACCGCAGCCTCACCGTCGTGGAACGGCTTCGTCTCGAGCGGTCCAACAAGGAAACGCCGAACGACCGGCGCCGGAGCTAAAACCAGCGAGGACGATCCCGATCCCTGCTCGGCTGGCGCTTCGCTCCCACCCTCGTGTCCGGCAGCCTGATGCATCCGGCTGAGCCACTCTCCATGCTCCTCACTCGTGATCAGCTGCGCATCGTGCAATCCGGCGACGACGCCCGTGGCGTACGCGAATGCCATTTCCAGGTGGTCACTTCTCTGATTCCTGCTCTGGCGCACGTGCTCAGCCGCATCGGCGAGGATCACCTGGACCTGGGCTGTCACATGAGAATTATGGGGCGCTCCGGGCCATGGAGCCCTGGGATAGGTTGTGTGGCGTGTGAGGTTGTACGGCGTTGGCCACGAGGAGCACCACCGCAACTGCGGCGACTCCGAAGAGGATGAGCGACCAGAGGGGAAATGTGGTTTGCCATGCGCACACATGCAGGCCCGGAGTTGGCATCGGATCGATGTTGCAGAAGGACACAAATTGCGCCATCCCGATGCCTACTCCCACTCCGACGGCGGGAGAAAGCACACGGAGAGCACTCGCCACCGTCCATCTCGCACGACTTGATGGGGGCATGCGGACGAGCCGCGAAATCCCGAACAAGGCAACTGCAGTTGCCCCGCCAATCAGTGCGCACATCCACCACGAGAATCGCGGTTGCGTGAGCGCCGGGCGGGGGCACATGGTGCCACCCCCGCGAGGGTCCAAATGGATGATGCAGGTCGGCTCCGTCAGTACGGTCATCCAGAAACCGACCGCAACCCCGAGGGGCACCGACGCCAAGGTCGTGACGGTGGCGATCCGTAGCCTCATCGCTCGCCAATCCTACTGCGCGGATTCTCGTATCGCTGCAACATGCCATATGCCGGCGGTCGTCACCGGGTCGTCACGATCCGAGCCTCGGCTCGGGGGATGCTACGGCCGTGATGCAGCTTCGAGCAGAGGCACCGAGCCTCCGGCTGGGGATGGCAGCGGTGATGGCACTGGTGGTTGTGAGTGCGTGCAGCGGGCCATCCGCGCAGGCAATCCCGACGCCCGCCGGCGGCGTGCTGCTCAGCGCACTGCCACACCTGCCGGGTTCGCCGACGGCCGCTGCAACTGCGAAGGCGGCAGCCACCGCACGGGCGACGGCGCGGCCGGATCCAACTGCAACGACGCACACCACGTCCACCAAGCCTCCGGTCGCGTCCGGAGCGAAGACCGTACTCGGCGGTTGCCAGGTCTTTCCGTCCAACAACCCGTGGAACGAGAACGTCTCCAACCTACCGGTGAGTCCGATGTCCGCGGAGTACATCGCGTCCATCGATTCGACCAAACAGTTCCTGCATCCAGACTTCGGCTCGAACCCGACGTACGGCATTCCGTACACCGTCGTTCCGGCGTCGCAGAAGTTCGTGCCGATCACGTTCAACGCGTATGGCGACGAGAGCAACCCGGGGCCATATCCGATTCCGCTCAACGCACCGGTGGAATCGGGCAGTGATCACCACGTGCTCGTGCTCGACTCCGGTAACTGCGAGCTGTACGAGATGTATCAGGCGCAACAGGTTGGTGCGGGCTGGGTCTGCGCGTCGGGCGCCGTCTTCAATCTCAACAGCAACGCATTGCGCCCCGACGGATGGACATCAGCGGACGCAGCCGGACTGCCGATCCTTCCGGGACTCGCGCTGTACAGCGAAGTCGCTTCGGGTGCCATCAATCACGCGTTGCGTTTCACGGTCGAGGATACGCAGGAAGGCTTCATCCACCCGGCCACGCACTACGCGAGCAACAGCACCAATCCGGACCTTCCGCCGATGGGACTTCGCTTGCGGCTCGAGGCATCCTTCAGCCTCGCAGGCTTCACCGGCGAAGCGCTGGTGATCCTCAAGGCGCTGAAGACCTACGGGATGATCGTCGCCGACAACGGCAGCAGCTGGTACATCAGCGGCGCCACCGATGCACGCTGGGATGACAACAACCTCGACGAGCTGAAGACAGTCCCCGGCAGCGCGTTCCAGGTCGTCGAAACAGGACCGATCCTGCACACGAGCTAGCGCCGGAAGCGACCTATCGAGTCGTCGCCTCGAGCTCTACCACCGGATACTTCTGCGCGGCGTACTCGGAGCGGATCAGCTTCTTGTCCAGCTTGCCGACACTCGTCTTCGGCAGTTCGTCGACGAACGTCCAGCGCTCCGGAAGCCACCAGCGGGCAACCTTTGGCGCGAGAAAGGCGCGAAGCTCATCAGGCGTCGCTGATGCCCCCTGCTTGAGCACCACGAGTGCGAGCGGCCGCTCGGCCCAACGGTCATCGTGCACGCCAACAACAGCCGCTTCGGCGACCGCCGGGTGTCCCACCAGCAACGTCTCGAGCTCGACCGACGAGATCCACTCACCGCCGGACTTGATGACGTCCTTCGAGCGGTCGGTGATCTGCACGTAGTTGCGCGCATCGATGTTGCCGACGTCACCCGTGCGCAGCCATCCGTCGTGGAATTTCTCCGGCGCCTCCGTGTTGTAGTAGGAGGCGGTGATCCATGGTCCGCGCACCTCGATCTCGCCGACCGCCTCGCCGTCGTGCGGAATCTCGGCGCCGGTGTCATCGACGAGGCGCAACTCCACACCCGGCACAACGCGACCGGTCTTGGATCGATAGATCATCTCGTCCTCGGGCGCCGTGCCTCTCGGCGGGAACGCGATGGCGGCGATGGGACTCGTTTCGGTCATGCCCCACGCCTGCCACAGCTCGATGCCGAGGACATCGCGGTAACCCTCGATCAACGTCGCTGGGACCGCAGACCCGCCGCACACCGCCGTCTTGATGCTCGACACGTCGGCGCCCGTCGCCTGCACATGGTTGAGGATGGCGGTGAGGATCGTCGGTACGCCGCCTGTGAACGTCGGGCGTTCCTGGCGAATGAAGTCACAGAGTCCTTGTGGCTGCAGGAATTTACCGGGGAGCAGCAGCGTGCTGCCCACCATCCACCCTGCATATGGCGTGCCCCACGCGTTGACGTGAAACATCGGCACGATGATCAGCAGGCGGCCGTTGTCGTCCAGGCGAAACGTTCCCCACACCGCGAAGGAATGCAGGAACACGGACCGATGACTGTATGCCACGCCTTTCGGGTCGCCGGTGGTTCCCGTCGTGTAGCACATGGACGCGGCTTGCCGTTCGTCGATGACTGGCCAGTCGAAGACAGGCGACTCGGCAGCGAGCAGGGACTCGTAGGCAAGCGTGTCGCCGAGACCCGAGATCTCGCCGGAGCCCACGACAATCACGTGCTCGATGCTCGGGCACTGATCGATCACCGCCGCAAGCAGCGGGGCAAGCGAGTCGTCGACGATGACCACACGATCCTCAGCGTGGTTGATGATCTGCGCCAGTTGCGGCGGTGGGAGGCGCAGGTTGAGCGTGTGGAGGACCGCGCCCATGCACGGGATCGCGAAATACGCCTCCATGTGCTCCTGGTGGTTCCAGGACAGAGTGCCAACGCGGTCGCCGGGAACGATCCCGAGAGTCCGAAGCGCCCCGGCGAGACGGTTCACCCGCTCCGCCACCTTGGCGTAGCTGGTGTGCCGGGCCTGCTCGCCCTCGAAGGTGATGATCTCGCTGTCCGGATACACCTGCGCGCCGTGGCGGAAGAGCTCGGTGATGCTCAGCGGCGAATCCTGCATGGTCGAGTTCATGGGGTCCACTCTCCTCTGCCCGTTCTGGCGCTGCTTGACAGCCCGCGTTGGGCTCCGAAGCTGTTGAGATCGTACGTGCCGCCAAGCGCCTTGTGCAGCATCCGCGCCGGGATGTTGCTTCGCTACCCTCGATATCCATGGCACTGACCCACACCAACGCGATGACCGGCGTCGAACGCATGCTCGCCGCAGCGCGACGCGAGCCTGCCGACTGCACCCCGATCTGGTTCATGCGCCAGGCGGGCCGCTGCCTGGCCGGCTACCGCGCGCTGCGCGAGACGTACGACATCCTCACCATCACCCGGACCCCGGAGCTCTGTGCTCGGGTGACGCTGATGCCGGTCGAGGAATTCGGCGTCGATGCAGCCGTGATGTACGCCGACATCATGTTGCCGCTGGTCGGCATGGGCGTCCCCTTCTCGATCGACCCCGGGATCGGCCCGATCATCCACGAGCCAGTTCGCACCGAGGCAGACGTGGCGGCCCTGCGCATCGTCGATCCGCGCGAGGCGACGCCGGAGCTGTTCGAAGCCATCAAGCTGGTGCGCCAGCAACTCGATGGCAAGACCGCGGTGGTCGGCTTCGCGGGCGGACCGTTCACGGTCGCCTCGTACATGCTCGAAGGCAAGCCCACCAAGGAGTTCTCGCGAACCAAAGCGATGCTGCACGGCGAGCCGGAGCTCTGGCACCGCCTCATGACCACGCTGACCGAGGTCACGATCAGCTATCTGCAGGCGCAGGTCGAGGCCGGCGCGCAGATGATCCAGCTCTTCGATTCGTGGGCCGGCGCGCTGTCTGTCTCTGCCTACGAGGCGAACGTGCTCCCCTACAGCAGGCGGATCCTCGAGGCCATTTCAACGACGGGCGTGCCGACGATCCATTTCGGGACCACGACATCCCACCTCCTGGAAGCGATGGCACGGTGCGGGTCGGACGTCATCAGCGTCGACTGGCGTCTGCCCCTCGATGAGGCCTGGCGCCGGATCGGCGACCTCGGTATCCAGGGCAACCTCGATCCCGGGGTCATGCTCGCGCCGTTCGATGTCGTCGAACGCGAGGCGCGAGAAATCCTCGCGCTCGCGGCCGGCCGGCCCGGTCACATCTTCAACCTCGGCCACGGCGTGCTCCCGGAGACGTCGAGCGACCATCTCCGCCGCCTTGCCGAACTCGTCCACGAGGAAACCGGGCGAAGCTGACCACGAGGCGGCGCGACCAGCCACTACCCTTGGGGCATGGCTCCGCTCGGCGTCGTTCTCGCCACCTTCGGCTCCGCGGTCACCGCTGAGGACGTTCCCGCGTACCTGTCATCGGTGCGCGGCGGGCGCGACGTGCCGGCCGATCTCATCGATGAGTTCCGCCACCGCTACGACCTGATCGGCCGCTCCCCGCTCATCGACATCACCCAGGCGCAGTGCGCAGCACTCCAGACGATGCTCGACGCGACGGAGGCGGGCGAGACACGCGTGGTCGCCGGCATGCTCCACTCCGAGCCCTCGCTGACGGGCGCGCTCGACTCGCTGGCGCGAGATGGCGTGACGCGGATCGTTGTCATCGCTCTGGCGCCGCAGTATTCGCCAATCATCCTCGCGGGCTACGAGCGGACTGTTGCCGCATGGCGTGCCGCACATCCCGACATCGACGTGCACATCGCCGGAGCCTGGCACCTCATGCCGGAGTGGATCGCCGCACTCGCGGAGCGAGTCGAAGAGGCGCTTGCGGCACTTGACCCGGCCGTTCGTTCCACGATTCCGATCATCTTCACGGCGCACAGCCTCCCCCGCCCCGTCGTGGATCGTGATCCCGGCTACATCACGCAATTGCATGACACCGCAACGGCAATCGCCACGCGCTCGCACCTCGACGCCGAGCGCTGGAGCTTCGCGTATCAAAGCGCAGGCCATACCCCCGAGGAGTGGCTGACACCCGACGTCAAGGATCTCTTCCCGGGGTTTCGGGATCAGGGAATCACCGAGATTCTCATCGTGCCCCTGCAGTTCCTCGCGGACCACCTCGAGATCCTGTACGACATCGATATCGCAGCCGGCGAGGAGGCCACCGAAGCCGGAATCACCTTGCATCGCATCGCGTTGCCGAACACGCAGCCCACGTTCATCCGCGCACTTGCGGCGGTCGTCGAGCGCGAACGCGAGGGGGCGACACCGACAGCGGTCCCGTGACCTCGGACGAGGCCGGGCAACGCCGATTCGCCGCTGACGGGACAGTCGATCCGGGATTCGAGTCCGTCCGCGAAGCCTTCGGTGACGTTCTCGCCGCGCAGGCGGGCACAGGCGCTGCGCTTGCTGCGTGGTACGACGGGCGGTGGGTGGTCGACCTGTGGGGCGGCTCTGCTGATGCGTCTGGGACGAAACCCTGGCAGCGCGACAGCATCGTGCAGCCGTATTCGGTGAGCAAGCCGTTCGCAGCCATGTGCGCGCTGCTGCTCGTCGACCGCGGACTACTCGACCTCGATGCGCCAGTCCAGCGGTACTGGCCGGAATTCACAGCACAGGCAACGGTGCGACACGTGTTGTCACACCAGGCCGGCGTCGTCGCGCTCGAGGCTCCGGCGCCAACCGACGTCTTCTACGACTGGGACGCGCTGTGCGCACTGCTGGCAGCCCAGCGGCCCGAATGGACCCCGGGCACCGCGCACGGTGAGTCGGCGCTTTTCTACGGCCACCTTGTGGGTGAAATCGTCCGTCGTGTCGACGGGCGCGGCCCTGGCACCTTCCTTCGCGACGAACTGTGCGGGCCATCTGGTCTCGACTTCATCGTCGGTTTGCGTGCTGTGGACCAACGCCGCGCCGTCGACCTGACCTGTCTCGAAGACATCGAATCCCATCCGGGTGACCTGTATCGCCGCGCGACCACGAACCCGCCCGGGAACCGGGACCCCGACGTGGTGAACAGCGCCAGATGGCGTGCGGCAGAGGTGCCGGCTATCAACGGGCACGGAACCGCCCGCGGGATTGCAGGGCTGT
The DNA here is from genome assembly GCA_050010655.1 of Candidatus Dormibacteria bacterium. Lineage (GTDB taxonomy): Bacteria > Chloroflexota > Dormibacteria > Aeolococcales > Aeolococcaceae > Palsa-851. Next base: position 8,877 of record JBEKKP010000027.1, read on the forward strand.
ACGCAGCGCTGCAGCGAGGGGAACTCCTCTCGCCCGCGACCTTTCGTGAGGCCACGTCGGTGCAGTGCTCAGGCGTCGACCGCGTCTTCGGGCACGAGAATGCGTGGGGCCTCGGCTTCGGAATCGATGACGACGGATTCGGTATGGGCGGCCTTGGTGGAAGCTATGGCGGAGCTTCAACGCGTGGCGGCTACGCCATCGCCTTCGTGACCGGGACGATGGGCACGCACCAGCGCGTCGAAACCCTCGAAAACAACGTGCGCGCCTGCATCGGCGTGCCCCCACTCTGAGCCGCCCGTACAGACCTATTCGGGTTGGGGCACTCCGATCGGATTCGGGTAACGAATGCCGTCCTCGTTCTCGAGCAGCCGGGCAAGCTTCCGCAGGGTTGCGAAGAGCCGCTCGCGGGATGCTTCGTCGAGTGACTCCCAGGGGTCAGCGGCAAGGCGATCCGTCATCGACTCGACGTCGTTGCGAAGTTCGCGCCCCGCATCTGCCAGGCCGCCGGCAGCATCGAGCACGCCGCGGCGCTGCAGCCGCGCGACGCCTTCGGCCCACTCCTCCTCGCTCCATCCGCGGAAGCTGCGCATCTCGGCTGGATCAATCCCGGTTCCCGCCGCGAGCGCGGTCACGAGCGCCTCGAGACCGTCGAGCCCGTGAACGGTGAGCGCCGCAACGTGGCCATCGAATCGATGCTCGCGAAGCAGCGTGCATGCGTGCCAGAGCTTGAGATGCGGCGCTTCGGGCTCGTCGAGCGCCGCCGTCGCCGTGTAGATCGGGCGACCACCGCCATGCAGTCCGCGGGCGACGGCCATCGTCGCAACGGCCGCCTCGCGAACCTCGGCACCATCAACAACATCACCCCAGAGGCGACGCAACGCCGCATCGGCAACGGAAGTCCTCGCGGTGAGCGCCAGCTCTGGGCTCGAGTACTTCCAGGCATCCGGGATCGCGCGTCCGACCATCTGCGGCCTGAAGCTGTAGAAGGTGGCGGTCACCAGACCTGCAGATACCGCGCCCATCGGTGCGGATCGCGACGCGAAGTACCCCATCCAGCCGCCACGCAATCCGGCCGCTTTGTAGTGCTCGGGCGCCTCCGACGCGAAGTACACGATCGCGTGGATGGGCTCGTAGAGCGTCCAGGCGCGCCGGGCAAGGTTCATGGCGCCCATCGTATCCGTCATCGGTTCGACGACCCCACCGGTGTCAGTGTCCCGTGGAAAATCCCCGAGTGCGTGAAGGTCGGCGACGTTCCCGGGCTCAGCACAGTGCCGGTCAGCTCCGATGACGGCATGTACTGCAGAAAACGCGAGTCTGCTCGCGCCACGTCGACAATCGATTTCTCGAGCACGCACGAGTTGTACTGACGCGCGGTGTCCTCGAGCGTGTTCGCGTTCAGCACCACCTCCTGCTCCCATGTGCGCGTAAAGCGGCGCACACCCGGGATCCGGCTATGCTCCGGCGTGAGGCATTCAGCGGCGATCACGTTCTCGCTGCTCGCCCAGATCCCCGTCTCGGTGTTGACCACAAGTGTGTGATTCCCCGATGTATGGCCAGGCGTCGACAGCAATGCAACGCCCGGCCCGATCAACACATCGCCGTCGATAGCGCATATGCCTTCGGGTCGCAACGCGCTGTACGTCGACGCCTGGTACCAGGGCACTTGCAGTGGATGGAGCGCCTCCAGCGACTCGAGCTCTGCGCGCTGCACGAGCAGGCGAGCCTTCGGAAACGCCGGCACCACCGGGCTCGACTGCAAAAGATCGGGCGCAGGCTCCGTGGTGCCGAGCCACCGCCGAACGTCCTGCGTATGCAGGTGGTCGAACGTGAGCCAGTCGACATCGGCCGCTTTGATGCCGACGCTGCGCAGATGGTTCATCACATCGCCGAGCGGGCGCGCAAACGCGCGCTCGAACGCCGCAGGAGTCGACTCGCTCAGTCGCGCAAAGTACGGCGTGCGCCGGGCCAGCTCGACGTCGGTGGGCTCGAACAGCAGGATCCTGGGTTTGCCGTCCGGGTCGCGCCATCGCACCACAACGAGGCGGTGCGTCAACGATAGGAATGGCGCCGGCGTGATCGCCGCGCGAAACAGGCCGAAACGCGTGGGGTATGGCAGCGATACGAGATCAAAGGTGCCGATCCAGTCGGGCATCCCAGTCGTCCGGAACCATTCGCGGAACCCCGGAGCCGCCTCGCGGATCAGGTCGAGCTGTCGCCCAGGACGGCGCTCGTGGGCGATCGCCGCGAAATGCGAGATCGCGCTGATCTCCCCGACCGGAGGTGGGACATGCGTTGCCATCGCGGTCCTCGGGAGTCTACGCGGTGGTGAAACCCCGGGTCGATATACTCGATCGAGGTGACCGAAGGACCATCACGATGAGGCGCTGGGGGCATTTCGTCTACCGCCGCCGCAGAGCGGTGCTCGGCGTCTCCCTCGCGTTTTTCGTGCTTTCGATGATCGCCCTCGTCACCGGCGGACAGCCGATCAATGCGAGCAACTACGACGTTGAGTCCGTGCGCGCGGCGAACCTCGAAAGTGCGCAACTGCCGTCCACAACAGGCTCGTCGTTCACGCTGATCCTCACGAGCGCGCACCTCACGTTCGGTCAGCCCGCGTTCGAGTCTGCCGTGGATGAGGCAGTCGCACCGCTGCAGAGTGATTCACGCGTCAGTGCGCTGGCGACGCCGTTCAACGTGGCTGCGGCGACCGTGCCATTGATGGTCTCCACGGATAAACACAGCGTGCTCGTCCAGGTCGGAATGAAGATCGACTTCGCGCAGGCGAGAGCGCAGTACGGCCTGATTCGCGGCGAGGTGAAGTCCTCGGCACTCAGCATCACCGCAACCGGCGACGTGCCTCTCGCCTACGATTTCGACACGTATCTGGCCAGCGACCTGCGCCGGTCGGAGGTGGTTTCGCTGCCGCTCGCCCTCATCCTCCTCGTGATCGTTTTCACCACGGGTGTCGCAGCGCTGCTGTGTCTCGGCGTTGGGGTCTTCGCGGTGCTCGGTGGCGTTGGCGCCGCCTTGGCGCTCGCGCACGTGATCGATGTGTCGACGTATGCGGTCAACGTCGTCACGCTGGTCGGACTCGGCATCGCCATCGACTATTCGTTGTTCATCGTCACGCGGTTCCGTGAGGAATTGGGATCGGGGCACAGCGTCGAGGACTCGCTTGGCACGACCATGGCCACCGCCGGCCGCGCCATCATGTTCAGCGGCCTCACCGTCGCTATCGGCCTCTCCGGATTGCTCTTCTACACGGGCACCGCACTCGTGTCGATGGGTGTCGCGGGCGCGATTGTCGTGGCGATCTCCGTGCTCTACGCATGTACCTTGCTGCCGGCCATGCTCGCGATCCTGGGGACGCGCATCAACAGCATCAGAGTGCCGATCCTGCAACCCAAGCCGTTCGGCCAAGGTGCCTGGCATCGCATCGCAACCTGGGTCATGCGCCGGCCCTGGACGGTCCTCATCCCCACCGTCGCAATCCTGCTCATCGCGGGATCACCGTTTCTCGATCTCCAGCTCGCGAACAGCGATGTGAACCAGCTGCCGACCTCCGCAGAAGCGCGCCAAGGCGCTGATCTGCTGCAGGCGCAATTCCCGCAGGTTGGACAGAACACGATTGCCGTGGTGGTCGACTACCAGCACGGCGCACCCACGAGTCCGGCGAACGTCGCGGCCTCATATCAACTGGCGCAGCGCCTTTCCACGCTCAAGGGAGTGACGAGCGTGCGGAGCTACGTGACCGTTGAACCGACGCTCACGCTCAGCGCATATCAGTCGTTGTACGCACAACCACGCGATGCACTCCCGAGCGCCGTGCAATCCCTGCTCACCAACCTGACGGGCAAGACGATCGCCGTCCTCGACGTGGCCAATCCGTACTTCGTGACGAGCGATCAGGCGCACGATCTGGTGCGTGCGATCCGCGCCGTCGACTCGATCCCGGGCGCCACCGTTCAGGTGACCGGCGACAGCGCGTTCGATATCGACCTCGTCAATTACATGATCGACCACACACCACTTGCGATCGGTTTCGTGCTGATCACCACGATCATCGTGCTCACACTCCTGTTGCGGTCGCTCGTGCTCCCATTCAAGGCAGTGCTCATGAACGCGCTTTCATTGAGCGCCGCCTTCGGCGCGCTCGTCTGGGTGTTCGACCAGGGACATCTCTCGGGCTTTCTCGGCTTCACGCCCGGTCCACTCGATCCGACCATTCCCGTGCTGCTTTTCTGTGTCGTCTTCGGGTTGTCCATGGACTACGAGGTGTTCCTGCTCACGCGAATGCAGGAGGCATGGGTTCGCACCGGCGACAACCGCACCGCCGTCGCCGATGGACTCGAACGCAGCGGCCGCCTGGTAACCGGTGCGGCGGCGATCATGGCCTGCGTCTTCCTTGCGTTCGCGCTCGCGAGCGTCGTAACCATCAAGTCCATCGGCATAGGGATGGCCGTCGCGGTGATCGCCGACGCAACCCTCGTCCGCGCACTCGTGGTGCCCGCAGTGATGCGCCTGCTCGGTGACGCCAACTGGTGGGCACCGCGCTGGCTCCATCGCCGCGAGCCGCAACTCCAGGAGATCGCCCCCGCTGCCTGACACAGCCGTCGCCACCGTCGCTCCCCCACGTCCATCGCTGCGCGGGTGGAGTCACCTCGCCATGGTGCCGCTGGCGCTCGCCGGAGCGATCATTCTCGTGATCGCCGGGGCCGGCAGTATCGCGCGCCAGATTTCCCTTGCGGTATATGGGCTTTGCCTGGTACTGCTGTTCGCAGTGAGCGCCAGCTACCACCGCGGTCCGTGGTCACCGCGGACACGGCGGATTTGGGGACGCCTCGACCACGCGACAATCTTTCTCGCCATCGCAGGGACGTACACCCCGGTGGTGGTGAACGTCCTCAAAGGCTGGCCGTCGATCGTGCTCCTGGTGGTTATCTGGGTGCTGGCAGGAAGTGGCGTGATCGTTGCCACCACCGGGATTCCGCTCCCCCGCTGGGTCACCGTCGTGCTCTACCTCGGTGTTGGGTGGACGGTCGTGTTCTTCCTCCCGGCGCTCGGCGACCGCATTCACACGAGCGGATTGCTCGTGCTGGCACTCGGCGGTGCGTTGTACTGTGCGGGCGCGATTGTCTACGCGTTGAAACGACCGCGTCTCTGGCCCAAGGTCTTCGGTTTCCACGAGGTGTTCCACATCCTCGTGATCGCGGCGACAGCCGTGTATTTCGTCTTCATCCTTGAGACGGTGGCGCTCCAGTCGTAACCCAGCTACTCCGCGGCCGCAGCGGCCTCAACAGGCGCGTGCACACCATTGGTTCCCTCAGCCTCGCGCACCTGTGCGAGGTACTCGTCGACCAGCTGACGCCCGCGCTCCGGGTCGGCGACGCTCGCCACCACGTGGTACGCGGGCTCATCCGGGTCCGGTCGCACGAGCACGAAGCCGTCGTCGACGTACACCTTGATGCCGTCGACGAGGTCGACCGAGTCCATGCGATGACGATCGAGGAGGATACGCATCACCTTGCCCTTCGCCTCCCACGGGCAGAACTCCGTGGCGGTGATGTACGCGACCTGCGGGAGCGCGGCTCGCGCCTCACTCAGCGGGATCCCGATCTTGGCACGCAGTTCGAGCAGCTTGATGAGCGTGTACATGGCGTCGAAGGCGCCGAGATGATTCGGCCACGCAAAGCCACCTTCGCCATCGGACGCGATGCTCGTCCCGGACACCGTGGAGGCGCGCAACACCGATGCGGGATCGCCCGGCGTGGCGCTGAAGCTCCCACCCTCCTTGCGGACGAGGTCGCTGATCCACATCGGTGTCGCCGCCGGAGCAAGCACAGTCCCGGGGTTGGAACGCACCCACCACGACGCGAGCAGCGCAAGACACTCATGCGGGCTCAGCACCACACCCTTGTCATCGATGACCTGGATCCGCTCGCCGGTCGGGCTGATCATGCAGCCAACGTCGGCGCGAACCGTCTTGCTGATCAAGGCCGTCTCGTCCGGCACGTTTTGATGATGCTCGCCCTCGCGCATCCCGGCGTTGAGCGGAATCGTCGTGACACCGAGCTCGTTGAGGATCGTCGGGAGCACCGCTGACGCATCGCTGTAGTCGTAGTCGATCAGCACCCGGAAACCCGCATTGCGAATGCTGTCGGCGTCCACCGACTTGAAGAGATGCTGGATATAGCCCGGGATCGGCTCGCCATACTCGATATCGCCCATCTCGTAAAAACCGGCGCGCCGGAAGTCCTCGCGGAACAGCAGGTTCTCGAGCTTGCGCTCGGCGCGCTTGTCGATCTGCAGCCCATCCGAGTCGAAGAACCGGATATCGGCGCTGCGCTGGTCGAGCGGTGACACGAGCACATGGATGCCCGCTGCACACTCAGCGTCGCGCGTGGCCCACTGCGTCACGGGCACGGGCAACTCGCGAACATCTCGCGCTTTGGCACCGGCACTCACGATGCCGCTGACGATGGCGCGCTTGATCATGCGCGACGAGCGCGCGTGGTCCTGGCCGACGACGACACACGCCCCTTTGCTTAGCGTCGCGCCGAACGCGGCCCCCAGCCGCGCGCAGAACTCAGGCGTGAGCTCCACGTTGATGAGCCCGCCCAGTCCATACGACGAGAACAGCCCGCTGCGCCATTCGCCCGCCCAGATCACCGACTCGTTGACGGTCGAGCCCGGTTCGACGGTCTTGCTCGGCCAGATCTTGACACCGGCGCGGATCTGCGAGCCGCGACCGAGGACGCACTCGTCGGCGATCACCGAGTTCTCCTCGAGCAACGAGTCGTTCTTGATCGTGACGTTGCGGCACACGATCGCCTGGCGCAGCCTGCAGCGTTCGCCGATATACGAGTGCGGCCACACGACGCTGTTGCTGACCTTGGTGTTGTCGTCGATGACGCTGTACCGGTCGATGACGCCGTGCTCGTTGATGTGCGCGCCGCCCTTGAGCTTTACCTCATCACCGATGAAGGCTGGGCCGTCGAGCTGCACGCCGATGCCGATCTCGACACCCTCGCCCATCCACACGTTGCCCTGGCGGGTCCCCGGGATATGGCAGCGCACCTTGCCGTCGAGCGCGTCCCAGTTCGCCTGCATGTACGACTGGATCGAGCCGATGTCGCACCAGTAGTCGTCCATCACGATGCCGTGCAACGGTTCGTGGCGCCGGAGCATCGTCGGGAAGACGTCCTGCGACCAGTCGGCGTTGGCGCCTTCCTTGATGTGCTCGAGGACTTTCGGCTCGATCACGTAGATGCCAGTGTTGGCATGATCGCTGAAAACCTCGCCCCAGGACGGCTTCTCCAGGAAGCGCTTGATGTTGCCCTCGTCATCGGTGACCACGACCCCGTACTCGAGGGGATTCGGCACCGAGTGCAGCACGATCGTCGCGTGCGAGCCGCGCTCCTCGTGCGCGCGCATCACCTTGGTCAGATCGATGTCGGTGAGCGCATCACCACTGATGACGAGGAAGGTGTCATCGAGGAGGTGGGCGGCGTTGCGCACGCTCCCGGCAGTTCCGAGCGGACGGTCCTCGACGACGTACTCAATCTCCATGTCCAGCTCGGCGCCATCGCCCAGGCGGTTGCGGATCTCGGCTCCGAGATAAGCGAGCGTCACCACCACCTGGGTGATGCCGTGCTCCTTGAGCAGCCGGAGGATGTGCTCGAGCACCGGCGTGCCCACAACGGGGACGAGCGGCTTGGGCAAGCGGCTTGTGAGCGGACGCAGTCGCGCACCTTCGCCTCCCGCCATGACCACTGCCTTCATGCAGCCACCTCCTCGGCACCGGTCTGATCGTTCAGATCATATGGCGCAGGCCAAGGAATTACGCGGGCGAAGGCGCTCCGCCGGCCGGCAGCACCACCCGCTGATGCAGGCACATGAAGCGGAGGCGCTCGAGCAGCCCGTCAATCACGATCGGCCAGGCGAAGTCGGCGGCATCCCGCCGGGCCGCGACGCGCAGCCGATCGGCCAGCGCCGGCTGCTCGACGAGTCCGCGCAGCGCGCTTGCGATCTCCGCTGGGTCGTCGGTCTCCACCACGATCGCGTTCCCGTAGGGGCGGGCGTATTCCTCACCGGTTGCCCCCACCATGGCGACGCCGCCCGCGGCCATCGCCTCGAGGCCGACGAGCCCGAACGGCTCGTGACCCGAGTTGGCGAGCACGGCCGTGGCCGCGACGTTGATCTGGGTGATCACCTCGTCCGGGAGGAATCGGCGCAAATGGACGATGGGTGCGCCATCGGTCTCGGTGAGGGCCCGTACGATGCCGCCGGCGTCCGCCACGGGTTCGTGCCAGTCGGTGACCGTGAGACCGCACTCGGCCGCGAAATCGAGCACCGTCGCGCCGTACGGCTCCATGCCGCCCCGGATGAGCATGCGTGCCGGCAACCCTTCCGAACGGAGTTCCGCAATCGCGGCGACGGCCTGCGTCCAGCGTTTGTCGGGGCTGAAGCGTCCGATCTTGAAAGCGAGACAGTCCGTGCCCGCCGCGGCGCGGATCGCGCGCGCGGCCGACCCGTCCACCGGCGCCAGCGCACCTTCGGGAATCCCGTTGGGGATGACCACGGGGTTGACGTTGTACGGCCACATGAGGTGCTTCATGTACTTGCTGACCGTCGTGATCGAGGCGACAAACTCGAGCACCGGCCAGTCGATGGCGTCGAAGCCGAAGAGGTTGTTCGCGTTCCAGAGGAGCACGGCGCTCTGGCGCAGACCGAGGGCGTGCAGGCGGTCGCTCAATGCCTTGCAGAACCACGCCGTGTGCCATTCCTCGCAGAGCACCGCAGTGATCCGTCCAGCCTCGGCAGCCGGCCGGATGATGCTGTCGATGAGCGCATCGGGCAGCGACTCGGTGACGTCGCGAATCTTCGCCAGCTCACCCTCGTAGACGCCGTTGCGATAGCGATCACTGATCTGCTGGCTCCAGCGCACGAGTTGCACGCCCTGCTCGAGCTCGGCTCCCGGCTTGTCGGGGTCACCGACGAATACCAGCGTGGTGCGAAACCCGAGTCCCGCGAATGCGCGGCAGAGCTCACGGGCGCGCACGCCGAGACCGCCTGCCTGGCTGTACTGGTCGGGTCCTTCGAAGGACACCATGACGACGTCGAGCGTTTCAGGAGTGAACATCGCAACACAGTGTGCGAAACCGGCCCACGGAGGTGCCGGCATCGACTCGCACCCGGTCCCTCATCGGAGCGTCGGTAGCGACCACGGATGGGGGGGCCGAAGCCCCCCGATCCTGGTCACGAAAGAGGCGAAGGACCGGCTGGCGGGCGCCGGTTTCTCCGCCCACAGAGAGTGTGCCAAAGGCCTCGAACGTAGCCTCGGATGCTGGGACACAGATGTGTAACGGGAGGGCCACTTGTCACAGACCTAGAAGGTGCGCGGCGTTCCCACCCATCACGAGCGCCCGTTCTGCGACCGTCAAATCCGCTTGCGCGAACGCGTCGATATAGCGTCGCGCCGGGAGGAGCGGATAGTCCGATCCGAACAGCAATCGATCGGCGCCGCAGAGATCGGCAACGGCTCGATATGCGCTGGGCTGGTACAGGAACGGACCCGCGGCCGTGTCGAACCAGAGACGCCGGCACAGCGCGGCCACCTCGGGCATGTGCGCGTAGAAGGGCAGGCCGCCACCGAGATGCGCGCACACGAGCTTCAGGTCCGGGTGGCGCAGCGCGAACGCGGCGACCCGATCCGGTGTGGCAGTGCCCTTCCCCGGATAGTCGTGACCCACCGGCTCACTGCAATGCAGCACCAGCGGAATCCCCAGTGCCGCGCACGTCGCTCCAACGTCGTCGGCTGCCGGCGACGCGAGGTCAAAGCCCTGTGCGTCCGCGTTGAGCTCGCCGGCTCCAAGCAATCCCGCCGCAGCGCCCCGTTGCAGTTCGTCCACGGCACCCGGCCGCCCAGGGCTCACGGTCGCGAAGCAGGTGAGTCGATCGGCGTGCGCACGCTGCACCTCGATCAGATGGTCGTTCGCCTCCGCGCAGTGCTCCGGGTCCGCGAACGGCCAGCCGAAGCACACCGATCGATCGATGCCGGACGCGTCCATCGTGGCGAGCAGCTCGTCGGCGGTGACAATCGCACGCTCCCCCTGGTGGCACATGTCGAACCACGGATCGGCTGCCGCAAGCCGCTCGCGTGCATCGCGCATGGCCGCGGGCAGGATGTGGACGTGGCTGTCGATGATCATCCGAGCCACCGCCCCTGCGCGAATATCCACGTGCCGGCGAACATCAGCGCGGCGCTGGCGCCGAGCATCACAGGCCGCGCCCGCGGGTAACGCTGTGTGAGGTCAGCGACGAGCAGCACCACCGGGAACAGCGCAAGGCTGTAGCGGGGCTGGGAGCGCCAGAACGGCAGCGACGCGGTCATCAACCACGCGATGGTGCAGTACAGAGCGAGGGAACGGGGGATCCGCGACGAGGCCCACATGCCGAAGCAGAGCACGAAGCCCAGCAACCCGTAGGCCACTTCGCGGGCGAAGATCGAACGCGTCTCCCCGTTGGAAGCACTGAAGAGCGTGTGCCAGGTGGTGGCAAATCCGACCCACGGGGGCGTGGGCTGCAGACCGAATGACGGCAGCCCGTCGGCATGAAGCAGCGCCAGGGCATCGCCGATGTGGACCTGCATATACAGCCCATAAACGACGAGCGGCGTTGCTGCGAGCAGGACCAGCAGCAGGTCCGCACGCGGGCGCCATCCCGTCCGGCGGAGTTGCTCCAGCGCCAGCGCCGGAATGAGCGCGAGCCCGGTGAGACGGAAGGCGCACGCGAATGCGGCGGCGATGATCGCCTTGCGCGAGTTGCCCGCCCGCGCGTAGTACAGGCTCGCAGCGGCCGACGCGATGAAGGTGCTCTCGCTGAAGGGGGCAATGAGAAACAGGGCCGTCGGCGCAAGAGCGAGCAGCCAGACCGAGAACGTCGCCGCCGCGCGATCGCGCTCGCCAAGGACGAGGCGCGTGACGTACCAGAGCCCCATCGTCTCGGCCACGGCATTGACGAGCCACGACGCCCACACGTCGTCGCGAGTCACCACCGTCACGGCACGAACCACCAGCGGAAACCCCGGCAGGTATGCGTCGAGGTAGTTGAGATGGACCGGGTATCCGTGGGCGACGATCGACAGGTAGCTGATGGCGTCCCAGGAGACGAGCTGAGCGCGAAGGCCGGTGAGCACGGACGTCCCGGGGAAGTCGATCGCAAGGACAGCGACGAAGACTCCGAGCCAGAGCAGCCGCGAGACCACCACGGCGGCAAGCGCCGTGCCCCACGACGACGATGCCAGCCGCTGCCTCACGCGGGCGGTTCGAGCCCGTCGAGCATCGCCGGGTCATTGCGCAGCTGCCAGAGCTCGCGAAATGCACGCAGCACCACTCGCACATCTGCGCCCGTGGCGCGACCCGTGGTACGCGGATAGTGATGCACGCCGACGTCCATGAGCCGGTACCCGCGCCGTCGCGCGCGCACGAGGAGCTCGGTGGAAACGAGCGCTCCGTCCGCATGCAGCCCCTGTCCCACCGCGCGCGGAAACAACTTGAACGCGCAGTTGACATCACGCGCGGTTGGTCCGAACGCGATCCTGACGAGACCGAAGAATGCCTTGTGGTAGAAGCGCCGAACCCACGTGTCCTTACGCCGGATCCGGTACCCGCAGATCACACGATCGGGTCCGTAGAGCGCGAGGAGTCGCGAGATCTCGCTGGGATCGAACTGGCCGTCGCTGTCCATGAGAAACACCGCGTCGCGGGTCGCGGCATCGAATCCCGTGCGGAGCGCGCCACCGTACCCGCGATTGCGCGGATGCGACACGACACGGACGTGCGTGCCTGCGCGTGACGCACGCGCCGCTGTTGCATCGCTGCTGCCGTCGTCGATGACGAGAATCTCGAAGTCCGCGATACCGAGATCTGTCAGCGCCTTATCGGTTCGGGTGACCGTCTCCGCGATCACCGCCTCCTCGTTGTATGCGGGAAGCACGACGCTGATCGACGGATAGGCCCCGCCCACACCGCTGCCGTCCGTCACATCAGCCCTTGCCACTGACGTCGTAGATGGTGATGTGATCGGTGCGCGCCACGACGGGGAACCCCTGATCGGCCCACCAGGTCGTGTTTTCCTGGGGATCGATGGCGCCCGCGTCGGTCAACCGGTTGTCAATCTCCACATAGCTGATGTCGTACTTGCGCAGCAGACCGAGCACCGGACACGTCGCCGGATCGGCCGCGCATCCGGTGTACATCGTCTGCACGTCGTTGAAGCGGTCCTCGAAGCTGATCCCGTAGCTCCAGAGCCATCCGCCATATCCCATGACCCCGATGCGACCGGCGACGGTGAGCACGGGATCGTTGGGACGGCCAAACGTGAGAAACACGGAACCCTTGGGAGTCACGCGGTCGATTGTCGATGCAAGTTGCAGTTCCTGCGTGTTCGCGATCGAGTACGGGCCGGTGATGCTGTCCTGCGGCGGCGTCCATGGCAGGAGCCTGAGCACGACCAGCGCGCCCGTGAGGAGCACCGGGGTCACGAGCACCATCGCCGCCACGCGTGGCCAGACACGACGCCACCAGTTGGCCGCAAGCGCCCCGATGAGCAGCGCGATGACGAGATACCAGTAGACGAGCAGCTTGGTGTTGTCCCAGTTCCACGACTGAAACACGACCAGGTTGCACGCGGCGAAGATGATCAGCGCGCCGAGGGTGAGTTCCAGCAGCGGCACCGGGAACGCCCCGGTGAGCACACGGCCGACCTTCCCACCGCCGATGCGGATGCCGGCGGCGATCGCGATGAAACCGAGAAGCGGCACCGCGATCCCGAGGTTCGCAAGCCAGAACCCCCACCACTGCGCAGTGCCCACCATTCCGATCGCCTGGATCGCGCCGGTGAAGAGGTTGCCGATCGAGAGCGTGAGCCGGCCGCCGCCGTCGGCTGCGGTGCCGGAATTCGAGAGCCATCCGGGCTCGAGGTATGGATAGACGTTGGTGCCATAGGGCGTGACGGTGGCACCGTGCTGCGCGAGCGCGAGCTGTCCGAGCCGGATGCCGCCGAGGACCAGCGCGACACCCACGAGTGCCCACCATTCGCGCCGTCGCCGCCGCCAGAAGAGGACGAAAAGCAGGATCGACAACGCGATCAGCGTTTGCACGTGGACGATCGGGAGTAGCCCGATCAACACGCCGGCCAGCGTGAAGGGCTCCCAGCTCGGACCGTGAGACGACGCCCCCGCGAGCACGAGCAGCAACACCGAGATGGCTGCCGCAAAGCCGAAGAGCAGCGTGCGTTGCGGCAGCCACCACGCCATGAGCGGCGTGTACCACTGCATGTTGGGCAGTGGCGGAGTTCCGCCGTCTGACGGCAGTCCGTCATACGCGCGGCTTTGCGCGGCGATCGTCCCCGGAAGATCGTGCAGCGTCCATCCGATGATGGAAATGCCGGTGGTGGGATGGGTCACGACGTACTGCAACGTGCACTGCGTCGCGGTGAACCCGTGGCTCGTGCACGCGTCCGCGAAAGCACCGACGAATCCGAGGCCGCCACCGATGAAGCAGATGAGCATCGCGATCACGCCCGCGCCGGTGCCGAGTCCGATGCGCCGTCCGAGCGCGACGACGAGCAACGCGATGACCACGACGAGCACTCCGCCGGGAATCGCAAGCGCCAGCCCGGGTGCAAGCCCGAGCGTCATCAACGTGGCCGCATGAAAATCGGGCAGGAATGGATAGAGCAGTGAGGTGCCGCTCAGCAGCGGATTGACCGGCGGGATATTGCCGCCCGACGCGAAGCTTGCGGCAGTGGTCAGGTGCTGCGACCAGTCGGCCCATACGGTTGGATACCCGGCCTCGAGCCCGCCCGCATCCGAGTACACGGTGTGCGCGAAGATCGCGACCACCGCGACACCACCGCCGACAAACGCAGCGATCGAGAACCACGGGACGCGCGTCGCCCAGCGGTCGCGCACTTCCACCCAGGACGCGTGCCAGGTCGCCCGTGGGTTGACCGTCAGCAACGACACCGCGAGCGCGCCGGCCAGCGTGAACAACGGGCCGAGGAGGACAGTCGCGGTATCGAGCCCGAACACCAGCGACAGCCCATAGGTCGCGGCAGCACCGACGATGAGCCCGCTTGTGAGGCCGATCGCCGCGCGCTCCACAAGCGTGAGGTGTGTCCTCACAAGTCCGGACAGCGCTGCTCCGGCCGCGAGCGTCAGCGCGGCGTCGAGGATGACGAGAAAGGCTGTCACCCAGAGTCGACCCAGACCCTCATCTGTTGGTCGGCAGAGCTCTGCGGCATGGCCGTCCAGATCGGGTAGAAAAAGATGAACGCCGCGAGCACGCTCGCGATGACCGCATATGCGACTGGCGCGAGCGACACCTCCCGTCCACCAAACGGAATCTTCACACGGCGAATGGCGCTCAGCGCATACGCGAGGGCGAGCGCTGTGAAGAGCAACATCCCGAGTGCGTGATAGAAGAAGAGGACTCGGCGTTCATTGCCGGGCACCCACATCATCCACGACGCGACGTAGCCAAGAATGATGAACGCGGGCACGAAGCGCCGCGAGATCGCCGCGGAGAGCGCCACGAGCGCGGCAAAGACAACCATGCCCACGAACGCGATCGCAAACAACGAGCCCGGATAGGTTCGCGCGATCTCGTACTGCGATGACGGATCCATATGGAATAACGCAGTGAACTGGGCAGCCGTGTACGACGTGTTGAAGTTGCTGGGGTTGTGATATCGGACGGCCGACTGGTAGATGATGATCATCGCGACCAGCGAGCCGAGACCGATGAGCGCGACGAGCAATCGCCACCAGTTCGGGCCGCGTGTCAATCGCCACACACAGAACAGCAACGCGAGAATCCCGAGCCACCAGATTGCCGGATTGCCCATATCCGTGACTTCCGAGACCGCTCCATTGTTGGGCTGCGACGACGCGTAGAAGAGCACCGGGTGCTCCATGATCGGCCACGTCAACCACAACGACGAGTACGGATGGCTGTGGCACTCCTCGGCGTGATACCGCAGTGACGCGGCGGTGATCTGCACGATGTTGTCGATTGCCTCCACGGGATTCGGCACCGTCACCGATCCGACTTTCATCACCGGCACATTGAGCGTCACCGGTGTTCCGGGCAGGCCGGAAACCGCGGGATTGCACCCGGTGAAGAAGTACACGTCGGTGTGCTGGATGGTCTCGTAGCGCGAGAAGGAGGCAGCGAAGAGC
This sequence comes from Candidatus Dormibacteria bacterium, assembly GCA_050010655.1. Lineage (GTDB taxonomy): Bacteria > Chloroflexota > Dormibacteria > Aeolococcales > Aeolococcaceae > Palsa-851. The sequence continues at coordinate 24,121 of JBEKKP010000027.1, forward strand.
GCGAGCGCGATGACACCTGCGAGTGCGTAGTGAAGCATCGCGCGCGGTCCGGCAGCATGCCGCCACATCGTCGCCTCTGCGCGTCCGGGCCCCGCGATGCGACGCAACCACGGGATGAATCCCGCGAGGTACGGCGCGATACCGCGCATCACGATCAGTCCGCCCGCGACAACGAGTGGCGCGAGGGCTGTCAACTTCGCCGCAAAGGCGAGCCCGGCGACGCCGGCCATCACGTACAGCGTGGTGCGCCACTGCGCCCGAGTCCGCGCCTGCCAGTGCAATAAGAAGACGTAATAGAAAAGCGCCACGAAGAAGATCGCGATGATGTCGATGACGCCGGTCCGCGACTCGACGAACGCCAACCCGTCAAAACAGATGAAAAGAGCAGTGACCAGGGCAAAGAAGCGGTCACGGCGGAGCCGTAGCGCGACCAGGTACATCATCCCGACGAGCAGGCTGCCGAAGATCGTCGTGCTGAGCCGCCACGTCCAGCTGTTGAATCCGAAGAAGGCGATCGGCGGCGCCATGAGCAGCTTCGCCAGCGGCGGCTCGGGGTCGAAGTACGACTCCGCCGGCTGGCGGAGGTCTTTGGCCGCGTCGACTGGGAAGTAGATCTCGTCGAAAACGTAGCCGCAGATGCTCACGTCGGTGTGGTTGACCTTGACCCCGTCCACGACTCCTGCCGGCCCGACGGGCACCGGCGTGCACTCGGCATCCGAGCCGCTGGTGGTCGGATACCCCACCCCGAGCGCGCTGATCGTCCCTCCGCCACTCAGGAAATTGGGAAAGATCGGACTCGCAAACCGCAGCCCGAAGGCCACCAGGACAAGGACGATGACCGCGATGACATCGAAGCGAGTGAGATCAAGAAAGCCCCGAAGCCCTGCCCTGACAAGCGGCAGGCCGCCGTCGGATTCAGGTCTGGTAGGCTCTGAGGTCAAGACTTCCGTTGACATCTATTTACAAGAATTGGAGGTTCCTTTACTGCTATCCTGAGAGGCGAGGGGTACAGTCAAGGCCGCAGCCCGAGGCTGCCCACAGTAGAAACTCATTCCCTTCCTGAAAGGCCGGAGGGTTCCCCCTCCGGTCTTTTTTTTGCCCATCGCCGGTCGCGGACGACCGGGTTCGATGGCCAGAGGCACGGGGGAGGGCAGTCACGCGAGCGATGCTGACATAGGCATCAGCCCCGCGGACGTGTAACGCTCAGGCGGCCGAAGAGATCCGGGGGGCCCCCGCGGGGACGATCGCGAGCATCCGGTCGATGGCGCCCCGCGCCTGTGCCGCAATCACCGGGTCGACCTCGACGCGAGGCGCCATTCGCTCGAGCGACAGGGCGACCTTCTCGAGCGTGATCTTCTTCATATAAGGGCAGACGGCGGCTTCAGAGGCGGCGAGGAACCGCTTCATCGGCGACTGCTCCTGCATCCGGTGGAGGATGCCGACCTCGGTCGCGACGATGAACGTGGACGCGGGCGACTCCGCCGCGCGCCGGACCATGCCCTCCGTCGAGGTGACCACCGTCGCAGGTCCCGCGATGTCGCCGGACGACATGCGATACAGGGTCGAGGACGTGCAGCCGCACTCCGGGTGGATCAGCAGCTCGGCGTCAGGATGTTCGCGGCGCATCGCGTCCAACCGCTCCGGGACGATGCCGGCGTGGACGTGGCATTCGCCCATCCACACGTGGAGCTTGCGACCGGTGACCCGCTCCAGGTGGGCGCCGAGGAACATGTCGGGGCAGAAGAGAATCTCGCGATCTGCAGGGATCGAGCGGATCACCGCCTCCGCGTTCGACGACGTGCAGCAGTAGTCGGAGAGCGCCTTGACCTCTGCCGTGGTGTTCACGTACGAGACCACCACAGCCCCGGGGTACAGCGCCTTCCACTCGCGCAGTTGATCGGCATCGATCGTGGCGGCGAGCGAGCAGCCGGCCTCCAGATCCGGAAGGAGCACCGTCTTCGTGGGCGACAGGATCGCCGCTGTCTCCGCCATGAAGTGAACGCCGCAGAAGACGATGACGTCCGCAGCGGTGGCCGCCGCCTGCTGCGAGAGCCCCAGCGAATCACCAACGAAATCGGCGATGTCCTGGACCTCTGGGCGCTGATAGTTGTGCGCCAGGATCACCGCATTCCGCTCGCGCCGCAACCGCGCAATCCGGCCCAGCACGTCGGCCCGGTCGGCAGTCGCTACGTCCCGCTCAGCTGTGATCACCGCCACCTGTCCCCCCGTTTCCATGGGGTTCGTGGATAAAGGTCAGATTGACCTAAGCAAGTATAGCAGGGTGAGGCGCAGGTGCCCGTGACCCGTCACGACGCAGGTCCTTCGTCTACCGTGGTGCCGTGACGGTGATCGGGGTCGTGGTCCGGCCAAGAAGCACATTCGCCGCTCTGGCGGCTTCTCCGCGTATCGCACTCGGCTTTGCCGCGGTCCTGGGAAGCAGCGTCGTTGCCCTCGCGCTGGGACTGCTCGCCAACCAGATCGACAACGGCGGTCGCTCCGGGCTCCTGGCCTCGCTGCTGCTGCCGCTGCTCTTTCTCGTGTACTGGGGCGCCGCAGCGCTGCTCATCGATGCGACCGCCGGGCTCGCACGGCAGTCCGGACGGTGGCGCCAGTACCTTGCTGTCAGCGGATTCACCTTCATTCCGTGGATCGCCTACGCGATCCTCGCGGTGATCGAGGCGCTCTTCGGCGCCGGCAGTGCCGCCGAGTACGCGGTTGCCTGGCTGACACTCCCGCTGCTCGGCTGGTTCCTCGCTCTGACGACGTTCGCGGTGCTTGCGGTCTTCGATGTGAGCCCGTTCGTGGCAGTGTCACTGGCGATGCTGCCCGACGCGGTGCTGCTCTTCATCCTGATCGCAGTGCTCACCGCGGCCAGCCTCTGAGTGGCAGCCCACCGCTCTCGATGAGACGTCTGCGCCGCCTGCCCTCCGGCGTGGTCGTCGCCGCGATCTACGTCGTCATCGCGTTCCTGCTGACGCTCGCGACCTGGCGTTCGCCGACCGCCACGTACGTCGGCGAAGGACCGGATCCGCTGCAGGCCATGTGGGGCATCGGATGGGTGCCGTATGCGGCGACCCACGGACTCAATCCGCTCGTCTCCACGGCGATGAATGCGCCGACCGGCTTGAACCTGCTCTGGGCAGACGCGTTCGCGATCCCGATGGGCATCGTCCTCTGGCCGGTGACAGTGACGCTCGGCGCGACCTTCTCGTACAACCTGGTGATCACGCTCAGCCTCGCGCTGGCGGCGTTCGTCGCGTTCCTCGTGATCCGCCGATGGGTTCCCGGCACCGTCGCCGCGGCCCTTGGCGGGCTGCTGTATGGGTTCTCGCCATACACGACAGCGCAGTACTTCGGTCACATCAGCCTGGTCATGAGCGCGGTGGCGCCGCCACTTGCGCTCATGCTCGTCGACGAGATCGTGGTGCGACAGAGTCGCCGGCCGCTGGTGCTCGGCATCCTCACTGGAGCGCTTGCAGTCCTGCAGTTCTTCATCTCGCAGGAGGTGCTGCTCACCGTGACGATCGCGGCTGCAGTGGTGATCATCGTCCTGGCGGTGTCGTACCGCGACCAGGTGCGAGCGCACGCGCCGTTCGTCCTTCGGACGCTTGGTATCGCCGCCGTCATTGCCGTTGTCGTGCTCGCCTATCCGACATGGCTCCAGTTCTTCGGGCCGGACCACGCCGTCATCACGGGAGCTGTGCACGGCACGGATACCTACGTCACCGATGCCGCGAATTTCGTCGTTCCCACCGTTGTGCAGCTGCTCTCGCCCCAGGGCGCCATCAACATCTCGAAGCACTTCACCGGCAACGCATCGGAATGGGACGCGTATCTGGGAATACCGCTCGTGCTGCTGTTCGTCGTCGCCACCGTGCGGTTCTGGGGGGCGCCGGTGATACGGACCGGCGGGATCGTCGCGGCGATCTTCGCCGTGTTTTCGCTCGGACCGCAGCTCCACATCGCCGGCCATCAACTGTCCGCGATCGTGCTGCCGTGGTGGATTCCCGCCCACCTGCCCGTGCTGGAGAACATTCTTCCGGCTCGGCTGATGATGTACGTCTTTCTCGCAGCAGCAATCACGTTCGCATTCCTGCTGCGCCTGCTCTTTCTCATCAGATCGAGTGTCGCGTTGAACGCACTTGTTGCCATCGTCGTGCTCTTCCCGCTGCTGCCAAGGCTGCCCGGACCCTCCACAACGGCGCCGACTCAAGAACCGTTCACCTCACCGACGTCGGCGCGGGCGTTTCAGGGTGCAACCGTCCTGTTCGAGCCACTCCCAGGCGTTGACTACCCGCAGGCGATGGTGTGGCAGCGCACCGCTGCGTATACCTTCACGATGCTGGGCGGCTACATCATCGGGCCGTATTCGCCCGGAGTCGAAGCGCTGCAGCAGCGCATCCATGCGCTCGCAGCTTCGGGGACGACGGTCACGCTTTCCGAAAACGACCGCGCCGACATCCTCAGACAAGTGCTCGATCTCCACGTCGGCGACGTCGTGGTTGGAAGCGGCGCGAGTGCGGGGACCGCCTCGTTCTTCACGTCGCTCTTCGCCGCGCCGCCGGCGTCCTCCGATGGCTTCCTTATCTGGAAGGTCGGCGCGGACCACGGCTGACCGCGCAACACCGATCCGTGACAAGCCGACCGTCCCGGGGAATCGCGCCTATTCTTTCCCGGTGACTCCTGATCGGCCGCGCGGCGGCGCGCCAGTCGTCAGCCTCGTCATCCCCACGCGCAACGAGGCGAACAACGTTCAGCCCCTTGTGGACCGGGTCACCGCCGCACTGGGCGCCACCCCGTTCGAGATCTGCTTCGTCGACGACAGCGACGACAACACCGGCGACCTGCTCCTGGAACTCGCCAACTCGAATGCCAACGTGCGCTGCCTGTTGCGCCAGGGAGCCGACCGCACCGGCGGGCTGAGCACCGCGGTGGTGGCCGGGCTCCACATGGCACGCGGGCTCTACGTCTGCGTGATGGACGCCGACCTCCAGCATCCGCCGGAGCTGATTCCGGTCCTGCTCACGGAAGCCGAGCGCGGCGCCGACCTCGTCGTGGCAAGTCGCTATGCACCGGGCGGGAGCCACGAAGGCCTCGGCAGCCCGGTGCGCCGGCTCGTCAGCCGGGAGGCGACTGCGCTGGCCCGTATGCTGTTCAAGGAGGCTCGGCAGAGCTCCGATCCGCTCTCCGGATACTTCCTGTGCCGCCGCGCGCTGATCGACGGCATCGAGTTCCGTCCCGTCGGTTTCAAGATCCTGCTCGAACTGCTGGTGTGCGTCCCCGACCTGCGCGTCGTCGACGTGCCGGTCACGCAGGCACCGCGCGCCGAGGGCGTGAGCAAGGCGACCGCCCGTCAGGGTCTGCTCTACCTGCGCCATCTCCGCTCGCTCTTCTTCGACGTTCCGGGTTCGGCACGGACGTGGAAGTTCGGACTCGTCGGTTTCAGCGGGCTCTGCGTGTTCATCCCGGTGCTGGCAATCCTCTCCGTCATCGGGCTGAACCCGTTGATCGCGTTCATCCCCGCCTTCGCGCTCAGCGCCGCGTGGAACACCGCGCTGAACTGGCGCCTCACCTTTGGCGATCAGCGCCGCGGCGGCCAGGGATCGCGCCACTACCTGGCGTTCGCGTTGCTCAGCGGATGCGTGATGTTCTGCGCCTTCGCGGTGCTCGTCGACATCGGGGTCCCAGGCGTCGTGTCGGGCCTCGCAGCCGCGCTCGTCGCCATGCTGCTGAACGGTCTCGTCAATCGCGCGCATCTGCATCACAGCCCGTCGAAGTGGGCGGCAATCGCCGTCGACCACGGTGTGCAAGGCGGACTCGCACGACTTGCGGACGAGGTGGGCGCCGATCGCGCCTATCTGCTTCCGGCACGAGGCGACGCGTCGGCGGCGCTACCGGAGGGACTGCTCGCGCACGTGATCGCGCACCGGCGGCCGGTGCTCTTCACCGAGGCCGCGTCATATCGCGCTCAGCGCCGATCCAACATCGAGACGGCATCGCGGATGTTGCTGCCAGTGGTGCGTGATGACCGTGTCGTCGCGATCGTCGTCTGCGAACGCTTTGCTCCAGGCGGGTTCGAGGCCGCGGCGCTCGAGACCGCGACACTCGCGGTGGCGGCCATCGAGCCGCTCCTCACCGCCGCGTCAAGCGAACAGCCGGAACGTCCCGAGGTTGCCCCGGCGCGAGCAGCGCCCGGACCGGCGAGGTAGTTCCGACGTCGGCGGGGGCGTACGTTGCCGATCGTGATCGGGCCAGACCACGCATCACGGGTGCGCGTGGCTCGGTGCTGTGCGTCATCGGGATCGTCGCCGCCACGACGCTTCGCGCCGCGGTGGGGGCGCCGAATGTCGCCGCGTCGATGCCGGCCGGCGTCGTGTTCGCCGTCGCGCTATTGGTCGTGGCCGCCGCAGCGGGATGGCGTCCCGGACGACCTTCATTCGCGGCGGTCGGGATCGGTGCATTCGGCGGCGGCGCGCTGGTGGGCGCATGGCTTCTCGCGCACACGGGTCCGGGACTCGTGGTCGCGCCACTCAACTCGGGGCTCGCGCTCTGGACACCGGTGGTCGCATTCGTCGCGGTCGCTGAAGAGGTCGCGCTGCGGGGTGGACTCTTCAACGCCGTGCGTTCCGGCTGGGGCGACGGCGCGGCTCTTGCGGTGACGACGATTCTCTTCGCGGCGATGCACGTGCCCCTCTATGGCATCGGCTCGTTGCCGCTCGATCTCGCCGCCGGCCTGCTCCTTGGCGGGCTCCGAGTCGTCAGTGGCGGCGTGCTCGCGCCGGCAGTGGCGCATGTGGCGGCCGACCTCGTCGGCGGGTGGCTCCTGTGACGGCGCGGCGTGGCTGGGCAGTCGTGGCGCTGTCAGTCCTGGCGCTGACCCTGGTCTGGCGGTTCCTTCCCGAGGGGTCGCCGCCGATCTACGACGGGCAGTGCATCGCCGACCCGTACGTGACGCTGAGCAGCAACCCGCCCGCGAAAGGGGTCAGCCAGACGTTCCCGAAAGCCAGTTCCTTCCCCGCTGCCGGTGTGAACACGACCGAGACGCCACCGCAAGCGCAGATCCTCGTGGAGTCCGGGACGTTCGTGAACTCGACTCCGGTCACGATCACCATCACGCCGGTCCCCGCCCCGGCGACCAAGCCGGCCAACGGAACGATCCAGGGCAACGTCTATCAGTTCTCGGCCGTCAATTCCTCGGGGACCGAGCTCGAGCCGCTCTCGACACCGCTCGCGGTCTTCGTGATCCTGCGTGCCCTGACGTCAGTGCCGGCACCCACGATCGATCGTTGGAACGGCACCACGTGGACGCCGCTGTCGACCTTCAACGCGGGATGCGGCAACACCTTCGAGGCGTCCTCGGTGCAACTGGGAGCGTTCGCTGCCGTGGAGCCCGGCGGCAGCACGACGTCCCCACCGGCGTCAGGTGGCGGCATCCCCGGGGCGGTCGTGATCGGAGTGCTCGCCGTGCTGCTGATCATCGCGGTCGCGGTGCTGTTCGGCCTCGAGCGCCGGCGCAACGCGGCGCCCTGATCGCGCTCCTTCGCGCAGCTCCCTCTAGGCGCGAAGCCTAGGTGAGCCGAGCCAGCTCTCCATCTCCACCAGCCAGCGTTCGCCGGGAGGGCCCATGCCCGCGCCCGGAACGCCGATTCGCTGGAGCAGCGAGCGCCGCCCGCCAAGCCGGACTGTCAGATGGTGCGGGAGCGCCGCAAGATCCTGCGCGATTTCGAGCGCTGTGTCCTCGTCGTCGGCGAGACCGTCGATGAGGCCGAGCTCGATCGCGCGGGTCCCGAGCCAGACGTCGCCCGTCGTGACTCTGGCAAGAGCATCGTCGTCGAAGCCGCGAGCCGCGCGGACCGCACCCGTAAAACGCCGGAAGATGGCGTCGACGAGTTCGCGCTCGTGCTCCTCGTCCTCAGGCGTCGGTTCCCGCCAGGGCGCGCCCATGTCCTTGAAGGGACCGGTCTTGGTGACGACCATTCGAGCGCCGATGCGGCGAAGCGCATCCACGACCACCGGCCTGACGCTGATGACACCGATTGACCCGACGAGCGCGCTGGGGAATGCGACGACACGGGTTGCCCCGCAGGCGAGGAAGTACGCGCCCGAGGCGCCGACCCCCTTGATCCACGCAACCACAGGCTTGCTCGCGGCAAGGCGGCGCACGGCCATGTACAGCTGCTCGGATGCGATCGCGGTGCCGCCGGGAGAGTCGATCTCGATCAGCACCGCGCGAATCCTCGGATTGCGACGCGCCTGACC
>JBEKKP010000028.1:0-31631 GCA_050010655.1 Candidatus Dormibacteria bacterium
CCGAGAGATAGATCTTCAGATGGCTCGCGTTTTGCTCCTGCCCCTGGAGGACCGTGTCCACCGAGTGCGTGAAGAGCAGTGAGCCACCCACGAGAAAGATGATCAGGCCCATGGTGAAAACACCGGCGAGCGACACGCCGAGGTTGCGCCGGAAATTCTGCCCGGCGCTGTGGAGTGCGAACCACAGCGACGCGAAGATCTGCCTCACAGCGTGGCGGTGCCTTCGCGCAGGTACTGGCCTTCGGCCTCGTCGCGAACCACACGGCCGTTGTCGATCGCGATGACGCGACGGCGGACGAGATCGACCACCTCGCGGTTGTGGGTGGCCATCAGCACGGTCGTGCCCCGGTGGTTGATCTGAAGGAGCAACTGCACGATGCCCCACGACGTGTCGGGGTCGAGGTTACCGGTGGGCTCGTCCGCGAGGAAGATGCGCGGCCGGTGCACGAGGGCACGGGCGATCGCCACGCGCTGCTGCTCACCACCGCTCAACTCGTCCGGGAACTTGTCGAGCTTGTCCTCGAGGCCGACGATCCAGAGGACCTCCTCCACCTTCTCGCGCATATGGCGCTGGCCGGGACGGGTCACCTGGAGGGCGAACGCCACGTTCTGGGCGACGGTGCGCCGCTCGAGCAGCTTGTAGTCCTGGAAGACGATGCCGAACTTGCGCCGAAGCTTGGGAAGCTTGCGGTGCGACATCCGGCTCACCTCCTGCCCGTCGATGAAGATCCGTCCCGTTGACGGGGCCTCGTCGCGGATGAGCAGGCGAACCAGCGTCGACTTGCCGGCGCCGCTCGGGCCCACCAGGAAGCAGAAGTCGCCTTGATGGATCGCCAGATCAACGTCGCGCAGGGCCTCCGTTCCGTTCGGGTAGACCTTGCTCACGCCGTGAAACGAGATTACCGGGCGCAGCGCGTGCTGAGGGGGGGCCGCAGATCTCTCGGCGACCGCCACGCTCACCAGGCTGCCCCCTGGGGCGAAGTCTTCATAGGCTGATTTCTGAGATCGCTACTGGGTCGGCGGCCAGTATAGACCCGGGTTCCCGCCGACTCCCGCGATATTTCACAGATTGGTCACTTCGGAACAGGGATTCACCGCGACCCTCTGATCAGGACGCCTTCGATTCTGAACCCTCGCGTGCCGCCCAGTGCAAGTACCCCTCGATGAAGGGGTCGATGTCCCCATCGAGAACGCCCTGGGCGTTGCCCACCTCCACGCTGGTCCGGTGGTCCTTGACCATCGTGTATGGCTGGAGCACGTAGGAGCGAATCTGGCTCCCCCACTCGGCGGCGATCAGCTCGCCTTTGAGATCCGCCACCTTCTGGGCGTGGGCGGCCTGCTGGAGCGCCAGCAGCCGCGATCGGAGCACGCGCCACGCCACATCTCGGTTCTGCTGCTGGGATCGCTCGTTCTGGCAGGTGACCACCACGCCGGTGGGAATGTGCGTGAGCCGGACGGCCGATGAAGTCTTATTGACGTGCTGGCCGCCCGCACCACTCGAGCGGAAAACATCAGTGCGCACGTCGTCGGGATCGATCTCGACTGTGACGGTGTCCTCGATCTCCGGGGTCACCTCGACGAGCACGAAGGACGTGTGGCGGCGGTGCGCCGCGTCGAACGGGCTGATGCGCACGAGGCGATGCACGCCGTGCTCGCCTTTGAGCAGGCCATATGCCCGGGCGCCGGAGATGCGGATCGTCGCGGACTTGATGCCCGCCTCATCGCCGACCGATTCCTCGAGGAACTCCACCGGCATGCGGTGTTCCTCGGCCCAGAGCAGGTACATGCGCAGGAGCATCTGCGCCCAGTCCTGGGAATCAGTGCCACCCGCACCGGCGTGGATGCCGATGAGCGCCACGTGGTCCGTGTATGGGTCGTTGAAGAGCAGATCGATCTGGCGGCGGCCGATCTCCTTCTCGAGTGCGCGCAACTCTTTCTCGAGGTCCGTGGTCATCGCGTCGTCCGGCTCGTCCTCGAGCATCGACGCGAGCTCTCGGGTGTCGCTGGCACGCTGCGTCAGCGATTCCCACGTGGTCAGGTCATCGCGGATTCGCGAGGCTTCCTGGTTGAGCGCCGCGGCGTTGCGCGGATCGTCCCAGAGATCGGGTGCGGAGATCTCCTCGTCGAGCTCGATCAGGCGGAGGCGTTTTCCAGCGAGGTCAAAGATGCCCCTGGAGCTCGGCTATACGGGCGGCGACGTCGGTGGCGCGGTCTGCAAGCTCGCTCATTTGCGGAGTATTCCACAATGAACTGATGCAAACCGCTGCGAGAGTCTCGTCCGACGCGCTCGGCGACCTGTTTGCCGACATGCCGCGCGCCTTCGATTTCGATGACGTGTGGATGGTGCCGCGCGCGCCGTCGACGCTCGCACACCGCAGCGAGGCGCAGCCCGCCGTGGATTTCGGACCCGTCCATCTGACGGTTCCCCTGATCGGATCGCCGATGCCGGATGTCTGCGGCGTGGACATGTGCCGGGCGCTCGGCGATCACGGCGCGCTCGGGATCCTGCCGCGTTTTCAATCAATCGGCGAGCAGGCGGTAGAGCTCTCGCAGGTTGCGGCGGCGGGCGGTCCGGTGGCTGCGGCACTGGGTGTCACCGGTGACTTCCGCGAGCGCTTCTCGCGAATTGTCGAGACCGGCTGCCGCATCGTCTGTCTCGACACCGCCAACGGCGCGCACGACCAGGTGGCGCATGCGGTGCGATGGATTCGCGAGCAGGAACCCGCGGTGTTCCTCATCGCAGGCAACGTCGCGACTGCGGAGACGTTCGTATGGCTCGAGGATCACGGCGTCGACGCGATTCGCGTCGGCATCGCCGGCGGGTCGGTGTGCGAAACCCGCACGGAGACTGGCGTTCACGCGCCAACCCTTTACAGCGTCTACGAATGCGCGCAGGCGCGCGGCCACGCGTTGATCATCGCCGACGGCGGGATCCGCAGCCCTGCCGACATGTGCAAGCTCCTGGCACTCGGCGCGGATTGCGTGATGGTCGGCTCGGCGCTCGCTGGGACCTACGAGGCACCCGGCCGCGTCATCGTCGTCGACGGTAAGAAGTTCAAGATCATGCGTGGGGCCGCGTCCTTCTCCGTGCAGCAGGAATTCGCCGGTGCCGATCCGGAGTACATCGAGGGATCCGAGTCGATCGTCGCCTACAAGGGCAGGGTCACCGACGTGATCCAGCGTTACGTCGCCGGGCTTCGCAGCTCCATGTCGTACATGAACGCACGGACGCTCGACGAGTACCGCAGCAACGCGAGCTTCGTCCGCACGCGCTAGCTCAGCTCCGCGATCACCTCGGCAGACGTCATCGGCTTGGAGAACATCGGGTAGTCGTACTTGAGCGCGTTGTCGTGCTCTTCCTGCGACGTCGCCGCCACGCAATCGCTGAGCGTGATCACCTCATACCCGTTCTCGTAGCCGCTGCGCATCGTCGATTCCACACAGCAGTTGGTGAGAAACCCGCCGAGGACGATCGTCGAGATTCCCTTGCTGCGCAAGATGAAATCGAGGTTCGTGCTTGCGAACGTGTCGAGGCCGCGCTTGCCCTCGATGACGATGTCGCCTTCTTGTGGATCGAGCTCCTCGGTGATGGCGGCGCCCCACGTTCCCTTGACGAAGGCGTTGCCGTCCACGACACCCTTGAGGATGCCGTACGGGTGCGCGCTGATCTCGTTGTATCCCTTGGCAAAGGTGATCGGCGCATGCATGATCGTCGCCCCGGCAGAGCGGGCTGCCTCGACGACGCGCTCGGTGTTGGCGAGCATGTCCGTCTTCTCCATCACGCCCTGAACGGCGCCGTGGAGGACGCCGCCCTCGGAGGTGAAATCGTTCTGGTACTCGATGAGCACGACGGCGGTCTTGGCTGGATCAAAGGTCACGGGGGAACCTCCTTTTGGCGCCACGCTGGCGGCGGACACTCTCACTATGAAGAGTACTTCTCCGCCAGCGTGAGCGACTCCGTCACCGAGCCCGCGGCGAGGGATTCGTGTTCCCCGACGGACCCACTAGACCGGTCAGTCGTTCAGCTGCCAGTAAACGTCGGTCTGCACTTTGGCCGGGTCTGGACCCCAGTCGCCGTACACCTCCCAGCGTGTGCCGCTGAGGCTGTGCCCGTTGAGATGGCACCACTCGACGACGGCGTCGTGGGCTTTGCCGAGTCCCGCGTAATCGCCGACGTGCGTCGCATGAGCGGCACGCCCTTGGGGCAATTGCGACGGGACGACCGCACCATTTGCGTCGAAGGGACGCGACACTTCAACCCCCACTTCGAATTCCAGATTCGGGACGTCACCTCGGTACACCATCACGTTGTGCCCGTCGGTGCGCAGGTCGCTCTGACGGAGGAACGCCCAGACACCGTCGAGCAACGGTCTCCACTGGGACGCGAACTCGGGCCAGGTCGTTGCCACTCCTCGCGAGACCGCTGTCGGGCGGGCGCTTACCGCAACGATGTCGACGGTGTAGTCACTCATATCGGGACTGCCTCAAGCGTTGAGCCGAGCTCGATCTGCGGGGCGCTCAGCTCAGGGCTTTCTTCACGAGCGCCTTGATCCGGGTCTCGTCCGCGGCAGTCAGTTTCGTGAGCGCGAATGTCGAGGGCCACATGCTGCCTTCGTCGAGGTGCGCCTGGTCGCTGAAACCCAGGGTCGCGTACCTGGCCTTGAACTTGTACGCGCCCTGGAAGAAACAGACGACCTTGTCGTCCTTGCTGTACGCCGGCATCCCGTACCAGGTTCTCGGCACGAGCTCCGGCGCAACGCCCTTGATCAGTGTGTGGAGCCGCTCGGCGATCACGCGATCCTCCTCCGGCATTCCGGCGATCGTCGCGACCACTTCACTGTCGCCGTCTGCCTTTTGTGCATCGCGCTTCAACTCTTTGACGCGGTCCTTCATCGCGGCTTTCTCTTCCGCGGTGAACCCGTCGTAGCGCTTGGCGGCTGGCTTCGCGGCGCTCGTGGCCGGGGTTTTCTTGGTTTTCATTTGCGTGCTCCCTCTGGTGCGACGGTGTACGTGGGGCGACGCTCATGCTACGGAGTGCGCCCAGCGGTGGCTTCTTGAAAGCTGATCGAGTGTGTCGCGAGCCCCCGGGATGCTGAAGACCGTGCGCCGGTGGAGTTACTGGGCGACGGCGCCCGCGTGCCCTGGCTTCAGGAAGATCCACTGAACGCCGTACTTATCGAAGAACTGACCGTACGTTCCAATCGGCAATTCGTGGAGCTCCTGGAACGTGTCCCTCGCTGCTCCGTCGCCGAGTTTGTCGAAAATCTGCCTGAGTTCATCCATGCTGTCGCCCCTGACGAACACCGCAAATGTGTTGCCCTGCAGCGGCTCGAATGCCGGCGAAGCCATCCAGTCGGTAGCCGATATCTCGAGATCGCCAGCCGTCAAATGCGCGTTGATCACCCTGTCGTGCTTCTCTGGCGGCAGCAGGTCTTTCATTGGTGTATCGCGCAGCTTCGTCAGCGTCAACTCGCCACCGAGGCACTGGTGGTAGAAGGTCATTGCCTCGGCACAGTTGCCGTCAAAGAGCAGGAATGGCGTACAGCGCAACATCTGTTTCCGAGGGAGTTCCGCCTACTTGCCGTGGCAGTACTTGTATTTCTTCCCCGAGCCGCACGGGCACGACTGATTGCGCCCGACCTTGCCCTGCACGGTCCCAGTCGCCGCGGCACCGTTGCCATTGCCGTTTGCTTCCGAGCGCCGGGTCCCTGCCGAAGACGACTCGACGATGTTGCGCACGATCGGCTTCGAGACCACCGGCGCTGACACGCGCGTCCCGGTGGCACGAGCCAGAGCGCCGCTCGCGAGCGCGGCCGCTGGACGCGCGGGAGGCACCATGGCCCCGTCGGTCGCGCCGCCAGGTCGATCGGCTCGTGGCGATGCAGGCGCCGTCGCTTCGGCAGCGCCTTCGGTCGGCGCAACAGGCGCACCACCATCGGGACTGGGGACGCCGCCGTCCGGATCGGTCGGCGTCTCATTCGGATCCACCCGGCGGATCTGCACATTGAGCAAGGCACGGACGATCTCGCGCTGGATGTCCTCGGTGAGGTCCTGGAATGCGGTGAACGCCGCCGCCTTGTACTCGACAAGCGGGTCCATCTGTCCGTACGCCTGGAAGCCCATCCCTTCGCGGAGGTGGTCCATCTGCGTCAGGTACGTCAGCCAGCGGGAGTCGATCACCTGGAGCATCACGCTCTGCTCGACCTCGCGGAGCAACTCCGCGCCGTACTCCTGCTCCTTCTCCTCGTAGAGGCCGACGAGCTCACCACTGAGTGTCTCGACGACTTCCTCGACGGAGTCGCCGAGGCTGTCGGTACTGATCTCCGAGAACTGCGGCAGCCCAGCCGCGAGCGTGTGCATCTGCGTCCAGAGCCCCTCGAAATCCCAGGCCTCGCGGTGCCTGCTCTCGCAATACGTCGGCACGTCCGTGGCGACCACGTGATCGACCATCTCGATGAAGTTCGCGCGCGTGTCCGTTCCCTCGAGGATTTTGCGGCGCTCGCCGTAGATGATCTCGCGCTGCTTGTTCATGACGTCGTCGTACTCGACGACGTGACGCCGGCTGTCGAAGTTCTGGCCTTCGACGCGCGCCTGCGCACCTTCGATCTGGCGCGAGACCATCTTCGATTCGAGCGGCGTGTCGTCGTCGACACCGAGCTTGCCCATGAACCCCTGCATGCGCTCGCCGCCGAACACGCGCATGAGGTCGTCCTCGAACGACAGGAAGAATCGCGACTCGCCGGGATCGCCCTGGCGGCCCGCACGGCCTCGAAGCTGATTGTCGATACGCCGCGATTCGTGGCGCTCGGTGCCGATGATGTACAGGCCGCCGACGTCCGCGACACCTGGACCAAGCACGATGTCGGTGCCTCGCCCGGCCATGTTCGTGGCGATGGTCACGCTGCCCTTCTGACCGGCGTTGGCGATGATGTCGGCTTCGCGTTCGTGCAGCTTGGCGTTGAGCACCGAGTGCTGCACACCCAGCTTGTCGAGCTGGCGGCTGAGCCGCTCGCTCTTCTCGATGCTCGTCGTACCGACAAGGATCGGTTGGCCCTTCTTGTATCGCTCGGCGATCTCATCGACCACCGCCCGGTACTTGCCGTCCTCACCCTTGTAGATGAGGTCGGGCTCATCGAGACGCACCATCGGCTGGTGAGTCGGGATCGGCACGACTTCGAGCTTGTAGATCTTGTGGAATTCCTCGGCCTCGGTCAGCGCGGTACCGGTCATGCCGGCGAGCTTGTCGTAGAGGCGGAAGAAGTTCTGGAAGGTGATGGTCGCGAGCGTGACGGTTTCCTGTTGCACCGCAACGCCTTCCTTGGCCTCGATGGCCTGGTGCAGACCGTCCGACCAGCGCCGTCCGGGCATGGTGCGACCGGTGAACTCGTCGACGATGATCACCTCGCCGTCGCGCACGATGTAGTCCTTGTCGCGCAGCCAGAGCGCGTGCGCGCGCAGCGCCTGATTGATCTGGTGGGCCTCCGCGGCGTGCTCCATCTCGTAGACGTTGGAGATGCCGGTCCACTTCTCGATCTTGTCGACGCCTTCCTCGGTGAGTGTGGCCGACTTGGTCTTCTCGTCGATCGTGTAGTCGTCCTCGGCGACGAGACGCGGGATCAGTCGCGCGTACGTGTAGAACTTGTCGGTCGCCTCACTCGCCTGGCCGCTGATGATCAGCGGTGTGCGCGCCTCATCGATGAGGATCGAGTCGACCTCGTCGACGATCGCGAAGCGCAGCCGCCGTTGCACGCACCGATCGAGCTTCTGCGCCATGTTGTCGCGCAGATAGTCGAAGCCGAGCTCGTTGTTCGTGGAATACGTGATATCCGCGGCGTACGCCTCGCGGCGGGTGACCGGGCGGAGATGCTGCAGGCGCGGATCCGGGTGCGTCTCGTCGGTGAAATCGGGGTCGTAGATGTACGAGAGGTCCTGTCCGGCGATGACGCCGACCGACATGCCGAGGAAGTGATACAGCTTTGCGTTCCATCCGGCGTCGCGTCGAGCCAGGTAATCGTTGACGGTGACGAGATGCGCGCCGCGACGCTCGAGCGCGTTGAGGTACAGCGCGAGCGTGGCGACGAGCGTCTTGCCTTCGCCGGTCTTCATCTCGGCGATGCGCCCCTGGTGGAGCACGATGCCGCCGATCAGCTGGACGTCGAAGTGGCGCATGCCCAGCGTGCGTTTCGATGCCTCGCGGACCACCGCGAACGCCTCCGGCAGCAGGTCGTCGAGCGCCTGACGACGGGCGCTCTCGCGGATCTCCTCCTCGGCGCGCTCCATCGCCATCTCCTCGGTCTCCTCGCCGAGGCCGGCGGCGAACGACTGGCCGTGGGTGATGTCGGCAGCCTCGATGCCGAGGCGCTCCCTGAATTCGCGAGTCTTGTCCTGCAGCTCCTCGTCGGTGAGGGCCGACATCTCCGCTTCGAGTTCGTTGATGAGGTCAACGACGCCCTGATAGCGCTTGATCTCGCGCTGGACGGGATCGCCGAGGACCTTGTTGATCGGCTTGCGAAAGATGGACATGGGTCCTTTCATTGTGGCAGCCCGCGCCCTTTACGAAACCGCTGCCACCACCACGACGTCGATGAGCGCGGCTCCAGCGTGGCTCAGAACCGTTGCCGCAGCCTCGGCTGTGGCGCCTGTGGTGAGCACGTCGTCGATGAGCCAGATGTAGGCGCCCGCAAGGTCGCCGCCCGACCAGGCGAAGGCGCCCGCGACGTTGCTCCGCCTGGTCACCTCGTCGCGGGCACTCTGCGGACGGGTCTCGCGAATGCGTGTGAGTTGGTCGAGCACGGGCACGTCCCGCGCCTCGGCAATGACCGATGCGATCACGTCCGACTGGTTGTAGCCGCGCTGCCGTCGCCGGCGAGCGCCGAGTGGGACCGCGACCACCGCGTCGGGTGTGAAGAACCGTGGCCCGCTGAGCCGTCTCCCGGTCATGGCGGCGAGATCGATGAGCACCCCACGGTCGCCGCCGTATTTGCCGCGATGCAGCGCGGCCCGGACGGGTTCCTCGAAGCTGAATCCTGCGTGGGCGGCGCCGTGGCGCATGCGGCGCGCCGAGGGTGTTGGCATCGCGTCCATCGCGACAATGCACGCTGGACAGATCGGTGGGTCCGAGACTGCGTCGCAGCCCGCGCAACGCCGTGGCGCGACGGCGTCGAGGAGCAACTTCGCAAGCGCGGCAAGCATGCGACGAGGTATGCCGGGTCCCTGCGGACGCCTGGGGGACAGTTCGGGCTACGCGCCCTGGCCGAACGCGTCCAGCGCTGCCTGCATCGCCGTGATCAGGTCGCGCGCCGATGCGACGCTCAACTCAAGCGCCACCCGCTCGCTCACCGGGCGCCCTGCGTTGACGAAGTCGACGATCAATGCGTGATCGAGCGTTGCATGCGACGGATGGTCCACCGCAACGACAGCGTCGGTGATCGGCCGCCACGTACCGTCCGCTTTGGCGCATCCGGTGAGCGCCGCTTTCTCGACGACATACGAGCACATGACAAATCTCCTAGTGCAGCGTGCGGCCGTAGAAATCGAGGATGAGCTTCCAGCCCTCGACGGCGGCCTCCACTCGATACGCCGGCCGGTCGACGGCAAAGAAGCCGTGACCCGCGTTCTGGAACGTGTGGAACTCGTGCTCCTTGCCGAGACGGGTGAGCTCGGCATCGATCTTCGCGACCTCGTCAGGAGACGGGTTTTTGTCCTCCACACCGAACAGCCCAAGGATGGGGCAGGAAATCTTCGGCGCGCGGTCGATGATCGGCTCCATCTTGTATGGCAGTTCCGGCGGCGGCGTATTGATGACAAACGCCCCATAGCAGTCAACCGCGGCGTCGACCGGCAACTCGCATGCGCACAGGAATGACTGCCGTCCTCCCGAGCAGTACCCGATGGTGCCGACCTTGCCGTTGGTGACCGGCATCGCACGAAGGAAACGCACGGCGCCCCCGGCGTCGCCGAGGAACTGCTCGGTCGTCAGCCACCCGGCAGCGCGCGCGGCAGCCGCGGCGTCATCCGGGGCCAGGTCGGGCCCGTACCGGTGGTACAGGTTTGGGCAGATCGCCACATAGCCTTCAGCCGCGAACCGCCGGGCAATCTCCTTCGATCCGCCGTCCCAGCCTGGTGCGTGGTGGATGACGAGCACCCCGGGGAACGGCCCCGGGCCGAGCGGCCGGGCGAGATATGCGCCGATTTCGTCGTCGTGGTACCCGGTGATCGTCACCGTCTCCGCAAGCAGTCCCTGATACACGTCGGTCCTCCAGTCACGCGATGTGGTGCTGGCGTAGGAGCGTATCCGGACCGGGCGTGCGGACCGCGTTATGCGAGCTGGAGAACGTCGCCTTTCTTCACGCCGAGGCGGTCCATCGTCCCGGCCGGCAACTCGATTGCGGCCTTGGCGTGCCGCACGATCCGGCTCATCCGCCACGGCTTGATCGAGTGACAGATGTGGACGATCTCGCCGTCCCCATCCATGAACACGACGTCGAGCGGGATCCGCATGAAGAACATGTGGATGGAGCTGCACGGCCGCAGGCAGAGCCCGGCGTCGGCCGCCAGCTCCCGCTTGCCCATGAGGCCCTTGAACCGCTGCCAGGGGTTCTCGGCCATGAGCACCGCTCCGGCGACGGTGGTCCCGGCGGACGTGGTCAAACGGAACTGCTGCTGCGTCGAGGACATGCCCGCGATCCTAGCCCGCGATTCGCGGCACGTTGCCGCCGTCGCTAGGTCGTCGCGCGGCCGTCAGGGATGGTGACGCGAACTTCTGTCCCAAGGCCGAGCCCGCTGCGAATCTGCACGCGGCCGCCCACCAGCGAAGCGCGCTCGCGCATCTGGATGAGACCGAGCCCCGCAGTGCGACCGAGCCGCGCGTCGGTGGCTGTGACATCGAAGCCGTCGCCGTCATCCTTCACCACTCCCACGACGAGGCGTGGAAGGAACGAGATGATCGTGTCCACCCGCTGGGGCCGGCCGTGGCCGAGCGCATTGTCGATGGCCTGCTCGAGGATCCGGTACATGGTGATCTCCGCGAGCTGTGGCATCGGGCGCTCGCTGCCGAGCACGTGCAGGAGCACATTTCCCCGTCCGGTCCACGCGGCGATGAGATCGCGTGTCGCCCCTACCAGTCGTCGCCCCTCGCTGAGCGGCAGGAGACCGGCAATGACCTCGCTGAGCTGCTCGGATGCGTCCGCGGCGGCGGTCCGGCACCGGGAACTGGCGCCGACTGCCGTCGCCGGCTCCTGGACCAGGCTCCGGCCGATGAGCTCCGCCTCGAGCGCCGCGTCGGCGAGACGCTGCATCGGGCCTTCCAGGATGAGCCGCGCGGTCTCGGCGTGTTCCACGTCGGCGATCTCGTAGATCTGCCGTGCAGCCTGGCTATACCGGCTTGCGCGCTGGTGCGGATCGGCGACCGCGTACCCGGGCACCTGGGTGAGCTGGCGGCTCATCGTGCGCAGCGCCGACTGCTCGGCGGTAACGTCCGCGAGGCGCGTCTTGATGCCGTCGGCGCGGGTCTCCAGGCGCGTGAGCTCGGTGCTCATCTCGAGTCCCTCGCTGAACGTCGAGGCGACATCGGCGAGGATCGCCCGTGACGCGAGCCCCGGAAGCACCTCGAGCGCCTTCTGGCGGGCCTCCTCGACGCGGCGGAGGCGCACGAGGAGATTGGCGCGACGTGCGCCGACGTCGATCACCTGGCGTTCCAACTCGGCAACCTGCTCGTCGAGGTCCGCGGCGCGCGCGTCCAGATGAAATCGAAGCCCGACCAGCGGGGTGCCGGCGACCCGGACGTCGATGTGGCCAGACGTCGCGGCTCGCTGCGCGGTTCTCACCCAGCGATTATCGCCGGACAATGAACCGTAGACGCACCAAATCGTAAAGAACACCCACGGAATCGCGCATTGCGCTCACTCGCGAGTCTTCTTTGTGCTCCCAGCGGACCGGAACCTCGGCCACCGTCCAGCCGAGCCGGCGGGCGCGGAGCAGCACCTCAGCGTCAAATCCGAATCGCAAGGTCTTGAGCGGCGTGAAGCACGCCACGGCCGCGTCGGCGGTGAACGCCTTGAATCCGCACTGCGTGTCGTGCAGACCACGGAGTGCGGCCACGCGCAGCAGGCGGTTGTACGTCCGGCCCATCACCTCGCGTTTGCCCGGTTGATGGACATCGATCTGCGATTCCGGAAGCGCTCTTGACGCGATCGCCACCGCGCAGTTGCCGACCAGTCGCGCACGCAACTCCTCCACTTCCTCGATCGGCGTGCTGAGATCCGCGTCGCTGAAGACGCGGTGCTCGCCTTTCGCTGTGAGCATGCCGAGGCGCACGGCCGCGCCCTTGCCGGTATTGCGTTCGAGCGCGAGGACCTGGAGTTGCGGCCATCCCTTCGCAACCTCGCGAGACATCGCGAGCGTGTTGTCGCTGCTGCCGTCGTCGACGATGAGCACCTCGTATTCCTCGTCGCGTGCGTCGAGGTACGCCCGCATCCGGGTGAGCGTCGCGGGGAGCCGCTGCTCCTCGTTGAAGGCCGGGACGACGATGCTCAGCACGAGCAGGTCACCGGCCGGCCCCCGTAGCGGCAGCCTCACGGCGCTCGAGCCACCAGTACACGGGCAGCACCGACTGACGGCGCAGACGCCACGGTTGGATCGCGAGGCGCCAGGCCCACTCGAGCCCCAGCCGGCGGACGGCGGCGGGAGCACGGCGAACGCGCCCTGCGAGATAGTCGAGCGAGCCGCCGACGCCGATGCCTGCCGCAGCTCCGATCGGGCCGAGGTAGCGGTCCAGGAAGAGTTCCTGGCGACCGCCGCCGAACGCAGCCAGGACGAGGTCCGGCTTCGATGCTTCAAGCGCGGCCGCAGTGGCCTTGCCGGGACGACCGTCGCTGACGGCGACGATCTGCAACCCGGGATGGTCCGCCGTCATGCGATCCCCTGCTGCCTGAGCGACACCCGGCGCTCCGCCGGCCAGGGCAATGCGGTGTCCGAGGTGCGTCGCCTCGGGGAGGTATGCGTTGATCAGATCGGCGCCGCCGACACGCTCCGCATCGGGGTGACCGCGACGCCGGATGGCCCGGACCAGGCCGATGCCGTCTGGCACGACCAGGGTTGCGGAGTCCACCACCGCGCTGAATGCAGGGCTTCGCCTGGCCAGCATGACCATCTCGGGGTTGAGTGTGATGACCACCGCCGGGTGCGACGTCGCGTCTGAACGGTGCCGTTCCACGATCTCCACGAGCGTGTGCACGGCCGTCGCCATATCGACGACATCGACCGGGCACCCGAGGACACGAACCCGCACCGTCGTTCGCGTGACGGGCGGCGGCGGCTCCACTACCGCTTGGTGTACTGCGGCGCCTTCCGTGCTCGCTTCAGGCCGTACTTCTTCCGCTCTTTCTCGCGCGAGTCGCGAGTGAGCAGGCCCGCCGCCTTGAGCACCGGGCGAAGCTCGGGGTCCGCGGCGATCAGCGCACGAGCGATCCCGTGGCACACGGCGCCGGCCTGGCCGGCGATGCCGCCGCCAAAGACCTTGACCGAGACCTCGAAACGGCCTGTGGTGTCGGTGACCCGGAGCGGCTGCGTGACCACGGTCTCGAGGTCACGGCGTCCGAAGTACTCGCTCGGTGGGCGGTTGTTGACGACGATGACGCCGTCACCGGGGACGATGCGCACGCGGGCGACCGCCGTCTTGCGACGACCGGTGGCCTGCTTGTATGCCTCAACTGTTGCGGGCAACGATGATCTCCCCTAGCTCGCCGAACGTAATCGGCTGCGGTCGCTGGGCCTCGTGTTTGTGCTCCGCTCCAGCGTAGACGCGAAGGTGGGTCAGCTGCTCTGCACCGAGGGTGTTGTGCTGCAGCATCCCGCGGACGGCATGCATGATCGGGAACGTCGCATCGACGGCCATCGCCTCATCGAAGGTCCGCACGCGACGGCCGCTGGGGTATCCGGAATAGCGGTCGTACTGCTTGAGCGTGCGCTTGCGACCCGTCACGACGATGTCGCGCGCGTTGATGACGATGACGTGCTCGCCGGTGTTGATGTGCTGCGTGAACTGCGGACGGTGCTTGCCGCGCAGCACACGGGCGATGTTCGCGGCAAGACGGCCGAGCGTCTGTCCACGTGCATCCACGAGGAACCAGCGCTGCTCGAGCTCCTGCGGCTTGGCCTGGTACGTGAGCATCGTGGTCATGCGGCAAGCTCCTCGGGTGTTGGTTCGTAGCGCACCGACCACTGGTGCAGGCCGCGCGCAGGGGCCACCGAGACCGACGGATCACGCATGGTTGCCGTGTCGACGAGCGACGCGAGCCACTCCGGCGTGGCGCGGCCCTGGCCGATCTTCACGAGCGCGCCGGTGAAGGAGCGCATCATGCCGCGCAGAAACGCGTCTGCGTGCACGGTGATCACCACCGTGTCGATGACGGACGGGTTGGTGTCACTGCCGATTTCGTTGCGTTCGACGCTCACGGCCGCGACGTGCCGCACAGTGCTGCCACCGGCGCGCGGTGCGCTCCCGAATGCCGCGAAGTCATGCCGGCCGACGAGCGAGTTCGCGGCGGTGCGCATTGCGTCGACATCGAGCGGGCCACGCACGGTCCACGCGTTGCGGCGTAGGACAGGAGCCCTGCCGTCGCGACAGACGATGACGTAACGGTAGGTGCGCTCGACGGCGTCGCGACGCGCATCGAAGCTCGCTTCGCGCACTGCCACATCGCGCACGGCGATGTCGGCGGGAAGCGTTGCGTTGAGCGCGTGACGCAGCGTGGCGGGCTCCCATGCGCGCTCGAGCGTGCAGCCCACCACCTGCCCGTGCGCATGCGCGCCGGCGTCGGTGCGTCCCGCCGCGGTGAGCGCGGGTGTCTCGGAGGAAACGGTGTGCAGCACGTCCTTGAACACGCCCATGGCGGTGCGTGCGGTGGGCTGGATCTGCCATCCGGCGAAATCAGTGCCGTCGTACTCGAGAGTGAGGCTGTATGTGGGCACGAGCTTCAGCCTTCTACTCGACCAGCTCGATGATCGCCATCGGCGACGCATCGCTCTTGCGTGGCGGCAGCTTCACGACTCGCGTGTAGCCGCCGGGGCGCTCCTTGTATCGCTCGAGATACGTCGAGAACAGCTTGTTCGAGACATCGCGGTCGTTCACGTACAACGCCACCTTGCGGCGCGCGTTGAGGTCGTCGGGCTTGGCGTCGGTGATGACGCGCTCGACCCAGCGGCGCAACTCCTTGGCTTTCGCCTCGGTGGTCGTGATGCGGCCGTAGCGCAGCAGTGAGGTCACCTGGTTGCGCGTCATCGACTGACGATGCGCAGCGCTACGCCCGAACTTGCGGCCGGCAATGCGATGTCGCATGAGAGGCTCCGGTTACCTCGCCATCGGCTGGAACAGCGTGTCCAGCTCTTCCGGGGTGACCAGCTCACGCTGCACGAGCTTCTCGCGAATCTCGTCAAGCGACTTCTGACCGAAGTTGCGAAGGGTCAGGAGCTCTTCCTGCTTCATCGCGACAAGCTGGCCGACCTTGGTGATGTCATTTGCCTTCAGGCAGTTGAGGGCGCGGACGCTGAGCTCGAGGTCCTCGATCGGCACGTCGGCGAGGCGGCTCGGGAGGTCGTTGCCACGCGCTTGACGTTGCTGCGGAGCGGCGAGGTTGTCGCCGAATCGCACGAAGAGGCCGAGATGGTCCGTGAACAGGCCGGCGGCGCGGCTGACCGCCTCCACCGGGGCGAGCGTCCCGTCGGTCCAGACCTCGACGACGAGCTTGTCCCACTCGGTCTCCTGACCGACGCGGGTCTTCTCGACGAAGAAGTTGGCCTTGCGGACAGGCGTGAAGATGGCGTCGATCGGGATGACCCCGATTGCCTGGCCCTCTTTCTTGTTGCGCTCGGCGGTGACATAGCCTTTTCCGCGCTCGACCATGAGGTCCATGCGCAGCTGCGCCTTGGGCGAGTCGAGAGTCGCGATGTGCTGACCGGGGTTGCGGATCTCGATGTCGCTCGGGCACTCGATGTCACCGGCGGTGACTTCGCGAGGACCGTGCTGGTCGAGGCTGATGCGCACCGGATCGGCGCTGTGGGAGAGCACGTTGATCTCCTTGATGTTGAGCAGGATCTCGGTGACGTCTTCCTTGACGTTCTCGATCGAGCTGAACTCGTGGGCGATGCCTTCGATTGAC
The DNA here is from genome assembly GCA_050010655.1 of Candidatus Dormibacteria bacterium. GTDB lineage: Bacteria > Chloroflexota > Dormibacteria > Aeolococcales > Aeolococcaceae > Palsa-851. The sequence goes on from JBEKKP010000028.1 coordinate 16,158, forward strand.
ACGGAGGTGATTGCGGCGCCAGGGAGCGAGGAAAGCAGCACGCGACGGAGCGAGTTGCCCAGCGTGACGCCAAATCCGGGCTCGAGCGGCTCGATCTCGAACTTGCCGTAATCGGCGCTGCTCTCGATCTCTTTGACCGCGGGGGTGGTCATCATGTCAATTGCCATTCAGGACTCCTCAACAGGGGACAGGGACGTTGCGCCGTTCCCGGCGCGGAGCATGGTCATCTCGAGTAGTACTCCACGATGAGCTGCTCTTCGATTTGTTGTTCCATCTCATGCCGCTCGGGTAAACGTGTGACCGTGCCCTTGAGCGCCGCGGCGTCGAGGGTCAGCCAGTCCGGGACCGAGCGACCGGACACGAGGGACTGCGCGTTCTCGAGCACGAGCATCTTGCGGCTCCGCTCCCGGACCTCCACCACGTCTCCTGGGCGGAGTTGCGCGGAGGCGATGTTGAGGGCGCGGCCGTTGACCTTGAAGTGCCGGTGGCTCACGAGCTGCCGCGCCTCGCGACGCGAGCTGGCGAGTCCGAGGCGGTACACGATGTTGTCGAGCCGGCGCTCGAGCTGCTGCAGCAGCACGGTGCCGGTGACACCCTCGGCTCCTTCCGCACGCTCGAAGTAGTGACGGAACTGGGTCTCGAGGACGCCGTAGATGCGGCGCGCCTTCTGCTTCGCCCGGAGCTGAATGCCGTAGTCACTCGCCTTGCGGCGGCGGGCAAGCCCGTGCTGACCGGGGAGCAACCCGCTGCGCTTGTCGAACGTGCAGTTCGTGACGCACTTGGCGCCCTTCAGGTAGAGCTTTGCGCCTTCACGGCGGCAGAGACGGCAGACGGGACCTGCTTGATTGGCCATCGAATCCCCTTAGACCCGCCGCCGCTTTGGCGGGCGGCAGCCGTTGTGAGGAATAGGCGTCACGTCGGAAATCGCGCTGACGTCGAGCCCGCTTGCCTGCAGGCTGCGGATCGCCGCTTCGCGGCCGGCGCCCGGGCCTTTGACGAAGATCTCGATCGACTTCAGACCGTGCTCCATCGCGCGGCGAGCGGCCGCCTCGGCGGTGACCTGCGCCGCGAACGGCGTGCTCTTGCGCGAGCCCTTGAAGCCCTGCGCGCCGGCCGATCCCCAGGCGATGACGTTGCCGTCGGGATCGGTGAGGCTGACGATCGTGTTGTTGAACGTGGCGAGCACGTGCGCCTGACCCACCGCGATGTTCTTGCGCTCGCGGCGCCGGGTTCGGACGACTTTCTTCTTCTTTGCCATGGGTTACTTCGTCGCCTTCTTGCGGCGCACACCAACGGTCTTCTTCGGACCGCGACGCGTGCGAGCGTTGGTACGGGTTCGCTGCCCGCGAACCGGAAGGCCGCGACGGTGGCGCAGGCCACGGTACGTGCCGATCTCGGTCAGGCGCTTGATGTTCAGCGCGATCTGGCGGCGGAGGTCGCCTTCGACCCTCCCCTGCAACTGCTTGGCGATGACGTCACGCAGCTTGCCGACCTGGGCGTCGCTCAGATCCTTGGTGCGCGTGTCTGGTGCGACACCGGCGAGCGACAGCATTCGCTTTGCAGTCGTCGGACCAATCCCGTAGATGTACGTGAGGGCGATCTCGATCCGCTTGTCGCGAGGGACGTCAATGCCGGCAATACGTGCCATTGCTTGGCGTTACCCCTGCCGCTGCTTGTGTTTCGGGTTCTCGCAGATCACGCGTACGGCGCCGTGGCGCTTGATGACCTTGCAGCGCTCACACAGGCGCTTGACCGATGCTCTGACCTTCATCCTGGTGACGGGTTCCTCATGGTTTGGCGGCGTAGGCAGCCGATGGCAAATGCTCGATGCGTCCCGGGGCGATCCGTGACGCTGGTGCCGGCGGTACCCCGTTGCGTGCGCGCCGAACCAGGCTCATGCGAGAGCCCGAGGTGTTGAGTATAAACCGCGCCCCGTCCAGCAGGCAAATCGACCGGCCTCACGAGGGCACCTCCGCCAGGACATGGTCGGGGCGCAGGGTCAGCACCTCGGGGCCCGATTCGGTGACCGCGATGGTGTGCTCGAAGTAGCAGGAGAGCTTGCCGTCAGACGTGACCACCGTCCAGTCGTCGTCGAGAACGCGGGTCTCGGGGCGGCCGACGTTGACCATGGGCTCGATCGCGATCACGTAGCCGGGCTTGATCAGGTTGCCGGTGCCCGGGCGGCCGTAGTTGGGCACCTGCGGGAGCTCGTGCATGTCCCGGCCGATACCGTGACCGACGTACTGCCGCACCACCGAGTACCCGTTGGCCTCGACGAACGTCTGGACGGCGACGCCGATATCGCCGATGTGGTTGCCCGGCTTCGCCGCCGCAATGCCGAGGTCGAGCGCCTGGCGGGTCGTGTCGATGAGCCGCTGCACCTCGGGAGAGGCCTCGCCACACGCGACCGAGAGACCGCTGTCGGCCCACCAGCCGTCGAGGATGAGGCCACAGTCGAGCGAGACGAGATCGCCATCGTTGATCACCAGCGGGCCAGGGATGCCGTGCACGACCTGGTCGTTGATCGACACGCACAGCGAGTTAGGGAAGCCCTCGAAGCCGAGAAATCCCGGAATGCAGTGGTGGTCGCGGATGAAGGTCTCGGCCTCGCGGTCGAGATCGAGCGTGGTCATCCCGGCATGCACCGAGGCTGCGAGCTGCGCAAGACAGGCCCCGAGAATGCGTCCGGAGACGCGCATCTTCTCGATCTCTTCCGGTCGCTTCAAGCGGAAGCCGACGATGCCGTGATCGCTCATGCGCTTCTCACCGGCGCGCCATCGTGTTGCAGCGATTGCATGATTCGCTCGGTGATGGCGTCGATATCGCCGACACCGTCGATGGCTTCGATGTTGGTTCCCGCCTCCCGATAGTGCTCGAGCACGGGCGCAGTGTCCTGGCGATACACGACGAGGCGCTGCGCGAGCCCTTCGGCCGTGTCGTCGCTGCGGCCCTCGATGGTGGCCCGCTTGAGGATGCGGGTCTTCAGCTCCTCGTCAGGAACCTCGAGCGAGATCACCTCGGCGACGCTCTCCTTCCGCCCCGCGAGCATCCTGTCGAGCGTCGTGGCCTGTGGCACGGTTCGCGGGAAGCCATCGAGCAGCACACCGCGTTTGGCGTCCTGCTCATTGAGCCGGGCATCGATCATCCGGACCACCAGCTCATCGGGGACGAGCCCGCCGGCGTCCATGATCGGCTTGGCCTCGCGTCCCAGGGGAGTGTCACGCGCAACCTCGCTGCGCAACATGTCGCCGGCTGCCACATGCGGCACGCCGAGTTGCACCGCGACGCGCGCCGCCTGCGTGCCTTTGCCGCTGCCGGGAGGTCCGAACATCAACGCGATCATTTGATGAATCCCTTGTACTGGCGCATCAGCAACTGGGTCTCGATCTGCTTCATGGTGTCGAGTGCGACGCCGACGACGATCAGGATGGCCGTGCCACCGAGGTAGAGGCTGGTCGACGGTACCCCGGTCAGCACCGCGGTGATGAGCGGCAACACCACGGTGATGAGCGCGAGGAAGAGCGCGCCGGCGAGCGTGATCCTGCCCATGACCTTGCCGAGGTATTCGGCCGTACTTCGGCCAGGGCGGATGCCCGGAATGAACGTCGACTGTTTCTTCAGGTTGTCGGCGACGTCGACGGGGTCGAACACGATCGCCGTGTAGAAATACGTGAACCCCATCACGAGCAGGAAATAGATGGCGTTGTAGACGATATTCAGGAAGATGCTGCCGCCGGTCGCCTGCCAGTTGGTGGAAATCCATGACGCGACCGCCTGCGTCCATCCACCGCTACTCGCGAAGAGGTTGGCGAAGATCGTCGGGAACGTCATGATCGAGATCGCGAAAATAATCGGGATGACGCCTGCGGCGTTAACTCGAAGTGGTAAGAAGTTGCGTCGCCCCTGCGACGCTTGACCAGTGCGCACGTTGAGGACTCGTTGCGCGGATTGCACCGGCACTTTGCGTTGCGCCTGCTGTACTTCGATGACACCTGCGGTGACCGCGACGGCGATGAGCGCCATGATCACGATCTGCACGATGTGCGCCGCGCCACCGGTGCCGCCGTAGCCCACGATAGCCGCGGGGAGCCGCCCGATGATGCCCACGAAAATGATCAGCGAGACGCCGTTGCCGACGCCGTATTCGGTGATCAATTCACCGAGCCACATCGCGATGATCGTGCCGGCGGTGAGCGTCAGGATGATGCTGATCTCCGTTGCCGCCGTCGGGTTCGCGATGATCGGCCCGGCGTTGCCGACAGGCTGCTGGAACAGGGCCAGATACCCGAATGCCTGGAGCATCGCGAGCGGCACGGTGAGCCAGCGCGTGTAACGCGTGATCTTCTTGCGCCCGATCTCGCCTTCCTTGCTCAATTCCTTGAGCCGGACGGAGACGACCGTCATGAGCTGCATGATGATCGTGGCGTTGATATACGGATTCAGTCCGAGCGCGACCAGCGTGAAGCGCTGCAGTCCACCGCCACTGAAGAGGTTGAGGAGCCCGAGCAGCGTGTTGCCCGAGAAGAGCTCCGCGAGTGCCGTGGGATTGGTACCCGGGATGGCGATCGCCGCGAGGATCCGGAATGCGCCCAGCAACCCGAGCGTGAAGAGCAGCTTGCGCCGCAGCTCCGGGATCCGGATCGCCTGACCGAGCGCCTCGAGGAGGTTCACTCCGTGTCCTCGGTCCCCGCCTCGTTGCTCTGTGGTGCGTCCTGCTCGCCGTCGGAATCCGCGGCCTCCTGGGCGGCTTTGCGTCGGGCGCGCTCGAGGCGAACCTGCTCGGGTTTCGCCTCTCTCGCGGCAGCCGCTCCCTTGGCTGGTTTCTTGCCGTCCGCCTTCGGCTCCGATACTCGGGGCGTCTTCGGACGGGCGAGAATCTCGGCGCGTTTCACAACTGCGGCAGCTCTGCGCAAGGCGCGCTTGCCCACGGGCTCGGCATCCGCCGGTGCAGGCTGTTCGCCAAGCAGTTCCACCGACCCGCCGGCGGATTCGACCGCGGTGCGAGCGGCAGCCGAGATTCGATGGACGCGAAGCGTGAGCGCGTGCCGAAGCTCGCCTGCCGCGAGCACCTTGACCTGCGACGACGCGCGCGGAATCAATCCTGCCTCGGTGAGAGCATCGGGATCCACGACGCTGTCCTTCTCGAAGCGGACGAGCTTGCCGAGGTTGACCACGACGTACTCACGCCGCCAGCGGTTGTGGAAGCCGCGGAGTTTCGGGAGCCGCTGCTTGAGCGGCATCTGGCCGCCTTCGAAACCGGTCGGGAGGCCGACGCTCGACCGCGATCCCTGGCCTTTCTGACCGCGACCGCTCGTCTTGCCCTGGCCGGCGCCCTGGCCGCGGCCGACCCGCTTGCGTGCTTTCCGGCTGCCCTTGGCCGGGCTCAGCTCGTGCAGTTTCACGCCGCACTCTCCGATTCCGCGGCGAGATCACGGAGCAGCGCCACGCCGGCCGGCAGATCCGCGGGCTCGCCGTTCACGGCGACGAGGTGCCTGACCTTGTGGACCATGCCGAGGATCGACGGCGACGCCTCGTGCTCGACGGTGTGGTTCAGCTTCTTGAGGCCAAGCGCCCCAAGCGTTGCCTTCTGGTCCCACGCGTAGCCGATGGCGCTCTTGCGGTAGGTCACGCGAACGGTGCTCATGAAGCGACGACCTCGACCGCCGCTGCCTCGGGCACTGCCGGGATCCGGCCGAGCATGCGGTCGGCCATCTTGCGGCTCCCGACGATCTGCTCCGGTGTCCTTCCCCGCAGCTCCGCGACGGACGCGAGAGTGCGGAGGCTCGCGAGCGCCGCAACAGTGGCGCGCACGACGTTGATCGGGTTGTCCGTGCCGAGGCTCTTGGTGAGGATGTCCTTGATACCGGCCGCCTCGACCACGGCGCGCATCGAGCTGCCGCTGATGACCCCGGTTCCGGGCACGCCCGGCTTGAGCAGCACCTTCGCCGCACCGAGCTTGTAGCGCACCTCGTGCGGGATCGTGGTGCCGACCATGGGCACCGTGATCATGTGTTTCTTCGCGTCGTCAACGCCCTTGCGGATGGCGTCCGGCACTTCACCGGCCTTGCCCAGTCCCGCGCCGACGCGGCCCTTGCCGTCGCCAACGACGACGAGCGCGCTGAACGAGAAGCGGCGACCACCCTTGACCACTTTCGCGACGCGGTTGAGGGAGACGATCTTTTCCTGGAACTCGCTGCCGCGATCATCGCGGCGATCCATGCGCATACCCATCTAGAACTTCAACCCGCCCTCGCGGGCTGCCTCGGCGAGGGCCTTGACGCGGCCGTGGAAGAGGTAGCCGGCACGGTCGAACACCACGGTGTCGACACCTGCCGCCTTGGCGCGTTCGGAGATCGTCTTGCCGATTGCCGCCGCTCCGGCAGTGGTGCACGCGTTGGCGTCACCGAGCACCGCGCGCAGCGCCGGCTCGGTGGTGGACGCGGAGACCAGCGTGTGTCCCGTCGCGTCGTCGACAAGCTGGGCGCCGATGTGGCGGAGGCTGCGGAATACCGCGAGACGTGGACGCGCGGCCGTGCCGTTCACGTGCTTGCGCACGCGGCGGTGGCGTCGAGCGCGGGCGGCGCGTCGATCGTGCTTCGTGAACATCTGATCAGCCTTCTACTTGTTACTCGTTCTCGTTACTTGGTCTTGCCGGCCTTGCCGGACTTGCCCGCCTTGCGGCGGAGCTTCTCGCCCCGATACAGGATGCCCTTGCCCTTGTACGGCTCGGGCTTGCGGAAGGATCGAATTTTGGCCGCCACCTGACCCACCACTTCCTTGTCCGAACCGCTGATGGAGATCTGCGTCGGGACGGGAACCTCGATGTTGATCCCCTCGGGTGGCGTGTAGCGGATCGGGTGCGAGTATCCGAGTGTCAGGATGAGGTCGCCGCCCTGACGCGCGGCACGAAAGCCGACGCCGACCAGGTCGAGGTCGCGGGTGAACCCGCCGCTGACGCCCTGCACCATGTTCGCCACGAGCGTCCGGGTGAGGCCATGCAGGGAGCGATGAATGCGCGCGTTGGAAGGACGATCGATGGTGATCGTGCCGGTCTCGACATTGATGAGCATCGACGGCGCGAAGGTGCGCTGCAGCGTTCCGCGCGAGCCCGTGACGCTGAGGCGATTGCCCGTTTCCAGGGCGACCTCAACCCCTTCGGGGACGGGAATCGGAAGTTTGCCAATGCGCGACATCAGTGCCGACCTACCACACGAACGCGACGACTTCGCCGCCCAGATTTGCGCGCTGCGCGGCGCGCCCGGTCATCAATCCACGAGACGTCGAGATGATCGCGATGCCGAGGCCGCCGAGCACGCGCGGGATCTCCGACTTGCGGGCATAGACGCGCAATCCCGGACGGCTGATCCGGCGCAATCCGGAGAGCGCGCGTCCGCGCGGGCTTCCCGGCTTGAGGGTGACCGTGAGCACCTGCATCGGCGCTTCGCCGGAGACCTCGTACCCGTCGACGAAGCCCTCCTCGGTGAGGACGCGCGCGATCTCGACCTTCATCTTCGACACCGGCATTTCCACGGTGCGGTGATGGGCCTGGTTGGCGTTGCGGATGCGGGTGAGCATGTCCGCGATGCTGTCACTGGTCATCGGGTCACCACGAGCTCTTTTGAACGCCAGGAATCTGTCCGATGCTGGCGAGTTGACGGAAACAGATGCGGCACATGCCGAACTTGCGCATATAGGCACGCGGACGGCCGCACACACCGCAGCGGTGATGCGCCTGCGTGGAGTACCGGGCGGGCCGGTTCGCCTTGGCGATCAGGGATTTCTTAGCCATCGGTCAGTTCTTCCTGAAGGGCATTCCGAGCCCGGTGAGCAGCGAACGGCCTTCTGCATCGGTACGCGCGGTGGTCACGATGCACACCTCCAGCCCGCGAAGCTTGTCGATCTTGTCGTAGTCGATCTCCGGAAACACGAGTTGCTCGCGCAACCCGAGGGTGTAATTGCCATGTCCGTCGAACGCCTTGGGATCGACGCCGCGGAAGTCTCGAATGCGCGGGAGTGCGACGTTCAACAACTTGTCGAGAAAGTCGAACATCCGCCGCCCTCGCAGTGTCACTTTGACACCGATGGGCATTCCTTCGCGCAGCTTGAACGCCGCCACCGACTTCTTGGCGCGGATGACGATCGGCGCCTGGCCGGTGATCAGTTTCAAATCGATGATGGCCGCGTCGATCGCGCGCGCGTTGGTGATCGCCTCACCGAGGCCGATATTGATGACGACCTTCTCGATGGACGGCACCTGCATCGCGTTGAGGTAGCGGAACTCCGCAACCAGCGCGGGCACGATCTCGTCGATGTACCGGCGGTGCATGCGGGGCAGCTCGGCGACAGTCTGGGCAGCCATCAGACCTGTGCCCTCTCGTAGTTCTCGCCGCACTTCTTGCAGACGATCACGCGCTTTCCGAGCTCGTTCACGCCGTGCGCAATTCGCGTGGTCTTGTCGCAGCGGTTGCAGACGAGCATGACGTTGCTGTATGCGACCGGCCCGTCGAAGTCGACGATGCCGCCCTGGATGTTGCCCTTGACGCCCGACTTGGTGTGGCGCTTCAGCAGGTTCACGCCGCGCACCGCGACGCGCTGCTGCTCGGGGAGCAGCCGCTCGACGACTCCGCGCTTGCCCTTGTCCTTGCCGGCGATGACTTCGACGTTGTCACCCTGGCGGATGTCGAGCGGGCGCAGGTGTCCATGCGCCCAGCCTTCGTGCTGCAGCGTCATGCGGTGTCTGCGTTCGACTCTCGTCGCCATGTCAGATCACCTCCGGCGCGAGGCTGACGATCTTCATGAAGTTGCGCTCGCGCAATTCGCGGGCAACCGGGCCGAAGATGCGCGAGCCGCGCGGGTTGTTCTGCGGCGTGATCAGCACGGCGGCGTTCTCGTCGAAGCGGATGTTGCTGCCGTCTGGGCGCTTGTATTCCTTGGTGGTTCGCACCACGACGGCGCGAACGACGTCGCCCTTCTTCACCTGGGCGTTCGGCTGCGCAACCTTGACGGTGCCGATGATCACATCGCCAACCGACGCGTACTTGCGATAGCTGCCGCCGAGCACGCGGATGCAGAGCAGCTCGCGCGCGCCGCTGTTGTCCGCCACTTTGAGCACGGATTCCTGCTGGATCATGTCAGCGAGCCTTCTCCAGAACTTCGGCCACGCGCCAGCGGATCTCCTTCGAGATGGGACGTGTCTCGACGATCCGCACGCGGTCGCCGATGCCGCAGCTCTCGTCGTCATGCACCTTGAAGCGCGTGCTGTGGCGCACGACCTTCTTGTAGAGGGGGTGCGGCTTGCTGATCTGCACGAGCACGATCACCGTCTTTTCCATCTTGTCGCTCACGACAACGCCGTCACGAACCTTGCGGCGCGTGCGCGTCACCTTGGGCTGGGTCGCGTCACTCATCGACATTCTCCTTGGCGTCGACGGTTTCCGCGACGGCGTCGGTTGGCTCAGCAGGCTCGGCCACGGGAACGGCTGCGGGAACGACGGCCGGGACCTCGAGACGCGGGGCCGGCTTGGCTCGCGGTGCGCGCACGGCCTTGGGCTTCGCCGGGGCGACATGAGCCACAGGTTCGACGAACGCCGGACGGAGACCGCGCTCGATCTCGATCTTGACGGTCATCGCGCGGGCGATCTCGTGCCGGATCTCGCGAACCTGGCGGTGATTCTCCACCTGCCCTGTGGCCTGCTGAAAGCGCACCTCGAAGAGACGCCGGCGCTGCTTGAGGAGATGATCGTCCAACTCCGCGACAGTCATGCGGCGCAACTCGTTGAGCGCATCGGTCTGCTTGGTCACAGCGTCGCCGCCTCCAGGTCCGACCCGGTCTCCTCGCGAATGAGGAAGCGCGTCTTGATCGGCAGCTTGAACGCGGCGAGGCGCATCGCTTCCTGCGCGGTCTCGCGCGTCACGCCGGCCATCTCGAAGAGCACGCGTCCGGGAAGCACCACGGCGACCCAGCCCTCGGGCTGGCCCTTGCCGCTTCCCATCCGGGTCTCCGCCGGCTTCTTGGTATACGCGTGATCGGGAAAGATGCGGATCCAGATCTTGCCGCCGCGCTTGACATGCCGGGTCATGGCACGCCGCGCTGCTTCGATCTGACGGTTGGTCATCCAGCACTGCTCCACGGCCTGGAGCCCGTACGTCCCGAAGTCGAGCTTGTTGCCACGCTGCGCGGCACCAGTCCTCCGTCCGCGATGGAGCTTGCGATGCTTGGTTCGCTTCGGCATCAGCATCGCTACTCCTCCTCTTCTTCGACGACATCGGCAGGTCCGTCCGTCTTTTTGACGACCTTCTTCGGCGCGCGGGAAACGGATGCGGGCTTCTTGGCGGCAACCGGCTTGCGGCGCGCCGGAGCCCGTTTGGGAGTCAACTTCTCGACCTTCTCGCCACCAGCCGCGGGATCGACGCCGGCAGCGGCGATGACCTCCTCGTCCTCGTCGATCTCGGGCACGTCCTCGGTCGCGACGTCCTCGATATCGATGTCAGGAATATCGGCAGCCTCGGTGATGACGATCGCCTCTTCGGCAGGTGCCTCGGCAATCCGAGCGGCGGGAACAGGCACGCGATCCTCGAGGCCGCGGTCCTCCGCGCGATCCTTGCCGGGGGCAATCGGCTCGCCGGTTGCGGTCACGAAGTCACCGAGATACAGCCAGCACTGCACGCCAATGCGCCCGAAGGTGGTGCGTGCCTCGGCCTTGCCGTAATCGATGTTCGCGCGCAGCGTGTGCAGCGGCACGCGGCCGTCGCGATCCCACTCACGGCGCGACATCTCGGAGCCGCCGAGGCGGCCGCTCACCTGGATCTTCACGCCCTTCGCGCCGGCCCGCATGCTGCGCATGAGGGTCTGCTTGAGCGCGCGGCGGAATGCGATGCGCTTCTCGAGCTGGGATGCGACGTTCTCGGCGACGAGGGTCGCATCGAGCTCGGGCGTCTTGATCTCGTGGATGGTGACGCGCACCTTCTTGCCGGAGATCCGCTCGAGCTCGTCGCGGAGCGCGTCGACGGAAGCACCCTGCTTGCCGATGACGATTCCGGGCTTCGCCGTCTGAATGATCACGGTGAGCTGGTTGGCGCTGCGCTCGGTCTCGATGCGCGCGAGTCCCGCATTGCGCAGGCGGCTGCTGATGAGGCGCCGCATGGCGATGTCCTCATGGAGCAGCTTCGTGTAGTCCTTGTCGGCGTACCAGCGCGCGTCCCAGTTGCGATAGACGCCGAGCCGGAAACCGATCGGATTGACTTTCTGACCCATCTACTCAGCCTCTTCCGTTGTGGGCTTGGGTGCGCGGCGGCGTGCCGGGCGTGGCTTGGCCGCGGGTTTGTCGGTGCTCGCAGCCGGTGCGGCGGCCGGTGTGACCACGGGGGTCGGCACCACGGTGCGAGGCATCTTCACTGCCGAGCGGCGGCGAACGTTCGCCGGAGCCTCGTCGTCGGTGACGAATGCCCGCAGATGGCTCGTGCGCTTGAAGATGCTCCCCGCCATGCCGCGCGGCTTGGCGCGCCAGCGCTTGATGATCATCGCGCCGTCGACTTCCACACGCGCAACACGCAACGACGAGGCGTCGAGGTTGTAGTTGTGCTCGGCGTTGGCCGCCGCGGACTTGATCACCTTCGCGATATCGGCAGCGGCCGAGCGCGGCGAGTAGTTGAGCACGACAAGGGCTTCGGCAACAGGCAAGCCGGTGACCATCGCCGAGACGAGGCGTGCTTTACGAGCAGTGGTGCGAACCCATTTCGCGGTTGCGACTACTTCCATCTCGTCCTACTTCAGCGCCGTGCTGCGTTCGGTGTGGTGCCCATGCCCGCGGTAACGGCGGGTGTGAGCGAACTCACCGAGCTTGTGGCCGACCATCGTCTCGGTGATGAGCACGGGAACGTGCTTGCGTCCGTCATGCACCGCGATGGTGTGACCGACCATCTCCGGGAAGATGTCGCTGCGGCGCGACCAGGTCTTGATGATCCGCTTCTCGCGCGACATGTTGAGCTGCTGCACCTTCTTGAGAAGGTGGTCATCGCAGAACGGTCCTTTCTTGAGCGAGCGACCCATGGTTACTTGTCCCGCCGGCGCACGATCATCCGATCAGTGCTCTTGTTGTGACGGGTGCGATAACCGAGCGCGGGCTTGCCCCATGGGGTCTGCGGGTTGCCACCCGCACCGCTCCGTCCTTCGCCGCCGCCGTGAGGATGATCGAACGGGTTCATGGTCATGCCACGAACCGACGGGCGAATCCCCCGCCATCTCGACTTGCCGGCCTTGCCGACCACTTCGTTCTCGTGGTCGACGTTGCCGACCTGACCGATCGTCGCGCGACAACGCACGTCGATGAGCCGCACTTCGCCGCTGGGCATGCGCACCTGCGCATACGCGCCCTCTTTGGCGAGCAGTTGCGCGGCCGTTCCGGCGCTGCGCACCAGCTGACCGCCGCGGCCGAGCTTGACCTCGAGATTGTGGATCGTGGTACCGAGAGGAATGTTCGTGATGGGCAGCGCGCAACCCGGGCGGATTTCCGCGGTGCCGCCGGAGCTGACAACATCGCCAACGCTCAAGCCGTGCGGCGAGAGGATGTAGCGCTTGTCGCCGTCCGCGTAGACCACAAGTGCGATGCGCGCGCTGCGGTTCGGGTCGTACTCGATCGTCTTCACCTTGCCGGGGACTCCGTCCTTCTGGCGCTTGAAGTCGATGAGGCGATACGTCTTCTTGTGCCCACCACCCTGATGGCGCACGGTGATGCGACCCGACGCGTTGCGTCCGCTGTGCTTCTTGAGGTGCTCGACCAGCTGCCGCTGCGGTGCGCTCTTGGTCACGCCCTCGAAGCTGCTCACCGACATGAATCGGCGGCCCGGGCTCGTTGGTTTGTATTTCTTGGTTGGCACTATTTAGACGCCTTCAAAGAGGCCTTCGATCTTCTGGCCTGCGCCGAGAGTCACGATTGCCTTCTTCCAGTCGGGGCTCTGTCCGAGCACCCGGGTCTGACCGCGCGAGCGGCGACGCTTCTTGCCGTGCACGTTGATCGTGTTCACGTCGATCACGGTGATCTTCTGATCGACGAACGCTTCTTCGAGGGCACGCCGGATCTGAATCTTCGTTGCGTGTGGATGGCAGCGGAACACGTAGCGTCCGGCAGCCATCGACGCGTACGACTTCTCGCTGATCACAGGGAGCACGAGAATCTGCTCAAAGCTGCGCTCGCCACTCATGCGAACGCCTCCTCGATGTGCTCGATGGCGTCACGCGTGATCAGCACCTTGTCGGCGCCAATGATGTCGCGAACGGAGAGGTTTCCCGCAAGCGTGAGTCTCACCTCGGGGATGTTCCGAGCGCTCTTCTCGAACATCTCGTTGTGCGAACCGAGGACGACCAGCACCTTGCGCGGCGAATCGACGCCGCGGATGAGGTCGGCAACCGCCTTCGTCCTGGGCGCCTCGATCTCGAAGCTCTCGAGCACGATCAACCCGCCGTCCTGCGCCTTCGCCGAGAGCGCGCTGCGGAGCGCGAGGCGACGCTGCTTGCGCGGCATGTCGATGCGGAACGAGCGTGGATGCGGTCCGAAGACAACGCCGCCGCCTTCCCAGTGTGGTGCGCGAGTGGAACCCTGGCGGGCTCGGCCGGTGCCCTTCTGGCGCCATGGCTTGCGTCCGCCACCGCGCACTTCGCTGCGCGTTTTGGTGGAGGACGTGCCCTGGCGTCCGTTGGCAAGCTGACGGATCAGCGCCTGGTGCATCACGGGCAGGTTGGGCTCGATGCCGAAAATGGCCTCGGGAAGTTCCACGGTGCCGGTCTCGACACCCGCCTGGTCGACGACGCGCGCGCTGCTCATTCCTGCGCTCCGATCGTCGCCGTGCGATCGCTGTCACGGATCATCACGACCTGGTTCTTGTGTCCGGGAACCGACCCGTGCACGAGCAGCAGGTTGCGCTCGATGTCGACGCGAATCACTTCGAGGTTGCGCACCGTGACCTGCGTCGCGCCGTGCTGGCCGGCCATCTTCAGGCCCTTGAACACGCGCGCTGCGTCGGTCGATCCGATCGATCCGGCCTGCTTGATGTTGTGCGAACCGTGCGACACGGGACCGCGATGGAAGTTGTGACGCTTGTGCTGGCCGGAGAATCCCTTGCCCTGGCTCACACCGGTGACATCGATGCGCTGGCCTTCGGCGAACATCTCGACGGTGAGCCGGTCGCCAACGGTGACATCGCCGGGATCGCGCAGTTCCTTGAGGCGGTACTGCGGCTGGAGGCCGGCGCGCTTGAAATGGCCGCGCATCGGCTTGGGCGTGCGCTTCACCGCTTTGTCGCCAAAGCCGAGCTGCACTGCCTCGTAGCCGTCGACGCCGACGGTCTTGCGCTGCACGACGCGACATGTGTCGGCTTCGAGCACCGTGACGGGAACCGACGTTCCCTGCGGTGTGAAGACCTGCATCATGCCCACCTTGCGAGCGAGAATCCCTTTGCTCACAGCTTGATCTCGATGTTGACGCCGCTCGGCAGGTTGAGACGCATGAGCGCGTCGACGACCTTTGGGTTGGCGTCGAGGATGTCGAGAATCCGCTTGTGCGTGCGCATCTCGAACTGCTCGCGCGAGTCCTTGTCGATGAACGGTGAGCGCACGACGGTGTACTTGTTGATGGTGGTCGGCAGAGGCACCGGTCCAGCAACACGCGTGCCCGTACGCGTCGCGGTCTCCACGATCTTGGACGCGGCCTGGTCGAGGACGCGGTGATCGTAGGCCTTGAGGCGGATGCGAATCTTCTGGGGCACGGTGTTCCTGTGGTTCCTCTGCTCTGCTTATCGAGTGCTTATTTGTCGATCGATGTGACGGCGCCGGCACCCACGGTCCGGCCGCCCTCGCGAATTGCGAAGCGCATGCCATCCTCGACCGCGATCGGGGTGATCAGCTCGATGCCCATCTCGACGTTGTCCCCGGGCATGCACATCTCCTGGCCGTCCGGGAGCGCGATGGTACCCGTCACATCGGTGGTCCTGATGTAGAACTGCGGACGGTACCCGGTGAAGAACGGCGTGTGACGTCCACCTTCGTCCTTGCTCAGAACGTAGACCTGGGCCTTGAACTTGGTGTGCGGGGTGATGGTTCCCGGCTTGGCAAGCACCTGTCCGCGCTCGACGTCCTCGCGCTTGATGCCGCGAAGCAGGCAGCCGACGTTCATGCCGGCCTCACCCGCGTCGAGCAACTTGTGGAACATCTCGACGCCGGTCACCGTCGACTTGACGGTGTCCTTGATGCCGACGATCTCCACCGGCTCGTTCACCTTGACGATGCCACGGTCGATGCGGCCCGTGACCACGGTGCCACGACCTTCGATCGAGAACACGTCTTCGATCGGCATCATGAACGGCTTGTCCACGGGGCGGGTCGGCACCGGGATGTAGGTGTCAACCGCGTCCATCAGCTTGAGCACGCCGTCAACGGCGTCCTTGTCACCCTCGAGCGCCTTGAGCGCGGAGACGCGGACA
>JBEKKP010000029.1:0-31204 GCA_050010655.1 Candidatus Dormibacteria bacterium
GGCGCGAAGCTGGGCTCCCCGACGGCGTGTTCTCCGTCGTGCAGGGAGCGCGCGAAGCCGTGGACCGGTTGCTCGACCACCCTGAAGTCGCGGCGCTGTCCTTCGTCGGCTCGACACCGGTCTGCTGCCCCGTGGCTGGGTTGAAGACAGGCCCCTCCTTGCCGGAGGTACCCGCTACTGCCTGGCCGCCGATCCAGTGGCTGATCCGTTTCACGCGGCCATTGTCGTCTTCTCCCTGCTCGGAGCGGTGAGCCCCTCGGCGAGGAGATGCCGGCCCGCGGCCGTCACTGGCACGTTGCTCGTGTGGACACATCAGCGGCGAAAGTCCACAATGGCGCCCACCGATTCCGTCCTCGGACTTTGGGGGTCTCTCATGGGTCGCACCGTCTCTCTCTCGCGTCGCGCGAGCATCGCACTCGTCGTGCCGATTGCCGTTCTCGCGGCGTGCGGTGGTTCGAGCACCCCTGCCGCGACGACCTCGGGCGCCGCGGGTCCCACCACGCAGGCGAGCATCGCAGCTGAGGTCCCTGCCGCGATCAAGGCCGACGCGCCGCTCCAGATCGCATCCGATGCGTCCTATGCGCCGAACGAGTTCGTTGATCCCAACAGCGGTGACCTCGTGGGCTGGGACATCGAGCTCGCCAAGGACGTCTGCGCCGTCCTCGGCGTCGCCTGCACGATCAACAACGTCACGTTCTCCGACATCATTCCCGCGCTCCTCGAGAACCCGTCCAAGTATCAGATGAGCTTCTCAAGCTTCACGCCAACGCAGGAACGCGAGGCCTCGGGCATCGACTTCATCACCTATTACCAGGCCGGAGAGGCGTGGCTGGTGAAGGTGGGGGGGCCCACGATCTCGACGGCGGCGGACATGTGCGGCCATACGGTGGCAGTGGAGTCGGGCACTACTGAGGAGTTGGACGCCTGGGGATACATGGGCATGAAGCCGGGCGGCGCCAAGATCCCAGGCGACACCGACCACTGCACCTCCGCCGGCAAGCAGGACATCACCGTGCTGAGCTTCGGAACCCAGACGCAGGCGAACGCCGCGCTACTCTCAGGCCGAGCTGACTTCGGATGGGCGGACCAGCCGGTGGCCGACTATCAGGTCAAGCTCGAAGCAGGGAAGCTGAAGATCGGCGGCTCCGCATGCAGCGTGTCTCCGTACGGCGTTGCCATGGTCAAGTCGACAGGCCTCGAGCAGGCGGTCACCGACGCGGTCAAGTACCTGATCGACAACGGCTTTTACACAAAGCTCCTCGACAGCTGGGGCGTCCAGGACGGAGCGGTCGCGAGTTCGGCTGTGACCACCAACGACAACAACCCGGTGGGCGCCACCTGCGTTCCGTCGTACTGAGACCGGCCACCCCCACTCCGGCCTGATGCTGCCGTGAACGTCGGCACTGAGACGGAGACCAGACAGCCGTTCGAACCGCCGCCCGCACGACCCGCGGCGATCAAGGCTATCCCGCTCCGCCATCCATGGCGGTGGGTTGCCGCCGTTGTCGTCCTTGCCATTGCCGCAGAAGCGGTCTACACGTTCGCCGCGGCGCCCGCCCTCGACTGGCGTGTCGTCGGGCAGTATCTGTTCTTCCCCGAGATTCTGCGTGGGATCGTCGTCACACTCGAGCTCACGGTCATCGCGATGGCAATCGGCGGGATCCTCGGCGTCATCCTCGCGGTGATGCGTCTCTCCGTCAACCCCGTCGTGTCAACCCTCAGCTGGTTCTACATCTGGTTTTTTCGCGGCACGCCCGTGCTGGTGCAACTGTTCTTCTGGTACAACATCGCGCTCATCCTGCCCCATCTCTCGATCGGGATTCCCTTCACCAACATCGAATGGGTGGGCACGACCAATCAGATCGTCTCCCCGTTTCTCGCGGCAATCCTTGGCCTGGGACTCAACGAGGCCGCCTACATGTCCGAAGTGGTCCGAGCCGGGATCATCTCCGTGGATCACGGGCAGACCGAGGCGGCGCAGGCGCTGGGCATGACACGGATCGGCGTGATGCGCAGAATCGTGCTGCCTCAAGCGATGCGCGTCATCCTGCCGCCCACGGGCAACGAGACAATCTCAATGCTCAAAACGTCGTCCCTCGCCTACATCACCACCGTCGCCGAACTGTTCTACGTCCAGACCGAGATCTCGAACGCGAACTTCCGCATCGTCGAGCTGCTGATCGTCGCGAGCATCTGGTACCTGGTCATGACCTCCATCCTTACCTTCGGGCAGTACTACCTCGAGCGCTATTTCGCGCGCGGTTCGGCACGCCAGTTGCCGCTCACTCCGATCCAGCGCTTTCGCCGGATGCTGTTCCACGCTCATATCGATGTGCCAACCGCGCCCTCCGAGTCGGTCGCGATCTACACACGGCACACGTAGGAAGCTGCTGATGCCGATACCAATGGTTCTGGCCGAAGCTGTCCATAAGAGCTACGGGCGCCTCGATGTCCTCCGCGGCATCGACCTCGAGGTGGCGCCGCGAGAGGTGCTGTGTATCGTCGGGCCCTCAGGCTCCGGGAAAAGCACGTTCCTGCGATGCATCAACCATCTCGAGAAGATTGACGCCGGCAGGCTCTCGGTGGACGGCGAGCTCGTCGGCTACCGCGAGCGCGATGGCAAGATCTACGAGCTCCCGGAACGCGAGGTCTGCCGCAAACGCGCCGAGATCGGCATGGTCTTTCAGCGCTTCAACCTGTTTCCCCATATGACGGCCCTCGAGAACATCGTGGAAGCGCCGGTGCGCGTGAAGGGTGAGCAACAGAAGGCCGCCGAAGAGCGCGGACGTTCACTCCTCGGACGTGTGGGGCTCGCGGACAAGGTGGACGTGTACCCGAACCAGCTCTCCGGAGGTCAGCAGCAGCGCGTCGCGATCGCACGCGCGCTGGCGATGCAGCCGAAGCTCATGCTCTTCGACGAACCGACGTCGGCACTCGACCCGGAACTCGTGGGCGAGGTGCTCGACGTGATGCGCGGGCTTGCGCAAGACGGCATGACTATGGTGGTCGTCACGCACGAGATGGGATTTGCGCGCGAGGTCGGTGATGCGCTGGTGTTCATGGACGGCGGCGTCATCGTCGAGTCGGGCGCGCCGCGTGAGGTGCTCGCCAATCCGCAGCACGAACGCACAAAGGCCTTCCTCTCCAAGGTGCTGTAGGCGATGGTCCCAAGCGGCATCGTCGGGTACTTCGCCGCGACTTCGGCGGCAGCGGGGGCGCTGATCGGGCTGCTCTTCGTGGCCGTCAGCCTGCGCCCCGAGTCGATATTCGGTCCGAACGCGGCGCCGAAAGCGCGCCGGCTCGCCGAGAGCTCGTTCACCGGCCTGGTCAACTGCTTTTTCCTGTCGCTCGTGGCGCTGATTCCCCAGACCAACATCGGCTATCCCGCCGCCATTCTTGCCGCACTGAGCTTCTACATCACGCTGACGCGCCAGCTCAGAAAGGAGAAGGCGTCGCAGCTCACCGTGCTCCTCTCGACGTTCGCCATCTACCTCCTGCAGTTCGGACTCGGCATCGCCGCCATCGTCCAGCCGTCGAACGTCAATCTCGTGTACCTGATCGGGTACGTGGTCATCGCGGCGCTGAGTGTCGCGCTGTCCCGAGCTTGGGCACTCCTTTCCGGCCAGGCTTGACGACACTGGCGCTTCGAGCGTTTCGGGGTGTCGTGTTAGAATCTGATGTTACTATTGAATTACTAGCCTGACGCCGCAGTCGCGATGGCGGGGAGGCAGTGATCGCATCGGAGACTTCTATGCGCGCAGTCCGGTTTCACAGCTACGGTCCCGCTTCGGTGTTGGTGGTCGACGAAATTGACCGTCCCGAACCCAAAGCAGGCGAGGTGCTCATCAAGGTCCACCACGCGGGCGTGAACCCGATCGACTGGAAGATGCGCGCGGGCTACCTCCAGCAGTACATGCCGGTGACATTGCCGCACTCCCCGGGACTGGACGTCTCGGGGACCGTCGCGTCTGTCGGAGATGGTGTGACCGGCTTCAAGGTTGGCGACAGGGTCTTCGGCCGCGGAGCGAAAACCTACGCCGAGTACTCGGTCGCGCCCGTCACCACGATCGCGCACATTCCAGAAGGTGTTTCCTTCGAGCAGGCCGCGACGCTGCACGTCGGCGGTGTGACCGCGTGGCTTGGGCTCTTTGACTCCGGGCACCTCGAGGCGGGCCAGCGCGTCCTCGTGCAGGGCGGCGCCGGCGGTGTTGGCGCCATCGCCGTGCAACTCGCGCACTGGAAGGGCGCATATGTGATCGCGACCACGTCAACGCCCAATGTCGAGTTCGTGCGCTCGCTCGGCGCGGATGAGGTCATCGACTACACGACCACGAATGTCGAAGACGCGGTGCACGACGTGGACGTCGTGGTCGACACAGTCGGCGGCGAAGTCACTGCGCACTCCTGGAGCGCGCTGAAGCCGGGAGGCATCCTCGTGACGGTCGTCGGCTCGGCCGATGCCGACGTCGCCGCGAAGCGCGGCGTACGCACAGAGGCCGTCGGGCACCCCGCAGCGACAAGTCCATACCTCGACAAGCTGGCTGCGCTCGTCGTGTCGGGAGCGTTGAAACCGGAGATCCAGCAAGTGTTCCCGCTCGATCAAGCCGTCGCGGCGCAGACCGCGTCCGAGACGGGCCACGGTCGTGGACGGATCCTGCTGCGCGTCGCGGACTGATCGGCAGGTCCCCGTCGCACCGCGCGTGACGCGGTGCGCCGACTGACCCCTCAGATCTCCGGTGCTTCGGCCGCGATGATCGGTTGCACTGCAGCCACGCGTCCGCCACGAGACCATGAGGCGACCGCGGCCACAAGGCACACGATCAGCGAGAACGTGAACGCCTGGTGCAGGCCTGCGGCGAACGGGCCGGAGATCAACGTCGGGAAGAACTGACGCCCCGTGAGCGCCGCGACATTTGCAGCGGAGAGTTGCGAGAGCACGTGCGCCCCCACCAGCGACTGGATCGGGTTGTATCCGAGGAACGCCGCAAAGAGAATCGACACTGGCGGCAGATGCCCGACATGCTGTGCGACCGCGACCGGGACTCCGTGCGCTTCGAGCCCCGCGATCATCGTCGTCGAAAGTGTCGCCGACAGGCCGAGAATCATCAGCGTGAAGAAGATGCCGATGGAGAGCACCTGCGCCGAGCTCTGAAACGTCGCGTTCATCCCGCCGCCGGCGCCACGGTCGCCGGGAGGGAGACTGTTCATGACACCCGCGCGGTTTGGCGATGCGAAGGCTCCCATCGAGAGACCGTTGAGGAAGAGAATGAGCGCGAACAGCTGATACGGAAAATCGATCGGCAGCAGCTGCAGGAACAGGAAACTCGCGGCCGCGCCGATCATCCCGCCGGTTGCGAACGGCCGGGAACCGAAACGATCCGACAGGAACCCCGATGCAGGGCCGGCGAGCAGGAACCCGACCGTCAACGGGAGCATGTAGATGCCCGCCCAGAGCGGCGTTGACGTGAAGCTGTATCCGTGCTCGGGTAACCAGATTCCCTGCAACCAGATGATCAGCATGAACATGAGTCCGCCGCGACCGACTGCCGCGAGAAAGCTCGAGAGCGTGCCGAACGTGAACGCGCGAATGCGAAACAACCCGAGACGGAACATCGGATTTGTCACGCGACCCTCGATCACCGCAAATCCCGTGAGGAATGCCGCGCCGAGCACGAGCGCGCTCAGCACGAACGGGCTCGTCCACCCCATCGGGTTGGATCCGTACGGCTCGATCCCGTACGTGATGCCGATCATCACAAGGATCAGACCGATCGCGAACGTGACGTTCCCGAGCCAGTCGATCGGAACTCGCCGCCGGACTCCGCGCTCCTCGAGCTTGAGGTACGCCCAGACAGTCCCGAACACACCGAACGGTACCGACACGAGAAACACCAGCCGCCAGTTGATTGGCGCAAGCAGCCCGCCGAGGATCAGCCCGATGAACACGCCACTGATACCCGCGATGTTGTTGATGCCAAGCGCGAGTCCCCGCTGGTTGGTGGGGAATGCATCGGTGAGAATCGCCGCCGAGTTGCCGATGAGGCACGCGGCGCCGATGCCCTGGACCACTCGGAAGACCATGAGCCACACCGCTCCCGGAGGCCCGGTCATCCAGTCGATCGTCAGGAGCAACGAGGCGACCGTGTAGATGACGAATCCGAGGTTGTAGATGCGCACGCGACCGACGATGTCGCCGAGCCGTCCCAACCCCACCACCAGCACGCTGCTGACGATGAGGAAGCCGAGAATCATCCAGAGTAGGTAGAAGCTGTTCGACGGTTCGAGCGGGTTCAGGTCGATGCCACGAAAGATGTCCGGCATCGCGATCAACATGATCGATGCGTCGATGGTGGCGAGCAGCACGCCGACCGTCGTGTTGGAGAGCGCCACCCACTTGTATCCGTCGCCGCGCGTCCCACGCGCAGGCGCCGCGGTGCGGGCGGCGTCGCTGGTCGTGGCTATGAGCCTGCCTCGATCATGCCCTGAGTCTGGCAGGGCCGGTCGTCAGCGCGACGCCGCGAGTGCGCGCGAACCGAGCTGCCGCTCGGGATCGCGCACGCCGGGGACGAAGAGAAGGCCAATCAAGCAGAACGACATGCATCCGCCAACCAACATCGTCGTGCGCGTGCCGATCACCCCGGCAGCCGCACCGGCGACGAGCACACCGAGCGGGCTGAGGCTCAGCGACACGAGCCAGTCCACCGACGACGCCCGGCCGAGCAGTTCCGGCGGCACCAGTTCCTGCATCATCGGGCTCCACAGCACGTTGCCGAGCATCAGCCCGCTGATGACAACGAACACCCCCACCGCGGCGACCCAGACGTTCGGCGCCAGGGCGAGCACCACGATGGCGCCAGCCGCAACGGTCCAGCCGCACCACATCCATGTGATGCGGAGCCGCGGCGCGCCGAACCGGGCGACGACGAGTGCCGTCATACCCCCCCCGACGCCCCCGGTGGCAAGCACCAATCCGAGCGCGACCGGGCCCTGATCGAGCACGTTGCGAACAAGCAGCGGGATGAGTACGGCAAGTGGCGAGAACGCGACGAAGTTGGCCAGTCCGGCACCGGCGAGCGTCACCCACAGCCACCGTTGCGAGCGCACGTACCGGAGGCCTTCACGGGCGTCGGCGAGCGCTGAGTGACCCGATGGCTCGGGGCGCGGCCGTGAGGCCATCGCGATGACGCAGCCGGCGCTCACCACAAAGCTTGCAGCGTCGATGACAAAGCCCCATTGGTAGCCGAGCGCAGCGACCACTAATCCGCCGAGCGCAGGCCCGATGTGGTTCTGCGCCACCGTCTGGCTCGTGTGGTTGAGGGCACTGCCCTGCACGAGCAGTTCGGCAGGCAGAATCTCCGGGGTCACCGCAGTCGACGCCGGATAGAACAGCGCATCGGCAGCCCCGAACACCACGGAGAGCACGACAAGTTCCCAGATCTGGAGCGCTCCGAGCGCGACCAGGACCGCGATCACGGCGACCGCAGCGCCCCGCGTCGCGTCGGACGCGAGCATCGCGATACGGCGCGGAATCCGGTCGACGATCACGCCGCCGACCACGAGCAGGAGCACCGTCGGGAGCAGCCGCGCCGCCAGGACGAGCGACAGCGCGATCGGATGGTTGTCGATGCGCAACGTCTCGAGGGCGAGTGCCACGGTGTAGATGCCATCGCCGATCAGCGAGACGCTCTGCCCCGACCACAGCAGCGCGAAATCGCGGTGGCGGAGCGCGGCGGGCGTGGCTTTCAGCACGCCGCATAGACTACGGGGATGGACCGACGAGGCTCGGTGGCGCTAGCTCCTGGTCTTGCCGGAGCTGGCGATGTTCGATATTGTGCTACAATCCTGATCGTACCCGCAGCAGCTCAGCCGGGAGGCCACCGTGCCAAGTACAGGTCCCAAGCGAAAGCAGATCGTGCTGATCGCGCATGACAACAAGAAGGCGGACATGCTCGAGTGGGCGCGCTTCAACCGCGACACCCTCGCGCGCCACGATCTCCTCGGCACCGGGACGACCGGTTCGATGGTCGCGAATGAACTGGGTCTCCCCGTCCACCGGTTCCTCACGGGACCGCTCGGTGGTGATCAGCAGGTCGGAGCCGCGATCGCAGAAGGGCGAATCGACGTGATCATCTTCTTCTGGGATCCGCTCGAGCCGCATCCCCATGACGTCGACGTCAAGGCACTGCTGCGTATCGCCGTCGTGCACAACATCCCGATGGCATGCAACCGCGCCACTGCGGACTTCGTGCTCTCCAGCCCGCTGATCGACGAAGTCTATCCGCGCTCGCTGGACTCGCTCACCGCTGCCAAACCGACCGCGTAAAGCGGATCCGCGTCCGCGCTGGCGCGTTCGACAAGCCAGGCCGTCGCGTTTTCGAGATGACCTCTCGTCACAGCCTCAGCAGCGTCCGGCGTGCCACCTTCGATCGCCTCGAGGACGGCCTCATGCTCGCCGGCGAGCTGGCCGACCGTCGCGTATCCGCGGACGAGCTGCGCAAGACACAGGAGGATCTCGACCTCCAGTTGCTTGTGCGCGCGGATGAGACGAGCGTTGCCCGTACCGATGATCAGCGCGCGGTGAAACGCAAGATCTGCTTCGACAACCGCGCGCTGCGAGGAGCGCGGGCTGAGGCGATGGTGCTGCGCCAGCGCGGTTCGTGCGGCGTCCGGCACCCATGCGCGGGTGGCCAGCATGCGCGACGCCTGAACCTCGAGTGCGGTGCGGAGTTCGTAGATCTCGCCAAGGTCATGCGCGGTGAGCGCGCGCACGAAGACTCCGCGGTTGCGGGACTTGACGACCAGTCCGCGCCGCACCAGGCCGTCGAACGCGGCACGCAGGGTATTGCGCCCCACGTCGAACTCTTCCGCAAGGGCGATCTCGCCGAGGTGTTCGCCCGGCTTGAACCGGCCGTCGAGCACCAGACGCTCGAGTTCGTCCTCGAGCATCTCGACGCGTGACGTCGTCTGCCGGCGGATCACGCCGTGACGTAGTGACGGATCACGCGATCAGGCGCGAAGGCGTCCGCTAGACGTTCGAGTCGGCGCGGTCGCGGCAGAGGCGGCAGACGCCTTCGCTCGAGCCGAACGCGTCCCGAGTCGAAATCGCTGCGCCGCACGCCCGGCAGAGGCGTCCGGTTTCCATGCCGTAGAGGGCTCGAAGTGTGAGCCAGACTGTTCTTGCCATTTCAATTGCTCCAGGGGGATTGATCCTGTAGCAGATTGTAGCACAATCTTGAGGTCGGCGCCAGTTATCCCGTCGGTGAGGGTTGCGCGGCAACTGCGGCCGCCGGCGCCGGCTCGGCGATCCGAAGGCCCGTCGTCGGGTTGAACAGGTGCAGCCGGCGGGGCGTTGTCGAAAGAGTCACGGACTGCCCCACCTTGAGGGTGTTGTCCGCGTCGATGATCGCCACCACGTCGTGGCCCTCGCTGCTGCCGTGAATCAGCTCGTCGTTGCCGAGAAACTCGACCACGTCCACAACAACCGTGACGCTGAGTCCGGGTCCGGTGACCGCAGCCAGGTCAAGGTGCTCGGGACGAAATCCGATTGTCACCGTGTCAAGGCCAAGGTTGCGCAGCAGCGCCGACTGCGTGTCGTCCGGCCGCATCTCGGCTCCCTCGCCCGTCAGCTTGAGCACACCGCCATCCTGCGACACGTTGAGATCGATGAAGTTCATGGACGGCGACCCGATGAAGCCCGCAACGAAACGATTCTGGGGCAGCTCGTACAACTCCTTGGGAGTCCCCGCCTGCTGCAGCACACCCTCGTTGATGACGGCGATGCGGTCGCCCATGGTCATCGCCTCGACCTGGTCGTGCGTGACGTAGATCATCGTCGCCTGCAGGCGAGTGTGCATCCGCGCGATCTCGGCGCGCGTCTGCACTCGGAGCTTTGCATCGAGGTTCGAGAGTGGCTCGTCCATGAGAAAGACGGATGGCTCGCGAACGATCGCGCGGCCAAGTGCGACGCGCTGCCGCTGTCCTCCGGAGAGCTGGCCTGGCTTGCGATCGAGGTAGCGGTCCAGATCGAGGATGCGCGCGGCCTCGTTGACCGCCTTGTCGATATCGGCTTTGGGTGTCTTGCGCAACTGCAGTCCGAACGCCATGTTGTCGCGCACGCTCATGTGCGGATACAGCGCATAGCTCTGGAACACCATGGCGATATCACGGTCGCGCGGCGGCAGGTTGTTGACAACACGATCGCCGATGCGCACCTCGCCGCTCGTGATCTCCTCCAGTCCGGCGATCATGCGCAACGCCGTGGTCTTGCCGCAGCCCGACGGGCCGACGAGGCAGACGAACTCGCCATCTTTGATGTCCAGGTTCAAGTTGTTGACGGCGAGTGCGCCGCCGCCGTCGTACCGCTTGGTCAGATCGTCGAGGACTACGCCGGCCATGACACGCTCCTCATTTCACCGCCCCGGCGAGCACGCCACGGACGAAATATCGCTGGAAGGCAAAGAACACGATGAGCGGGATGACGATCGAGATGATCGCTCCGGTGGAGATGATCCAGTAGTTGTTCGACAGCGCTCGCGTCTGGCCGTAGAGGAACATCGTCAACGTGATGTGGGGGCTGTTCCCCAGGAAGATGAGCGCGACAAGCAGGTCATTCCAGACCCAGATGAACTGGAAGATGGCGAGTGACGCAAGTGCGGGGATCCCGATCGGCATGACGACTTTGCGGAACAGCGTCCACTCCCCCGCCCCATCGATACGCCCCGCTTCCAGCAGGTCATGCGGAATGCCCGAGTAGAAATTGCGCATGAGGAAGATGCCGAATGGAAGCCCGAACGCCACGTGAAAGATGATCGTGCCGATCACCGATCCGAAGAGATGCAGCCCCGTGCTGTTGTCAACAACCTTGTACAGGCTGGCGATGGGGATGAGCGCCATCTGCAGCGGGAGCACCAGCATGGCGACGATCAGCAGAAAAACCAACGTCCTCCCGCGCCATCTCCCGAAGACGAGCGAGTACGCGGTGAGACTCGAGATCACGGTCACCAGAATCGTGACCGGCACGGTGACGGCGATCGACGTGGTCAGCGAGTCGAGCACGTATCCGGCCTGGAATCCGTGGGAGAACAACGACTGATAGTTCGCGAACGTCAGTTGCGCGGGTGCCGTGAGCACGCTCCACCAACCGGACTGCCCAAAGGTGCCGTTGGGACGCAGCGAGATGATCGCAAGTCCGATGGAGGGGACCAGCCAGAAGATGGCGATTGCCGCGAGAATCACATTGAGCACAAGCCGCGACGGGCGCAGGCGGATCCCCCGTTTACTCGCCGGAGCGGCGGCCGGCAGCGACGCAGCTTGCACACTCATCCGCGGATCCTCTTGAGGTTCAATACCATTGCGGGGACGACGAGGATGAAGAGCACGACCGCGAGCGCCGCGGCGAGGCCCTGCCCCGTCGGGCTCGAGAAGTCGTTGTAGATGTCCACCGCGAGCGTCGCCGCTCCGGCCTGTGATGACGGCGCCGCCATGTTCAGGATGATGTCGAAGATCTTCAGAACGTTGATCAGCATGGTCACGAACACGACGACGAGGACCGGCCGCAACATGGGCACGGTCACCTTCCGCAGCGTCTGCCACTCACTCGCGCCGTCGATCTGCGCTGCCTCGAGAACCTCGCGGTTCAGTGCCGCAAGTCCTGCGCCGATAACGACCATCGCGAAACCGGCCCAGATCCAGAGGTAGGCGATGATCATGGCGATGTCGACGATCGGCAGGCTCAAGATCGCCTGCGCCGTCGGGCTCAACGTGCTGGTCGGCGTGAGCGACTGCGTCCCCAGAAAGAAAATGCCGTTGAACCCCGCCTGGAAGTTGTTGGCGGTGATCTGCACGCGGAAAGTGCCCGAACCGACATCGGCGAAGGTGAACGAGCCGTTTTTGGCCGTCGTTGTCGTCGCCGTGGAGGCCCCGCTGGAATTCAGCAGCGCGAGCTTCAGACCGGCGATGCCGTCCTCGTCAGAAAAGACCTGGCCGCGAACGGTCGGATGTGTCGGCGAGAAGTCGCGCCAGACCAGGCCGGTAACCGCGCCCGAGGTCGCCGTGGGCTCCACCGCCGTCGTCGCTCCAGCCGTCTGGAGCGTGGCCGGGCTGATGCCGATGAGACCGAGCTCCACCGTGCCGCCGGCACTCACTGTCGTTTTGCTCTCCAGCGTGCCCCCCGGCCCCGACTGAACCCCGGTGGCGGCGAGGCCCGACACCGTTTGCCCCGTCGTCGGGTCGATCGGATACAGGCCAGGCGGATTGATCGCGTTGGCGGTGGTCTGGATTGCCGCGTTGACCATGCCCGTGTGCGGGTCGTTGAAGAAGATCGACGCCCACGTCAGACCCGCCGCCGTGGCGCTGAAGACGAGTGGCATGAAGACGATCGTTTTGAACGCAGTCCCCCAGCGGATACGTTCCGTGAGCACGGCGAACACGAGCCCGAAAAAGGTGACCAGGAAGGGGAAGAGCACGACCCAGACGACGTTGTTCTTCAGCGACACGATGATGTCGGTCGTCGAAAAGATCGCTTTGTAGTTACCCAGCCCGACGAAGTTCTGCCCGCTGCCGTCGAACAAGCTTCGGATGATCGTGGCGATGAACGGGTACACGACGATCACGAGCAGCCAGAGGGCACCTGGAAGGAGGAACAGCAAGGACCCGAGGTGGCTTTTAAAACCGCCACCGCCGGCGTGCTTGGTTGTCGGCGGGAGGATGTCTCCGACAGGCGCGGGTGCAGATTCGTCCGCAGTGGAAACAGCAACCGCCACGTTAGGCCCTCACCACAGTGCCGGAGATGCTACGTCCGCGGACGTGGATGCGCAACCAGCAAGTCGGCGCAGTACGAACATCACCCATTGGTATGAGTACGGATCTGCGGTAGTTGCGTTTCGGGGACAGGAGGAGTACACCGGTGCTCGAACAAATTAGGCCACTGGTGCTCGGCTGTGCGGCGCGCGCCCCAGTGAGGAGGATCTCTATGACGCAGGTCAGCACGCTCGGGAAACTGGCGGTGGTGACAGCCGGAATACTCGGAATCGCCACCGCGTGCGGTTCGACGTCCACGCCCGCGACGTCATCGTCGAGCTCCGGTTCATCGAGCGCGAAGATTGGCGGATCCGTGACTCTCTGGGCCGAATGGACCGCTCAGGAACAACAGGACTTCCAGGCCGCACTGGCACCGTTCGAGGCTGACACGGGGATCACCGTGAACTACCAGGGCAAGGGCAGCAACATGGACACCGCGCTCACGGCAGCAGTGGCCGGTGGTTCGCCGCCTGACGTCGCCCTGGTTCCTGACCCGGGTACCCTCGACACGCTCGCCAAGCAGGGCGCGATCAAACCACTCACCAGCATTCTCGGCAGCTTGACGTCGAATTACGGCACGGCCTGGAACACGCTGGCCAGCTACAACGGCGTCCAGTACGGTGTCTGGTTCAAGGGAGCCAACAAGAACACCATCTGGTACAACCCGGCACTGTTCACGGCCGCCGGCATCTCGTCGCCGCCGACCACGTGGGAGCAGCTGCTCACCGACGCCGCGCAGTTGAAGGCGGCGGGAACCACCCCGTTCTCGCTCTGCACCGACATCGGCTGGCCGGTCGCCGACATGTGGCAGAACATCTACCTCAAGACGGCGGGCGCGGTGGACTACAACAAGCTCGCAGCGCACACCCTCAAGTGGACCGACCCGACGGTGACGACGGCGTTCACGACGATGGCGCAGCTCGTCGGCAACACCTCATACCTGCTCGGTGGTCTCCAGGGCTCGCTGGCGAACGCGTACCCGACATGCGTCGACAAGGTGTTCCCCAAGCCGCCGGCTCAGCCTCAGGCAGCGATGGTGTTCGAAGGCGATTTCGTCGTCAGTGAGATCACCGGAAACTCCTCGAACTACACGCCGGGAACCACCGGATCTGGTGGGGCTGCGTGCACCGCAGATCCCTCGAAGACTCCCTGCTACAACTTCTTCTCGTTCCCAGCGCCGGCAGCCGACAGCGCGAACAACTCGGCAATCCAGGGAGCCGGTGACGTGGCGATGCTGCTCAACTCGACGCCCCAGTCCATAGCGCTCATCAAGTACCTCGCAGGATCCGAGGGCGCCACCATCTGGGCGCACCTTGGCGGCTTCGCCTCGCCGAACAACCAGGTTGCGCAGAGCGCGTATCCCGATCCCGTCAGCCAGGCTGATGCCAAGGCGCTCGTCAATGCGACCAGCTTCGTGTTCAGCCTCGACGACCTCCAGGGAAGCTGGGAGCCGAAGCTCTGGGCGGACCTGCTCCAGTTCCTCCAGAACCCGAGCGCCTCGAACATCTCGTCGATCGAGTCGACGATGGACACACAGGCGACGGCCGCTCTGGGCCACTAACACTCGTCCCTCGCGCAATCGCGACCGGCCTGGCTCGTCACGCAGAGCCGGGCCGGTCGCTAGCGCAGTGTGGACGCCAGGACCGAGCGGTCGCCCGCCGTCGACGGATCCCTACTGGAACCAGCCCTCGACATCGATCACGGCATTCACGATGCCGGCCGCGTTGTAGAGGTCGACGTCGCCATCGTCCGCTCCCGCGTTCGGATCGAGTTCCACCACCACGAGGTTTGGGAGCACCTCTTGCGGATAGGCGTTGATGTCGGACACCACTGGGGGTGTCGACAGGTTCGCCGGATAGATCGACAAGTAGGTGGCCTCGGTGGGTGCGATCGCAGTGAGGTTGGCGATGATGGCGAGCGGCGGCTTCGCCGACGCGGAGCTCGGAATGCCGCCAACACCCGCCACCGCCACGACGTCGTGGTTGTTCGGGCCGATCGTCTCGCCGGCGCACGGATACCTGGAGGCCGTGCGGGTGTCGCAGATGCGGCTCGGGCTGATCGCCTGGTACTGGTCGCCCGTTCCGGCACCGGCTCCGCCAAACCACCCGTTGGCATCGAGCAGCACGTTGATCGTCCCGGCCGCGTTGTACACGCACACCGATGTGTCATTGCCGCCCGGCGCCGACGGTCCGAGTCCCACAATCACCCGATTCGCCTCCACGACGCCGGCGGTGAGGTTCAGCATCGAAAAGGTCGGGGCAGTGCTGCCACTGTACGCACAGGTTCCGGCCGATGTGGTCGGAAACACGCCCAGGAAGGTCAGGGCGTTGCCCGCGACACCAGTGATGTTGAGCACCGCGGCCGCGGCATCGCCGTTGCTCGGAATTCCCGCGCTGGTGGTCACGTTGACGATGAGCGGCGTGGTGCCGATCAGCGCGCCGTGCGCTTTGCATGCGAGTGTCGGCGAGGTAGGCCGCGTGTCGCAGACACGAACCGGGGTGATGGCGTGGAATTCGCCGATTGCGTCACTCGACGGATCGGGCGCGAAGTATCCCTCGACGTCGGCGAGCACGTTCACGCTGCCGGCAGCGTTATAGATGTTGATCGCGCCACTCTCGCCGAGCGTGACGGTGACAAGGTTGGGAACGGCCTTTCCCGCGGGAAAGTTGAGATTCGACGCGGTGGGCTGATACGTGCCGGCCGGATAGACGGCGAGCAGGCTCGTGGCAGTGCCTGCCACGGCGGTCACGTTGATGACAACCGCCGTCGCGCCGGCGGGGACATTCTCATGCGTGCTCGGATCGGTATACGCAGTGATCGGCACCGTCCGCGTGGCCACCGCGCCGAGAGCACCTCCCGCGCATTGAATACAGGTCAACGCCCGCGTGTCGAGAATGCGGAACGGCGTGGGGAGGGCCGTGTAGTTGCTGAGCGCCGTGTAGATGTAGCCGGACTGTGCCGTGAGCACACTCGCGCCAATCGCCGTCGTCGCCTGGACCTGGACGTAGCCTGCACTCGCTGCGGGGGTAACGAATTGAAAGGAGACGGACGTGATCGCAGTCGGGGTGACCGACGTCCCGCCGATTGTTGCGGTCATTGGTGACGAAAACCCGGAGCCGAACACCGTCACCGTCTCGCCACCCGCAATCGGCCCGGTGGCAGGCACCACCCCGCTGACGAGCGGCTTGCCACCCGTGCCGAAAGCGTTGATGCCGTTGGGAGTTCCGAGGCCGGTGGGCCCATCCCACCCAGTCGTTGCCGTACACAGCGCGCTGCCACCGCAGCTGCCGTTCGAACCTGACGTCACGTCGTTGAGACCGGCTGTGTGGCTGTACAGATAGCCCGTACCGAAGGCGGACGCATTCGACGTCAGCGCGAAGACTCCGGCGATGATCGGGGTGGAAGCGCTCGTCCCCCCGGCAAGACCCCAGCCGCCCGATCCGTAGGTGTCGTAGACGGCAACCGGCGTCGCGGGATCTGCGACAGCGGAAACGTCGGCGACCGCTCGGCGACCGCAGACCGCGGTGATGTTCGGATTGCTGGACTGCCACGACGGACGGCTCTCGTACGCGCTGCAGCCACTGCCGGCCCCGCCGTCACCGGTGTTACCCCAGGCGCTCTCCGTCCAGCCCCTGCTGTTGCCGGACACCTGGAGATTCGTCCCGCCGACCGCGGTGACGTATGGCGAAGCCGCGGGATAGTTGACACCGTAGCCGTCGTCACCACTTCCCGCAGTGATCGCGATACCCGGATGGTCGTAGTAATGGTCGGTACTCTGGTCGAACGTCCCCTCAGGGCCGCCGTAGCTGTTCGAGATCTCGGTGGCGCCGAGAGCGACCGCCTCGTCTTCGGCAGCGCCGAGGTCTGTGCTGTAGGGAATCGACGCTTCGACAAGCAGGATGTGACAGTTCGGGCAGGTGGCCGAGACCATGTCGAGGTCGAGGGAGATTTCACTCGCCCACTGAACGTTGTCCGCGGGAAGCGACGTCCCGCCCGACTGGTTGACCTGACGGAAACATCCATTGCTTGTCGGGCACGTTGGGAGCCCGTACGTTGATCGATACGTCGCCAGATCCGATGCCGCGTCCGGATCGTTGTAGGCATCCACGACGGCGACGGTCCTGCCTGTGCCGTTGGTCGTCGACGGAAGGGCGTATGCGCTCTGCAGGTCGGCCGGACCGTAACCGTCGGGGCTCGTGAGTGGCGAGAACCCCAGCGGCGCCTTGTCGACCAACTCGAGGCAGCGCACGAATCCGGGCTGCACCGGCCCGCAGACGGGTCTGGCTGTGCGCCCAAGCTCGGCCTGCGCGATATCAGCCGCGCGTGCCACGCGAGCGGGGGCGACGCTGTTCGCCGGCGCGGGGGCGCCGCTGTTCGCCGGCGCGGGAGCGGCGCCCGCACCGATCGTTGTCGGTGCTGCAGTGACTCCGGCAAGGAGTACGGCGAAGAGCGTGGAGAGGAGGACGTTGCGCTTGTGCTGAGTCAGGATGACGTGTTCCTTCCCGTACCGAGATGGACCTGCAAAGTATGCGATCACCTTCCGGGTGTCAATGCCGTCGGGCGGCTCGTGACACGCGGGCGGCTCCCGCGAATGGCCGGATGCTAGGATCGCCGCAGCGTGGACGCCCTCGTTGCCTTTCGCCTCGTCGGGGCTCCCGCCGGCGCGTGCGACCCCAGTCGGCGTTACAGGCCATGACCCAGATACTCGCTCCCGTGAGCCCGAACCCGCGAGGGCTGCTCACGCGTTTTCTCAACGGCTCCGGCGTGGAGCTCGGACCAGGACATCACCCGATGCCGATTCCGTACCCCGGAGTCTCCGTGCGCTACGTGGATCGATGGCAGCCCGAGGAGAACCTGGCGCTGTTCACCAACATCGAGGCCGGCGCGACGTTCCCGAAGCCCGATATCGTGGCCAACCTCGATGTCGATCGCCTCTCGGCGCTCGATGACGCGAGTCAGGACTTCGTCATCGCAAGCCACCTCCTCGAACACCTCGCCGATCCGCTCACCCAGCTCAGCGAGATCTACCGGGTCCTCAAGCCAGGCGCGGTCGTGCTCGTCTACCTCCCCGACCGACGCCACACGTTTGATCGAAAACGGGCTGCCACGCCGTTGGCTCATCTCATCGCCGATCACCGAGATCGGGCCACAGTTGTCAGTGACGAGCACATCGAGGACTACCTGCGCAAGACGGACGTGTGGGATCCGAACTGGACGCCCGATCAGGAACGCGAGCAGTTCGAACTGAACCGGCAGCGGTCAATCCATGTGCATTGCTGGTCGGAGGATGAGTTCCTGCCCGTCCTGGTGCACACGATTGTCGAGATGGGAATGCAGTGGGAATTGCTTGATGCTGTGTTTGTCGAAGATGTTCCTGGCGGCTTTGAATTCGGTTTCGTCATGCGCAAGTCGCCGGTGACCACGTCGCCGGAACTACTGGGGGAGCGTTTCCGCCTTTCCTGGGAAGTGCTGAGAGCGAAGTCGCGCGAGCACGAGGAAGCTTTGCGACAGATCGCGCGGCTTCGCGGCTTGCCGGGTTTTCCGGTGGTGCAGCGCGCCTGGCGAATGCAACGCAAGGTGCGCGCCTCGCTGACCAAGCGCTAGCCGCATGCCCTTGCGAGAATCCTCTTGAGCTGAGCCCGAGCCGTCAGCCGAGGACGACCGCCGCCACAGCCCCCACCACGAAGATGAGCGCGAGATACGCGAGCGAGTAGTGGAACAGCATCGCCACTGCGCGTGACGATCCCTCGGCGCGAGCCCAGAGGGCGAGCCCGACGTAGAACGCCCCGAGAATCGCCGCGCCAATCGTGTACCCGATGCCGAGAATGAGCCCGGGCAACAAACTCGCCGCGATCAGCACCACAAGATAGAGAAGGATTCGCCGGTGCGTCCTGGCTGTGCCGATAATGCCGGGCAACATCGGCACGCTCGCGTTGCGGTAGTCGCGACGGAGCAGCAGTGCGAGTGACCAGAAGTGTGGCGGCGTCCAGAGGAACACCACCGCGAAAAGGACGAACGCCGGCCACCCGATGTTGCCCTGCACCGCGGCCCAACCCACCAGTGGCGGAAAGGCGCCTGCTGCGCCACCGATGACGATGTTCAGTGGCGTCCGCCGCTTCAGCAGCATCGTGTAGATGAACACGTAGAACAAGCCGCCGCCGAGTGCCAGCGCGGCTGAGAGCAGATTCACCGCGAGGCTGAAAACGAGCACCGAAGCGACGATCAACGAGACGCCGAACGTGAGCGCCTGCCAGGGCAGAATGCGTCCCGACGGGAGCGGGCGGGTGCACGTGCGCGCCATGACACGGTCGATGTCGCGGTCGTACCAGCAGTTGATCGCACCCGACCCGCCGGATGCGAGCGCGCCGCCGAGCGCAGCCCACAGCAGCAACCACGGCGACGGTATCCCCCGCGCGGCGATGACCATCGTCGCGATCTCCGTGATGAGGAGGAGGACGATGATGCGAGGCTTGGTGAGGCTCACGTAATCGCGAGCGGTCGCGCGGAGCTGCGTCGATCGGCGACCGGCGACGTCAACGGCCACGGTGGGCACGCCGGTCCCCTCCGAACCGCCGATGACGATGTCTGCGCTGGTCTGCATCCCCTCTCCTACGCGCTCGCGGCCGGCGACGCCAGCAGCGTTGTGAGCTCCGCATTGAAATCGGCGACGCTCATGGTGCCGAGCGCCCCGAGCACAACGTCCGCGACCTTGCCCTGCGCATTGAGAAAGACCAGAGACGGCGCCGAGGGAATACGGTAGTCGATCGCCAGGGTCGCGTTGGTGTCGGCGATGCTGGGATACGGCACCTTGAACTCCGATTGGAACGCGAGCGCGGGAGTGGTCGTGTCGCGAAGGTCAACGCCCAGGAACACAACACCGCGAGGCGACCACTGCGTGTACGCCGTGTTCAGTGCCGGCTGCTCATCATGGCAGGGTCCACACCAGGACGCCCAGAAGATCAGCACCACGGGGCGGCCGCGGAACGACGTGATGCTGACGTCCTTCCCCGTGAGCGTGGGGCCACCCGACGCGGTGACCTGCAACGTGGGGATCGATGCGGGCTTCGCCGCCCCGCACGCCGAGGCGCACAACACGAGCGCGCAACCGATCATCAGGCGCTCCCGGACCATCACGGCTGCGCCACGGCCGCGGTGGAGCCGGCGCGGTCATCCACCTCGAACCAGCGAATGCCGAGATACAGCAGGGCGATGAGAAATGGAACCCCGCCAGGCACCCACATCACGCCCGCGGCGATCTCCTGATCCCCAAGAAGACTCAATCCCCCGTGCGGCACCGGGTAAGCGTAAAGCGGATGCGTGGCATAGCCGATGACGATCGCGAGCCCCCAGCTCACGAACATGCCGACCAGCACCACCACGCCTCGCCCGACAAGCGACAACCGGCCCGGGGCTTGCAAGGGGCTGATGACCTGGTCCCAGAACAGCAGTCCGACGACGAGGAATGTCAGATGTTCGAGATCGTGCACCGATGCGATCCGCAAGGTCGCGTTGTAGATCGGGGGCAGATGCCAGAGGAGGAGGTCGACGCTGAAGACGGCCACCACTACCGCCGCTGCTCGTGGACCTGAGTGGAGCCTGCCCATCACGCGCGCCGGCCAGGTTCCCTCGATCACGACCGGGCGCCCTTGCGCCGCCAGGTAGCCGGCCCAGACCGTGCGGAACGGATCCCCGAGGAGGATCAGCGGCGGTGCGACGAGCAGCAGGAGCACGTGCTGCACCATGTGGTCCCACTGCAGGGTGATGTCGAAATACGAGATCGGTGAGACCAGCGCAAGGAGCAATGCGCCGATGCCGAGGACGAATGCGGTGTCACCGTTGTCCCACGACGTCGAACGTCCGAGGGCCGCTGCTCCGGTCCGGCGCCCACGCCAATAAAGGTAGGCAGCAGTCGCGCTTCCTACGATCGGTACTGGTTCGAAACTCCAGTCAAACAGCGGTGGCCAGAGCATGCCGCCCTACTTGACGTACTGAACCAGCAGGTACACCGCAATCGAGACACCTGTGATGTACGCCCACTGGTCGAGAACAGCCCGTGCGTGCGACACGCTGAGCCGGTCATTCCCGCGCACGTGACCCATGACGAGGCTGAGCAGCCAAAGCCCGACGAGGATGAACTCACCAAGCAGCACCCCGTACCAGATCGTCGACAGATCGGCGTACGTGCCGGCGCTGTCCAACTCCCAATTGAACTGATACATGAGCAGGATCCGCACGGCTCCGGTGAGCACCGCTGCCAGCAAGGCCAGCCACAACAAACCACTGACGGCGTTCGAATCGCGCGCCTTGCTCACTGCGTTCCAGACGGCCCAGAGTGCGACGAGCGCGATCACCGGAAACGCGACAGATATCAGCGCCAGCGCCTGTGGCGGCGTACCAGTGGTGCTCGGGTGCCACATGCCCCCAAAGTTGTTGGCTCGGAGATAGAGGAATGCGAACAGCAGGCTGAGTTGGAGCGTCGTGTTGGCGGCCATGACCAGCCGCGAGGTGAAGATGAGCGTTCGCCCGCCGCCTTCGACCTCGTCGATAACGGTGAGTCCGGTAGGACTGACGTCACTCATGCTCAGGCTCCACTCAATGCCGGTACTGCCGGGCCGAAGTCTGCCGCGGGCTTTCCAGTGTCGTAGTCATAAGGGAGTGACCACGAGACTGGTACCTGATCGAAGTTGAAGGTCGGGACTGGAGTCGGGACCTGCCATTCGACCCCGAGCGATTCCCACGGGTTGCTAGCTGCGACGCGCTGCTTGATGAAAACCTCCCAGAGCAAGATACCAAGGAAGAGCGTCATGGAAAGTCCGAGTCCGTAAGCGAACACCGTAGCGCTGATATTCAGTGGCTGCAGGTATGCGGCGTAACTGATCACGCGCCGCGGCATGCCAAGGATGCCGACCGCGATGAGCGATATGAAGGTCCCATTGAACGTGATGAACACAGCCCAGAACTGGAATCGCAGCAATTTGATATCCATGGTTCTACCAGTCATCTTCGGAAGGTAGTACACGATCGCCGCCATGAGCGCGAAGACCTCGCCACCCATGATCGTGTAGTGGAAGTGCGCCTGCACGAAGTAGCTCGCGTGGAGCGTGAAGTCGCTCGGCACGTCAGACAGGAACACGCCCGTAAACCCGCCGATCAAGAAGTTGAAGAAGAAGCCGAAGATGAACAGCATGGGCGCCGTGAAGCGTGTCCGCGCGCGCCACAGAGTTCCCAATGCGACCAGGTAAATGATGCCGGTCGGTACCGAGATCATCTCCGTCGAGAACATGTAGAACGGTCGCAGCGACGGCGCAAGACCGCTCACAAACAGATGGTGCTGCCACACGACAAAGCTGAGCAGGCCGATGCCCACCATCCCTCCAACGCCGACGCGATAGCCCCAGAGTGGTCGCCGCGTAAAGACGGGGAGCATCTCCATTACCAACCCAAAGGCCGGTACGACGAAGATGTACACCTCCGGATGCCCGAAGAACCAGAAAAGGTTCTCCCAGAGGTATGGGGAGCCACCACCCGCGGGGACGAAAAGCGTGGTTTGGAACGCACGGTCGATCGTCTCCATCAGGACTGCGGCGATGAGGGCTGGTGCTGCAAGTGCGCCGAGGAACGACGTGACCAGCACCGACCAGACGAAGATCGGCATCCGGCTCAAGGGCATTCCCGGAGCCCGCTTGGTCATGATCGTCGCGATCATGTTGAGGCCGGACAGCCCGATCGACAAACCGATCAGCGCGAAGGCCATCAGATATGAGTCCATGCCGAGGACGTTCTGGTCGGCGAGCGGCGCATAGCCAGTCCACCCGGTCGTGAACCCGCCGAGGAACACGGTGGAGAGCAGGATCAAACCCGCCGGCGGCAGGAGCCAGAACGTCAAGGCCTCGAGGCGCGGGAAGGCCATGTTTCTCGTGCCGATCATGATCGGCACGAAGTAATTGCCGAACGGCCCGATGATGGCAGCTGACGCCATGAAGATCATGAGCGTGCTGTGCAACCCGACCAGCGTGAGGTACGACTGAGCGGTGGCGACGGTCGGCGACGGCGTGAGCAACTCCGTCCGGATGAACATCGCCCCGAGCCCACCGACGAAAAGGAACGTGAGGATCATCACCAGGTACTGGAGCCCGATGACCTTGTGATCCGTGGTCATCCTGAAGTACCGGCTCAACCCACCGTTCTCGCCGTGCATGTACGCGTTGTCCTCCTCGGACGGGCGCTTTGCGCCGAGCAGGCGGCCGATCGGGTAGTTGAGAAATCCCATGCCCGCAAGGAAACCGACGACGCTGAGGGCATAGCCGAGAAGTATTCCTGGATCGGAACCGAGGGAGTTGTCCTCACCGAACGAGTACGGAATGGCATGCGTGCCCACCGCGAAGCCGATGATGAATCCGATAACGGAGCCGACGACTCCCAGTGGTAGCCCCCACTCGTTGAGCCGGCGAGCCAGTGTCGGCGGTGTCGACATCGGCGGCCGTGCGGTGGTTACAGCATCCACGTCAGCTTTCCCTTGTATGCGAGTGGCTGTCGAGCATCGTCACGATCCATAGATGCTTGGCTGCGGTTCGTACGTGTGGCTGTACGGCAAGAGGTACTTCATGATTGGCGCATCGAGGGCCGTCTCTTGCTGGATCCAGGCCGCGAAGTCCGATTGGCTCACGACCATCGCGGTGTCGTCTGCCATGTTGCCGTGCCACAGACCGCAGAGCTCAGCACATTGAATGCGATACGTGCCGATCTGCGTGGGCGTTGCCGTCACCACGTTGTCGTTGAGTGGTACCGCGTCAGCTTTGACGCCGAGCGCGTAAAACCAGAACGAGTGGACGACGTCGAGGGACGTGACGTGGAACTGAATCTTCTGGTTGACAGGGAGCACCAGTTGTGGGGTCTCGATACCGCCATAGGTGGGATAGCGGTACGTGAACCACCATTGCTGGGCGATCACCTGCACTTCGAGTGGCTGGCTCGTCGATGTCGGCATCGGTAGCGACGATGCATCGGTGGAGATGCCATCTCCCGGCTGATCGATCGCGAGGGCGACGGTGCCGTAGACCGCGAGGCTGAGCACGACCACGAGCGTGGTCACGATCCAGGTTGTCGCGGCGCGGCTGTTACCGCGGAGTGCCTCCGCGCTCACCTCGGCTGTCGGCGGAGCGAGCCGGTTGACCACGAGGGTGAAGAAGAGTGCCGCAAGAACCGCGGAAAAGATAGGCCAGCCGATCATGGCTAGCAGCAGAATGGTGAAACTCTCGCTCGATGCCAGGTCAGAGGCCTGGCCGGGCGGTATCGGTGCCAGTGCGAGGCCGATGTCGCCCGCGATCGCGGCGACGATCCAGACGATGATGACGATTCGGATCGCGGTGGCTCTGTTTCTCATCGGTCAGCCCACCTGCAGCTCGCCGGCCATGTAGCCGAGGGTCTGCATCGGGCCGCCGTTGCCGTAGAGCGTCCCGGCCGCACACGGAACGAAGCACTGCCAGCGGAAGAGCCCCGGCTTGTCCGGGACGACGAAGTCGAATTGGACGACGATCTGTGCGTTGGCCGGCGCGTTGTCCGCCACACCTTCGAGCGGAACGCTCACGCCGAGGTCAGGGATCGTGAACGTGTGCGCGGCTAGCGCAGGGTTGAGAGCGCCCATCACTTTGCCGTCGACCGTCATCTGGTCGTTGATCGTCCCTCGGACCAGGCCGAAGTACTCGTTGCGCAATCCCGTCTGGCCGTCCTGTTGGTCGATGGTCATGTGCACCACCGCGCCCGCAGGAACCTTGAGGAAGGTGGTCGGCAGGTATCCGACCCAGTTCGGATGCTCTCCACCGCCCTGTCCGGCGGTGCCGACTGCTGCCACCGTGGTGAGGTTGAAGTCCACCACGGGCCGCCCTTGCAACGTCGTGGAGGTCGTCGTCGCAGCGATCTGCGGCGGCGTGGGATTCAGGAAGCGCGTGACAAAGAACCCGACCAGCACGCCGAACACCACGACGCCACCGACGAGGACCCAGATTCTCAATCGCATGCTTGCCATACCTCTTTATGTGGGCGAGTCGCGGTTTCGGCGGAGAGGATATCGACAAAGGTGCAGGGCGCACACGGAAGGTCACGGGCGCGGGCGCTCTGCGAAGCGACCGCGCTCCCCCAAACGTGCCACGCCATAGATGACATGAATCCGGTCACCAGTTTCTCCACTCAACAGGCTGCCGGGGTCGATCTGAAGGCGACATGATCGCCCTGTCAGTGGTAGTACGTCAAGCCCCTGGAAATGTGTTCCGCTCTGCGAACAGCTCACGGCCGTCAGGCGGTGATGTTTGCGCGTTTGCGCGGTGTTTGGGCAAGGTTTGGCAGGATGGCGCGCCGCGGAGTCTCGACTCCCGCGTCCCCACGGACGATCGTCCCGTTTAGGGACTCCCGACGCGAGGCGGATTCTGCCCGAGCGCTACTCCGGGTAACGCGTCACCCGGCGCATCGGGCTTCGCGGGCTTGCGAGCCGTCCGCCCCGCGGCCGACAACCCCACGCCCACCGCGATCAACACCCCTGCAATCAACAGCACGCCGGCAATGTTGTGCCCGTCGCCCTGATGCTGGACGAATAACGCCACGGCGAGAAGCGCCACCACCGCGACCAGCGCCACGGCACCGTCGTCGACGAACAACCCCCACACCTCGAGCACAACCGCCTTGACCGCGCGGCCAAGCCCGGACGCTGCGGTCCGGCGTGCGGGACGCCGCAGGAACCAGACGAACGCTATGGACGCGAGCCCATAGGTCGCGATCAAGACCAGGAGGCTGAGGTCGTCGCCCCACCAGTGGACGCCGATCCCCTCCCCTGCGTAAAACGTGCCGAAGGACGTGAGCATGATGCCCACGACGTATTTCATCGCGTTCTCGGGAACGCGGGTCAGCGGGTGACGGAACGCGAGGCCGGCCCCGGCCACCACGAGCAGTGCGAGGAGTGCGCCGGCCACCGCCGATGGGATGTCCTGGAGGCCGCCCAACGCGACGACGATGAACACGACTTCGAGGCCCTCGAGGAACACGCCGCCGAGCGCCGTGGTGACGCCGGCACGATCGATTCCGGAAGCGGCTTCCTTCGGACCGAGACGCTTCGTCGTCGCCTCGAAGGAAGCAGCCTCGTCATGGAGGGACTTGAGCCCGCTGGACCGAAGGATGGCCTTGTGGAGCCATTTGAGGCCGAAGAGCAGCAGGAAGACGCCGACGAACGTCCTGGCGTCACTGATCGAGACGCGCGAGGTGATGGTGATCCCGAAGACCGCAACCAGGACCGCCAGCGCCGCGAATGCGATCGCCATGCCCACAAAGGCGCTCCGCCATCCCTTGACGATGCCGACGGCCAGCACGATGGTGAGCGCCTCGACC
Organism: Candidatus Dormibacteria bacterium; assembly: GCA_050010655.1. Classification (GTDB taxonomy): domain Bacteria; phylum Chloroflexota; class Dormibacteria; order Aeolococcales; family Aeolococcaceae; genus Palsa-851. The sequence goes on from JBEKKP010000029.1 coordinate 26,173, forward strand.
CATTCGACACCGGCCGCGAGAGCCGTGGCGACGAGGACGACGATGCTCATCGAAGCTCGTCCCAGTGCTGCAAGGGCATATCGCCGTTAGCATGCCTCGTTCGCTGCAACCGCCGAGCGGCGCGAGTTCCCGAACCAGGACGCGTGCTCATGCCGTCACGCGTCCTGGCCAGGACGGAACCAGCTTGTCCTCAGTTGGTTCCGAGGTCGAACGGACGGAGGAACTTGGTTGGCTTGAAGACGACGAACGCGGCCGGCACGGTGTTGTACGCCGGACCGAGCGCCGTTGCCGCGGCTTCCAGACGGGCGGCCGAGGTGCTCGATCCCCACTTCCCGGTGTTCACACGGTGGATCAAGGTCTGGAACGCAGCGATCGTCTCGGCCGGGGTGAACGTGCAATGGCCGGCGCGGCTCACATATCCCTCGCGAAGCATCTGGCCGTCCCCGGCATCCTGCGCAACGTTGCGATATGCCTGCTCATCCTGGTTGACCACGAGGCCGTCGCCTGTGGTGTGGAGGGTGAGCACCGGGCGGTCGAGGTCGCCGTTGAAGACGATGTACTTGGTGAGGTAACGCACAGCGGACGGATCGCGCGCGATCGGTGTAGCGCTCTGGAGTGCCGCGATGTCGGCGTCGAGGTTCAATCCGGCGGCGGCGTAGAGCGCCTTGACCTCGGCGTAGTCCGAGGAGGTCTTGATCTGATACGTGAAGTTGACTCCGGTGGTCCAGCTGACGTTGCCACCAGCTCGCGCCTCGAGCTCAGCGCGCAGCTCAAACGCGAACGGTCCGTCGACCTCGGTCTCCCACAGGAACTGGTTGGCTTCCTGGGTCACGTAGTCGGTCGGTGCCGGCTCGGGGCTCGATGGGTCAAACCACCCTGGGATGTCGCCGAGAGCGCTGGCCAGCGCGATGCGTGCTCTGCCCGCAGCGGTCGCCTGTGCGCCCGCGAGCACCGCCTCGGCGATGTCGAGGTTGGCCGGAGGATTGGTGATGTCGACGACCTGCAGGCCGGCGGTCGGGGCGAGCAGTTGCTGAATCGCGAACGCCGAGTCGAGCGCGACGTTCCACGTGCCCACGCCACCCGCCACAACGCCGCACATCGGCAATGCCGCCGCGAAGCGGTCAGGTGCGACCTGGAGCAGTGCAGCAGTGATCATGCCGCCGAGCGAGTGGCCCCACGCGATCGTGCGAACCGGGGTTCCGACACGCCGATCGAACGCGTTCAGCGTGTCGAGTTGGTCGGGGATCGCCTGCTGCACGGCCCAGCCGGTGGTGGCGTACGACGAACCCGCGAGCGCGTAGCCGTTGCCGAGGAGCCAGGCACCGGTGAGCGGGTCGCCGACGTCCATCGCAGGGTTCGGGCTTCCCGGCACGACATAGCCGTGGCTGTAGAGGACGAGAGTCCCGTTCCAGTTCGCCGGCACCTGGATGAGGTACGTCGCGCCGTCTCGAAGGGTCCCGTTGATCGTCCGAGCACCGGATGCGAAGACATTGGCCGGGCCGGCGCCGAGCGCGGCGGTTCCGACGCCGAGCGCGAGCGCACAGACGACCGCCAGGCGACGCCGTCGTGTCATTGGTCTGCGATGCATCTTCCAACCCCCGCTAAGTGACGCTGACGGCTCTCGGACGCAGGGGACCGTACTCCCCGAGGCAAGCACCGGTCAAGCAGCCGGTGAGCGTGAGAAACCGTAATCGTTAGGCCATCTGCACCTGAGTCCCGGACGCGGAATGGCGGAGATTTCCGAGCCACACGACCGCGGCGCACACCACGAGCATGAACACGAGGATGCCTACGCAGTACACGGTCACGCTGGCGGAGCCACCGTTGGCCGGATTCAGGAATGGGTACGGATACCAATTGATCGCAGCGCCACGAATCAATGTGTAGATGATCCAGACGAGTGGGAAGAGCAGCCACAGCGCTCCCTGGCGAAGCGTCAGGCGCGAAGCAGGCGGTGCGATGAGCCAGTCGGCCACCATGACAAGCGGCATCAACTCGTGGACAACTGTGTTCACCCACTTGAGTTGCGTATCCACGTCGACCCCACTCAGGAGCAGCGTGAACACCACACCTGTCACCGACATGTACACCACCCCGGCACCGCGCAGGACGTCCAGTCCCGGCGAGTTGGTCGAGCGCCACCGTGTGACACCGATCAGCAGGAGTGCCACCGCAATCAGGTTGCTGTCGATGGTGAAGTAGCTGAAGTAGTTGACAGGGCGGAAGATCCCGAGGTTGATCGACGCCACCGCCTGGCTGATGATCGCTGCGATTGTCACGACCGCGAAGACGAGCCGGTACGCCGGGATCACAACCCGCGAGTTCACGGCGCAAGAATACCCCGTCTCCGCGCGGCCGCAGATGGCTAGACCGCGACGATGGACGGTTTGACCGCCGGGACTCCATGCTGCGCGAGGAGATAGTTGCTGAGCGCCGCGGGCGGCAGCGGCCGGGAGAAATGAAATCCCTGACCCATGCTGCATTGCAGACGCAACAACTCTACGACCTGCAGCGGATCCTCGATTCCCTCGGCGACGATGTCGAGCTGCATGGTCCTGCCGAGCTCGATGATGCCACGTGCAAGATTCGCACGGTCCGATCCGGACGCAATATCGTCGATGAACGATTTGTCCACTTTGAGAACGTCGATCGGAAAGTTGCGCAGATAGCTCAACGACGAATATCCGGTGCCGAAATCGTCGAGTGCGATGCGCGCGCCGACCGTGCGAAGCTCGTCCAGCCGCGCACTCACCGTCGTGGTGTCATGCATCAATGCGGTCTCGGTGATCTCCAACGTCAGGTGCGTCGGATCGAACCCCGTGGCGGTGAGCGCGTCAACCACTTCGCGCACGATGTCGGGTTCATACAGCTGCCGTGCCGAGAGGTTGATGCTGAGATTCAGGCTCCATTCCTCGGGCTGCGTGTCCTGCCACTCGCGCACCTGGCGCATCGACGTATCCATGACCATGCGTCCGATCGGCACGATGAGCCCCATTTCTTCCGCAACCGGGATGAACTCGGCCGGTGAGACCAGCACACCGTCATCGCGACGCCAGCGCACCAGCGCCTCGACACCGAGCACCTTGCCGGTCGCCAGCCACACGATCGGTTGGTAGTGCACCTCGAATTGATCGAGCGCCACCGCGCGGCGCAGGTTTCCCTCGAGATGCGCGCGATCCGATGCAACGGCGTGCATGTCCGGTTCGTACACGGCATGGCCACCGCGCCCGTCGACCTTGGCCCGGTACATTGCGAGATCCGCGTTGCGCAGCAGTGCGTCGGCGTCGGTGTGGCCGGCCGCATCAACGACGACGCCGATGCTTGCAGCCACAGTGAGTTCATGGCCGCTGATGCTGAAGGGGTCACGAAGTGAATCGCAGATCCGCTCCGCAAGAATCGCTGCACCCTCTGCGGTCGTGTTCTCGGCAAGCACGGCAAACTCGTCACCACCGAGACGCGCGGCGAGGTCCGCCGTCCGCAGCGCCGAGCGGAGTCGTTTGCCCACGGCCTCGAGAAGGCGGTCGCCCACGTTGTGGCCGAGGCTGTCGTTCACGACCTTGAAGCGATCCAGGTCGAGGTAGAGCACGGCAGTGCTCGCCCCGCTTCGGTTGGCGTTGGCGACCGCGCGAACCAGATGTTCGAAGAACAGCAGGCGATTCGGCAGGCCGGTCAGCGCGTCGTGGTATGCGAGGTGGCGCATCTGGTCCACCGCTTTCGCGTCGTTGAGCGCGATGCTCGCCTGGTCGGCGAGCGCCACGAGCATCTCGCAGTCGGTGTCGGTGTACTCGCGGCCCGGGCGGTGCGTCGCCACGGTGATGCTGCCCACCGCGCGACCGTTTTCGTGGATCGGAGCGGCAATCGCACTTTGCAACTCATCGCCGACGAACTCGTTCATCGCCCCAGAGTCGTTCTGATAGTCGTTCAGGATGATCACGCGATCTTCGACGATCGCACGTCCACCGGCGCCGTTCGACAACGAGCTCCGTTTCGTCGTGGCAAGCACGGCGTGTGACACGCCGGTCGACGACACCAGATTCGCGAACCCGGGGTGCTCGTCATCGAGGAGCCGGAGTCCGACGACCTCGTCGCCGAGCAGATCACGAGCGCCTTCAACGACGGCGTCGAGCACCTCCGGCAGCGGCGCGCGACGCGAGATGGACACGCGAATCTTCGAAAGCCGTTCGAGTGCGATCTGACGGTCCTGCACCATGAGCAGCAGGCGCAGATTCTCCTGCGCGCGCAACTCCACCTCGGCTCGAAGCGCTCGCTCCTGCTCGAGCATGCGCAGCGCGCGAAGAGTCATCGAGAGACTGCGCCCCATCGCGCGCAGGAGCCCGACTTCATCAGCAGCAAAGTGCTCGTCGCCGGAACGACCGACGACGAGGTGGCCCTCGATCTCTTCGATGGGAACACTGACGGAGCGCAGTTCACCGACTCGCGGCACGTGGAGTGTGTGGTGCGACTGGCGAGCCGCGACGAGCAATGCCGCCACGGGAACCTGACCGCGTGGAAACCCGATCATGTCGACGACCTCCTCAGCGGTGACGACCGCCGCCACCTCGGCCTCCAGTACCTCGGATGCCCACTGCATCGCGCACAGGCGCGCCGAACGCTCGTCAGCACTTGCGGCCACGGCGACGAGGAATTCCGCCAGTTGCTGAGTCGACCAGTTGCCTGGAGCCGCAGCGCGATCGGTGCTCTTCATGCCATCAGCCGAAGGCGAGCACCACCAACGTCTGGTTGTGAAATCCGCTGACCCCGTGTGTACGAGCGATTTCCCCATATGTGTAAAAGCCGGCGACCGGTGCGCCCTGCGCATACGATTTGATCTGGCTCACCTCTTCGCGAATGCCCTCGTTGCCGAGAACCCCGCGCCGGGCGATGCAGTCGAAAGCGAGAAAACCGAGTGGTGGACGCCCGACAAGCCCATCGATTGCCTGTGAGCACGCGGCGGTGGTCGCGTCCAGGACAGAACCGGCGTCGCCTTCCATGATCCACGCGAGCCCGCCCTGCGGGACCTCGGCGATGCAGA
>JBEKKP010000030.1:0-32466 GCA_050010655.1 Candidatus Dormibacteria bacterium
GCGGGAATTGGGCCGAAGACCACACCTGAATGCCACCCACGCGAGAGCATGTCGAGGCCGCCCAGCGCTTGGCCGACCCGCGGGCCGGTTTCGTAGCCGAGGATGGCGCCAAGTAGGAAGGTCTCGCCAGAGACGCTCCCCAAGCGCGCGGCGGCGGCGAGCATCGCCGGAAGGACGATCGAGTTGCTGTGCAGGGGGGCCAGCGGGTGGTAGTCGTCGAGTTCGAATCCTTGGATGAAGCTCGAATTCAACATCGCAGCGGATGTGGCGCTGGTGGCTCGGCCGTCCCACCCGATGAGTTCGACGTCCCCGGCGCTCTCGAGCGCGGTGACGCCCTCGACGCCAATGCGGGAGACCGGTAGCTGCGCACCGACGATGGCGCAGGCGATGCCGTCGAGGATCAGATGCTTGGCCCGGTCGCGGACCGAAGAGGGAACGTCGTCGAGCGTTGTCTCAGCGACCCAAGTCGCGAGTCGGCCCGTGGGACCTGAAGGGTCGGTGGGCGGGTTGGGCGGCTTTGCCCTTCGCTTTACGACGGAGGCTGCGTCGGTCGTCGTCGAGTCCATTGGAGTTCTCCTTTTGGGGTGAGAGACGGGATGGGCCGATGGTCTGTGATTCAGATGTGGGCTCGCATCCGTGACACCCCAGTCGGGTTGCCCGGTCGATACGCACCACTGTCAAAAACTCCTTCGGAACCGCGCTGAGCAGAACCCGGACCGTGCCAGGCAATGAGAATTGAGTCGTTCCTCGATGCCCCTCGTCAACTCGCTCGGGTGGAGGCGAAATCGTCTAACCGGCGATTATTCGATGCTCGTGGCACCTCCTGGCCCCGGCGCGCCCGCTGCGTCGGGTCGCCACCCTCGACCCCGGCCGACACGGCTGATCTCTCGTGAGAAGAGCAGCGAAATCCCGTCCAGAGAGCCCCAAAAAGACGTCCGTGTCCGTGTAGAATCGGCGCGCGACGTGTCGCATGGGGATCGTTGTTGAGGTCCGCTTGAGGGAGAAGGTAGATGACAACAATTCCGCCGGACGCTCCTCGCTCGGAGGACGGGCAGTGGTGGTGGGATGGCGCGCAATGGCAGCCGGTCGCGGGCCAGGCCTCGGATGCGTCGGCAACCCAATCCTCACCCGAGCCGAGTGAAGCTGAACTGGCCGCGGTTGGAGACACGAACCCCGAACCCGCCCAGAACGTACCGGAGCACCTCCAATCCGCGTTCGTGGACGGCGATCCCTCGTTGAGTGGAGGTGCCGAGGTCGGGCCCACACTCGACGACACCCAATTCGAACAACCAGCGGCGGAGGCCTGAGATGGGCGACCTTGGGGACCTGTGGAATGCCATGAAGGACACGGTCACCGTGTTCGAGAACCATAATTCCGTGGACGTCGGTAGTTACGCCTTTGCCTTACCGGCGGGTCAACACCCCGGCGATCTTGACTGGACCCACGGGAGCGAGCAGCAGCTGGAAGCTGACACTTTGGAGTTCACCAATCGGGCGAAGGAATGGTTCGGTTTGTCGTCAGGGACGAAGATTCGATTCGGCGCCATCTGGACCCCCGGTGGAACTTCCCGACAGCACCCGGGGTTATTCCTCGCCAACGCTCATCTCTACTGCGTGCCGGAGTACCAGAGTGCAGGCGTCGATTTCACCGTGACCGGATCGTTCGGCGAGCCACTGCCTCGCAACAACTCCGCGGAACTGCCATGCAAGATTCGCATCGAGAAGAAGCAGTTTTATATGAGCGCCGGCACGTGGGAGTACACCGGCGCAATTCGGGGTGACGGGTCCGGGTATTTCCGTCAGGTCTAGCCAATGAGGCAACGGACTGCAGAAGACCTCGGCGAACGTCAGTTTGTTCGACTGAAAAACCTGGTGTCGACAGTTCGATCCTGTCCCTCGGCACACTTTTCTGAATACGTATTGGGCCGTTCAGGGACCTCTGTGGACGTCGATGAGAAGCGTCGACGATGAAGGCTACGTAGACCCAACCGGCGTGGGTCTTCATACACGTCAGATCTGCCACCACAAACGATTCGGCGCCGATGCGCGGAACTGGCGGTCAACCTTACCGGATCCGCGTCGGGCGTCGGTGGCTAGCACCGTCCGAATACAGGTCCAGTGGTCTCGTGTGTCGCGGACGGGCCGGCGAATCTCGTCCGGCAAATGGGAGGTATTCGTGTAGACGAGCCGTATTGATCGCGCGATCGCCAGATCAGTGTCCCTGCGTCGAATTCGGCAAGTTTCTGACCGTCTTGGCTAAAAGTTGGTCTGGTAGCGGACCGACGCTCGTGGTCCGCTACGCGCACGCTCAGACAATGCTTGTACTCATCCTCGTCATCGTGATCGTGGTTCTGCTCCTCGGCGGCTTCGGATTTAGCAGGCGGCGAAGCTAAGACGGAGCCCGATCGGGCGCTGCACTTCCAGCGCGTGATGCCTGACGTTCCCCTCGGATTCGACGCCGGTCCGACGGACTTCGTTACTGTCCGAGCGTTCGATCTTCAGTGAGTCGGAACCGTCCGGCACCACGGGGATTTCTCACTGACATCGCCGATCGTCGTCGGCCCCGTCCCTCATGGGTTCACGACGGCGATGCGGTAGAAAGGGGCTTCGATGGCACGCGTGCTCATCACTGGGTCAGCCGACGGCCTTGGTCTCATGGCAGGCCGGCTGTTGGCCGACGACGGTCACGCGGTGACCCTGCACGCCCGCAGCACCGCCAGAGCAGCCCACGCCCGGAGAGCGCTTTCGAATGCCGATGTCTTGGTCGGTGACGTCGCCACGATCGACGGAATGCGCGAGGTCGCTGAACAGGCCAACGCGAGCGGCCGATTTGACGCCGTTATTCATAACGTCGGCATCGGGTACCGAGAGCCGCGTCGCATAGAGACGGCCGATGGCTTCGCACACGTTTTTGCCATCAATGTCCTGGCACCCTACGTGCTGACTGCACTCATCACGCCGCCCGACAGACTCGTCTATCTCAGCTCAGGGTTGCATCGGCGAGGCGATACGAGCCTGGACGACCTTCAATGGATCCGACGTCGGTGGGATGGCGCACAGGCTTACGCCGACAGCAAGCTCTTTGACGTCATCCTCGCGTTCGCGGTCGCGCGTCATTGGCCGACCGTCCTTTCGAATGCTCTTGAGCCCGGCTGGGTTCCCACAAAAATGGGCGGCCGCGGTGCCCCCGACGACCTCGCCCTCGGGGCGGTGACGCAAGCCTGGCTTGCCGTCAGCAACGATACCGCCGCGACCGTGACCGGCCGCTACTTTTATCACCAGAAACTACGGCCGGCCCTCGCTGTCGCGCTTGACGTCCCTCTCCAAAATGAACTCCTCGCCGTCTGTGCCCGGCTCTCCGACATTCCGCTCCCGGATCGGGCATCCGAGTCGTGAGTCGGGCATCGATCTGAGCTGTGGCCCCAGCGCAGAAGACTTGGCCCAGCGGCTAAAGGGCGTTTCGACAGCGCGACGTGGCGTCTCGCGCCGTGCGAGCCGGGGCGATCCAGCGACGATTGTGTGGTAGGGGACACGGCTACCGCAGGTATCTCGTTGAACTCCTACTCCCTTTGACTGCGCTGATACTCAGCTCACGCTATGCGTTTCTTTACGGTCAGCCTGATTGTGGGGTGCTTGCTCTGCGCGTGTGGCGGTAGCGCAACGGTGACCTGTACCAACCAGGCTGGGGTCTCGCGGACTTGGCAGAAGGGGCCGAGCTCCGGCTTCTCATGCTGCACCACAGGATCTGGTGGGAACTCGGTGACATCGTCAGTATCGAAGTCGGGAGGGACACCGGCCTCACCCCAGGACCCGCGGTACCCGGTTCTCAACGCCATCGCGCACGGGATCGACCCGATTACTGCGGCAACACAATTCGGGCCGTGGACACTTCACGGACCGTTCATCACGGACGACCAGCTTGCGGTAGCAACCAACCCGCGAACGTATGGGTGGGACTGTCAGGGTTGATGTAATCCGGGAGCAGCCTGAGGCGGATCGGCCCCGTGCGTCTACCGCCACCACGGCCGGCGGCGGTACTCTGCGACGCGCGTCGCGGGGCCAACCAGTTCGCTCGCGTGCTCGCTGAGGTGCTCGAGGTAGTCGCACAACCAGATCGCGTACTGCGATGCCGAGCCCGACTCGACGGATTCTCCCGGAGTGAAGTGGAGCGCGGAGATCGTCGCGACGCCCGTTCCGTGCGGCTTGCCGACGAGCACTGCCAGTTGCTCAAACCAAACCGCGATCACCCTCGCCCGTCGGGTCAGGATCTCTGCGGTCGGCTCGATCGAGCGATCGCTCGGCAGATCCGCGACCGCCCATGCGGTGAGGCGGAGCCGGAGCGACCCACCGACGAGCCGCCAGAGCTCCGGCCGCGTCAAGGGCCTGGTTCCCCGCTCCGCAATAAGGCCGCGCAACCCGTCGTCGAGGCGCTGCGCCGCGGTGCTGGCGGCGATCGCAGCGTCTGGCTTCGTCGCGCGCGACCCGATCGCCCATTCGACGGCCTGCGTCAGGTAAGCGGCACCCGTGCGGAACACGTCGGCGAGGTCATCGCCGACCACAGCGCTGAGACCACGGGGCCAGAACAGGGATCCGACGATGACGCTGACGGAACACCCGAGCGCCACGTCCTCGATCCGCACGACACCAACCTTCCACCCGACCGGTGCGAGCAGGTTGAACAGCACCGCGACGGTCACGGTGAACGCGGCCTGACCGACAGCGAACGGCGCCGTGCCCGGCGCGTAGCCCGCTACGAACACCGCGACAGGAAGCACGAGCCAAAGCACGGTGGAGTCGCTGCCAGTCGCCAGCAGCAGCGCCGCGCCAATCACGAGTCCGATTGCCGTGCCCGCCAGCGCTCGCAGCGCGGTCGAGCCCGTCGATGCCGCGCTTGTGCGGAGCACTGACAGCGTCCCAAGCACCACCCAGAATCCGTGCTGGACGCTGATCACGTCGGCGAGCGCCACGGCGGCTGCGATCGCGATCGCGGCTCTGATGGAGTTCACGAACCAGACGGAGCGCAGGCTCGCGTTGGTGGCGGCGGCAGACGCGATGCTCGACACGCGGTGCGCCGCCCGAGAGCCGGTCCCGGACCCGATCATCCAGCGGCGACGCTCTGACTCGAGCCACGCGAGACGCTGGATGTGCGTTGCGACGAGCGCCTCGGCGGCGAGCGCGAGCACAGCGACCGCGATTGCGTTCGCGTGAAACGAGAGCTGTGCTTCGGCGCGGGCCCCGGGGTCGTCGGACGGCAACCCGCGTAGCGCCGCGAGGCTCTGCTCGCGTGATCGTGAAAGGCGATCGAGATCCGGGCGCCCGCCGCTCCCTGCGAACAGCGACGAGATCGATCGCAGCACCGAACTCGAGTCCGCGAAGAGCGACCGGTCGGGAGCGGACGCCCCGGTCAGGTCGGCTCGCTCGTGGAGCGTGTCCAGGACCAGGGACGAGCACCATTCGAGGAGCCCCACAGTGTCGTCGAGCGCCTGGTCGGCCGCGGCCAGTCCGGTCGGCCGATACGGCGCTCCGTTGAAGCGGTCGAACAATATGTGTTTGTCGTCCACGATCGTGCTCAGCCGGTCGTCGTCGGCGTTGCCGGCGAGCGCCGCGTCGATCGCTTCGGCGAGAGTCCTCGCGAGCTTCGCCAGTGCCGCCCGCAGCTGATCGTTACCGGGTGACGGCGAGAACACCAGCACGGCGAGCGTTCCGGCGACCGACGCGAGCCACCACCCGCCGAGGCGCTCGGGGATCATCGCGATCGTCCCTGGCGAGGCGGCCGGGAGCACGTACGCCAGCAGCGCGGCGGTCGCGCCGGAGGCTGCGTTCGGACCGGTGATGCCGGCGAAGAACACCACGAAGGCCACCAGAACCGTCGCGATGGCCGCCAGCGCAGGTGGGGAGTGGACGGCCGTGCCGATCGTGACCAGTGCGCTCCCGACGACGGCAAGGCAGAGGTGCGCCAGCAGCTTGTTGCGACGCGTGCCCCCGAACGACGCCAGCACCAGCGTCGCGAATCCGCCGAAGGCGGCGAAGGTGGCCATCTGGAGGTTGCCGATGACCTTGTCGGTGAACGCGAACAGGCCCGCCACGACGACCGCGGCACGGACCGCGCGCATCCCCGCCGGGACCGACCACACCGGGATCCATTCGCGCAACCAGACGCTTGCGACCGAGCGCCGCTCGGACCAAAGGGTCTGCAGCCCGCGCACCATGGTCGTAATGTAGCCGCCGAAGCTTGGGCCGGCTTCCTCGGCTGCCTCACCTCAGAGGGTCGGGTGTCGCGCCCTTCGGCGCTTGGGCCTTGGGCTATGCGACGGAGTTGCCGGCGGAGGGGAGGTCCTCAAAGCGCGATGACGGTATGTCGAGGTCGCGTGCCGGCATCGGTTGACTGATGTAGTAGCCCTGCGCAAGGTCACACCCGATCGCGGCGAGCATGTTGAGAGCGTCGAGGTCCTCGATGCCCTCCGCGACGACCCGCATGTTCAACTTGTGCCCCAGCGCAATGGTCGCGCGAACCAGCGCGAGATTTCGCTCCGTGTCTCCGGTGGCGAGACGCGAGAGGAAGCTCCGATCCAGCTTGAGTTCGCTGGCGGCGAGACTCCCCAGGTACGCAAGCGAGGTGACGCCGGCTCCGAAGTCGTCGATCGATACGCCGAGACCGAGCGCGCGAAGCTGCGCGATCACGTGCTTGCAGAGTTCGAAGTCTCTGATGATGGTGGTCTCGGTGATCTCCAGGATCAGTGACGATGGATCGACGTCATACCGCGCGAGCGTGGCCATCACGAACGCGCTGAAGCCTGCGTCGAGGAGGTTGGTGGCCGACACGTTTACGGAGACGGAGAGCACCTGACCTGCGGCGCGCCAGGCGGCGCACTGCTCCACGGCGCGCTCCAAGACGAGCGCTGTGAGCGATTGCATGAGACCCGCGTCTTCCGCCAGTGGAATGAAGTCGAGCGGTGCGATGAGTCCCAGCCGTTCGTGGGGCCAGCGAACCAGGGCTTCCATGGCGGAGCGCTCCCCGGTCACCAGGTCGATCTGCGGTTGGTAGTACACCTCGAGATGCCCGCCGACGATGGCGTCTCGCAACTCGTCCACCAGTCGCAGCCGGTTCCCGTCGTCGTCGACCTCCCGGCGGTAGATTTCGTACGGCTCCGGTCCGACCTTTGCCCGATACATCGCGAGGTCAGCGCAGCGGAGGAGTCCCGCGCTCGTGGTCGCGTCAGCCGGAGCGCTCGCAATCCCAATGCTGGCACCCACTCGAACGCTGATCGTGTCGAGATTGAACGGTTGGTCGAGCTCAGCGATCAATCGTTGCGCGACTGCCGCCGCGTACTCGGAGTCCGTATCAAGGATGAGCACCGCGAGTTCATCGCCACCGACGCGCACCAGCACGTCCGTCTCCCGAAGGCGAGCGATGAGCCGCGGTCCAAGCTGCCGGAGCAACTCGTCACCGGCGGAATGCCCGAAGGAGTCGTTGATCTCCTTGAAATGATCCAGGTCGACGTAGAGGAGCGAGAGGCGCCGGTCGATCGTTTCCGGGTCCGCGTAGTCGGCGAAGAACGCGTCGAGCAGATTGAACAGCTGCCGCCGGTTGCCCAACCCGGTCAAGTCGTCGGTGATGGACTGTCGGAGCCGTTTCTCCGTCAGGAAACGCAGACTGCGCACCGAGAGGGCCAGTCGAACGCCGACGGCTATCAGCGTCGCAGTTGCAAGCCCCACCGCCACGGGCGTGACCTGATGAACAGTGTCGACGACGAGAATCGTGAGGCCGGCCGCTGCGCCGAGTCCGGGCAGCAGGAATCCCGGGGTCGTGTCGATGGACAGCGGGTTCCGATGAGGCGGACGCGCCCAGACCGAGATCGAGATGAGAAGAATGGCGCACGGCCACGCCATGCCGTTGAAGATCGTCCCGAGCTGCGACGGTGTTCCTGAGCCGGAGAAGAGGTTGAACGTATCGCCCACCGCAGTGATCGCTATCGCCCCGGCGACCAGCAGCCATTGGGTTTTGTTCCGGCCCGTGATGATGGCTGTACCGCCGACCGCCAGGATGAGCAGCAAGCCGTCGCCAATCGGATAGGCGAGATTGGTCGCAACCGCCAGGGGACTCCCGCCGACGGAGTGCAGGATGGTGTTGAAGGCAAAGCAGGAGCAGAGGGCAGCAGCGCCGAGCCCGGCAACGGCGCCGTCGAGCAGCGTTGTCGCCCCGAGCCGGTTCAGGTGCTTTCGCGTCAGGAGAACGAGCGCGACGTAGACGAGCGGGTAGAAGCAGAGATAGAAGAGGTCCGCAAGGGAGGGGACTGGAGGCGTCGCGCCGCCTTGCGATTCCGCAGCCAGGACCGCGTCACCGAGAGTCCAGGCGAGAATCCCGAGGCCGAGCAGGAGCGGGACGGTTCTCTTGCGTGAGGTGAGCGCTCGCCCCAGACACAGGGAGCTCGCGACGAGCTCGAACGCGGCGACACCCCAGCCGTCGACGAGCGGTATCGACTGTGTGGGACCGCGAACAAGCAGTGAGATCAGATATGCGGCGAGGACGACCCCCAATCCCACGTACGCGACCCGTATCCACCGAGGGGTCGGGGAGCCGTGAGCGCGTGCGTTTGCCGAGCGAAACTCGGGATGTGCGATAGCCACCCGAGCAGACTAGGTGCGGCTGAGCTCGACAGGTGCCAACAGTTGGTGGTCCATCGGTTACAGAAGCGCACAGATCCGTGGCTGGAGTTCGGCTACCGAGCGATCGTCGCCAATGACGCCTTCGAGTTGTCTGGCACGCGCCGGTGCACGCTGAGGCTTCCTGGATCGATGCCAAACGAGGCGAGTGCCAGCAGAAGCGTCGCCGCAACGACGTAGTAGAAGTTGAACCGCGCGTAGGACGCAAAGACGGTCGACACCAGGAACAGGAACGCGGCGGCGACGCAGAGATCCGCCGTATCTCTCGGCTTGCGTCGCAGGATGACCACGCAGCTCGCGACGACGGCCGCTGGAAAGACCCACGATGGCATCGCGCCCCAGCCCGCAACGAAGACGGTCGCACCGACGGTGAGGCCGTCATAGTGCGTCGGCTCCCAGATGTGGCGCACCACGGTGTCGAACCAGAGCGCAGGGACGCCGACGCCGATACTGAAGATGAACATGACGCCAAGTGCGACCAGCGAGCCCGCAAGGATGCGCAGCCGCCAGGACGGAGACCACACGAAGAACGGGAAGAAGAGCACCAGTGCGGTCGGGACAACCAGGAGACACGCAGCGATCGCCATCACCATCCAGACCGGATGGCGACGGTGCAGCGCGATGCTGAGCCCGAACATCGCCATCATCAGGGTCTCCGGCCACGCGGTCACCACCATTGTTGGGATGAGCGGTGAGGCAACCGTGAGAAGCAGCAGCATCCGCCTGCTCGAGTGTGAGAGATGTGACTGGCGGGCGACGAGGATGACCACGGCGCCCGCGCCAATCGCCCACAGAACCGACGCCAGCCGGATATCGCCGAACAGTGCGCCGGGGAGCGATGCGACGGGGACAAGCGGGCCGAACGGGAGATGCTCGGGGCCGACGGCAAGGACGCCCGGAGCAATTGGTACGCGGTCATAGATCGTTGCGCTGTATGGGTTTCCGCCGTGCAGCAGTCGCGCCGCCGCGGCTGCCTCGACGTAGAAGACATCGAAGAGGCCGACGCCCCACCGCCAGGGCTCGGTGGACGCAACGAGCGATGCTGCGGCGACGATCGCCACGCCGACGCTGAAACGCCAGCGGAGCGCGAGCACCACCCCGATCACGACCACGGCGGCGAACAGCACCTCGATATTTCCGAAGAGATCGGCGTTGAAGAAGAATGCGATCGAGCAGCACGCAATAGCGGCAACCCACGTGGCGTTCGACGGTTCGGACGGGAGCAACGAGCGACTGGCGACGAGCAGCGCAGCTGCGATCCCCATGAGCAGCAACGCACCGGGATTGCGCGATCCTGCACTGATCATCAGCGCCAGGACGACCGCCACGATCGCGATCAGCGTGGCATCGCCCGAGCCAACCGCGAGACGGGACGCATGCCGGGTCTCTGAGAGCCTTGAAGCCCGGGCGGTGCCATTCATGGGCGCAGTCTGTCGCTGCAGGGGTGTGTCGACCCGACGCGTCACCGGAGCGTCACGGCCATTCGCCGCTATAGCCCGACGTGGTTGCGACTCGTTGAGACCGAGAGCCGCCGTGCGATCGCCTGAGCGCGCACCGACGAAATCCGGAGTCAGCGAAACGCGCACCCGGATTGGTCAGCCAAGTTGCTCAGCAGCCTGGGTTTTTGCGAATTGCTCCTGCGAAGGCGCCCAGTGTGGTTGAGCCAACCGATCCATACTGCGCATCACCACCGAAGGTTTTGCCGTTCGACATGTTGCCGAACTCCCAGACGCACTGACCGCCGACCGACGCCAGCGTGAAATATGGGTAGAAGTTGCCCGGACCCTTGGGAGGAAGTTGGCACCCCGCGCCCGATGTGAGGTTGCAGTTGGTGTTGAACTGCGTGGCGCTGGAATCGGTCATGAACTGGATCTGCGGATAGGCCTGGCCTTTCGAGGTCGGCTGCTGCTGCAAGAACGACGTGGGGAACGGTCCTGCAGTGGTCGCATCAGGCCAGTCGGGCCAGTACGGCTGCCCGTCGTAGTCCAGGTCGCCGATGGCGTCGAAGAAGACGTCGCATCCGGTCACGAGATTTGGCGCGGCAGTGCCTCCGTGCGTATCTCCCTTGCGATAGCAGGGCGAGTCGTCGGGTTCGTTGTCCTTGGTGGTGTCGGCCGAGGTCTCGTACGGGCCGTGGCACTGCTTGTAATAGGTGTCCGTGAAGGACCCAATGGTTTCTGTTTCAGCACCGGAGACGGTGGTGCACGCCTCCCAGTGGCCGATCTCGTACTCCGAGTTGATCATGTATGGCCCGATCCCCCAGGGGATGATGTTCTGCGGGCTCGCCGTCGAATATTCGGGTTCGAAGTTGAAGGGAGTGCCCGTGCAGTCGAATGGGTTGGTGTTCATAAACCCGTTCGCGCCCGAGGCGATCATGAACCCACTACGCCCCGTCGTCAGGTCCTGCTCGCGTATTTCCAACGCGTGACCGCCTGGGATCGCGCCATCGAACATGTGCACTGTGATCTTGTCCCCCGGGTTCATGAGCAGTGTGTGCGCGTTCGGGCTGAAGGTGGCCAGATCTGAGAGTTGAGGGCTGGGCGGCCCGGTGGGCACCCCGTTGGTCTGGATAAAAGCGAAATTCACGGGTTCCACGCAGTTGTTGTTGCAGTTGCCGGACCCGTTGCCCTGGCATTCGAGGCTGTCGATATTCAGAGCAGAGCACCAGTGTGTGTCGTCGCAGCTGGTGGCGTCAGCAAACGGGGCGAAGCCCGGCGGATAGAACTGCAGCTCCACGAAGGCGGCGCCGGCACCGGGGTAGTTCCCGTGGGGCGCGTTGGCATCGGAGCGCGGTGTGCAGGGGAGAAGAGGCGCCGAGTTCGGGTCGCAGACGACTGTCGAGAACCACGGTGCCACGCTGAGCTCGAACCAATCGGTGACGTCGTGTCCGGGGTCTGCAACTGTCGGGGCCGCCACGGGGTCCACCGGCAGGGTCTCGGTCATCGAGAAGTCGTTGCCGGAGCCGGGCGCAGACGACAGGAAACGGACCGACGGCTCGTCGTGGCCGATGTACCTGCCGTTCTCATAGAAACGGCCGCCCCACGACCCGCGGGGGTCGGCGCACGCCAGGTCGTCCTTCACCCCGGATTGGATTGGGCTCAGACCGTTGCAGTCGAGTTCGCCGGCGGGGTTGGGCGGGACCGCGGACGCCCGGCCGACGGCGCCCAGGGTCACCGGTGTGCTGACGAGGATGGCCGCGGCCATCACAGGCCCGGCCAGAGGCATCACCAGTCGACGCGGCAAGCGAGTCCTGAACATGCCGAGTCCTCCCCATCAATCGCAATCGTGTCAGCGTGAGCGCACGATAGCCCACCGACGTCGCTGCTGTCATCTGGGGGTCCGCGACAAGCTGATGTCGAGCTTGCGGACGTCTGAGAACCACCAGAGCATGCCATTCGCAGCCGCTCTCACAATCACCATCGTGAATACGAGTACTGCGATTCGGCATTGCCGCTAAGTCACGGGTGATCCCCGCAAGCCGCCTGGCCGCGGCACATCCGACGCGCCAGCGATCCGCTCGTGGTGCCGTACTGACCATGTTCTTTGTCAACGGCGCGGCCCTGGCGACATGGGTGCCGCTCATACCGGCCGTGCAGCAGAAGCTCGCGTTGAATACCGGTGAGCTCGGCATCGCGCTCCTCGGCGTGGCGGTCGGTGCGGTGATCTCCACTCCGTCGACGGGATGGCTCGTCGGGCGAGCGGGAGGCCGGCGCGTGGTGACCGTGGCCGCAGTCGTCGGGTGCGTCGTCCTGCCGATCCTGCCTCTGGCGCCGACGCTCCCGTTGCTGGCGCTTTCTTTGGTGGTCTTCGGCGCTGCCCTCGCAACGATGGATGTCGCCATGAACATCCAGGGCTCAGTCGTCGAAGCCTCGTATGCGCGGCCGCTGATGTCGACGTTCCACGGCTTCTACAGCATCGGCGGGTTCGCCGGAGCACTCACCGGTGGCGGGCTCGCGGCACTCGGCTTCACGCCGTTCGACCGCGCCCTCGGACCAGCGGTTCTTCTCGGCGCAGTCGCGATCGCTGTGCATCAGTGGCTTCCACCGACACAGCCGCACGCGGCGAGCAGCACACCTCGGGCTCGCCTACGGTTGACGGCGGTGTCCTTGCCGCTTGCGGCGCTCGGGCTGATGGCCTTCTGCAGTCTCATGGCTGAGGGAGCCAGCGCCGATTGGAGCGCCATCTACCTCCACAAGTCGCTCGGGACGGATGCAGCCTTTGCGGCAACCGCATTCGCGGCGTTCTCCGTGGCGATGGCCGCGGGACGCTTGAGCGGCGACTGGTTGACGAGCCGGCTGGGCGCAACGCAACTCGTGCGCAGCGGAGGTGCGCTCGCTGCGCTCGGCTTGACCGCGACGTTGCTCCTCGGCCGGCCTGCATTCGCCGTCGTCGGATTCGGTTTGGTTGGTCTCGGGCTCAGCAACGTCGTGCCAACGATCTTCAGCGCTGCCGGACGATCGATATCCCTTGCGCCACGACTTGCCATCGCGGCAGTTGCATCAACAGGCTACGCCGGGCTCCTGGTCGGCCCTCCATTGATCGGTTTTGTCGCGCAGGCGTTTACTCTGACGCGCGCGTTGATCGTGGTGGTTGTCTGCTGCGCGTTGATCGCACTCCTGGCGCCGATGGTCCGTCGCTCGGTGTAAGAGACGGCCTCCAGTGAATCTCGACGTTGGTCGCGGCTTCCGGATGCTCCGTGAGCCACTTGCGCGCAAAGATGCAGATCGGCACGACCGTCAGATGTTCGTGTTCCGCCCAGTCGAGCGCCGCCTGAACGAGTTGTCCTGCGATGCCGTGGCCGGCCAATTCGTCCGGAACGCCCGTGTGTATGAGGAACAGACGGTTTCCTCTGCGTCGATAGACAAGCTCGGCCTCAAAGCCGTCCTGCTCCCAGACCAGACGGTCGTGGGCGGTGTCGCGCACGACCGAGGGCTGCGGGCGATCGAGTGTCATCGTTTAACACTGCGGCATGCGGGCGGAGCACCGCTCCGCGCTGCGACCACCGTCTAAATGATCCGGACGAAACGTTCGCCAGTTGGAAGAGCGCGACGATCCCGTTTTGACTACTCGATACCGCTCGCGTAGCCGGCGTTACGCAACAAGCTGCGGATGTCTACCACCTGCTGGATGTCGACGTCCTTGTCGCGTGGTTGGTCCAAAATCAGCGTTTCGCTCCCCACGGTGACAACGAACTTCCCGTCGTGGCGATCCTCGACGGAACCGACTGCTTCAAGCAGCGACAGGACATCGTGCCACTCGATGTTGTAGCTACCGTGATGCTGGAACAGACGCGAGAGCGTGTTTCGGTGGGTGCTGTCGAGGTGCGTGGATTCTTGCGTCATGGGCACGAGGCTCCTCTGCAAATCTGGTGCGCGCGAGCAACCGAGTGTACGCCGAGCCATCTGCCGGCAACGTGGCGGCTGTCCTATCATCGCAACGCATCGGCCCGTCGGCTGCGTTTCTTTTGCACGAGCATCACGCGGATAGGAGGCTGAAGATGTCCCCTGACACCAACGGTAACCCCGTCACTTTCGCGGCTGATGTCAAGCCGCTCTTTCGCGAGAGGGACCGCACCTCGATGCTGCGTCACTTCGACCTCTGGTCATTTGCTGACGTCAGTGCGCACGCATCTGCGATCCTCGCCCGACTCGAAGACGGCTCGATGCCCTGCGACGGCGCGTGGCCTGCGGAGCGAGTCGATGTCTTCCGCCAGTGGCTCGCGCAGGGGACCGCGGCTTAGACCCGCCACGTGTTGTTACCGGCGTGCCACGGCAGGAGCGTGTGTCGCCGCTCAGGATGGAGCCATGGCAGCTGCTCAGCGCGTCGTCGAGCGACCCCAGAATCGTGGCTCGCGAACGAGCAAGATCACTCCCGGTCGCTTCGTCGGCGCCCTGCTTGTGGGCGGCGCCGTGGCACTCCTCGCCACCGCCTGCGGCAGTTCGCTTGGCTGGAACACACCGTGCTCGACCTGGCAATCCATGGATAACGCCGATCAACAGAGCACCATCGTCGCCATCAACCAGCAAGCCGGGTTGGCCACGCCGAACAGCTCGGACTTCTCGGAATTTCAGCGCCTGGCCGACGACTACTGTTCTGACCCCTTCGTGAACATGCCCACCATCGAAGGAATGCTCAATAGCCGGCCGTCCTGACGCGGGGCGATGGCCCACCTTCCGGCCGCCGGCCAAACGCCCACGCCACCATGAGCGGAAACTCTGCTCGCCACAACTTGGCGCCGTGTGAAACCTCACGCTCGCTCATCGCGACATCGCCGCCTGCATCGCGTAGCGCGTTCGCCCATCGCGTCGCGTTATCGAGAAAGAACGGCTCGAGCGTGCCGGCAAAGAGATACACGCGCGGCAGCGAATCCGTGATGTCGCCGGGCGGTTTGTATCCGCCCCCGGGCGAGCCGGAGAAGACCGCACCGTAGACATCCGGATGGCGAAGCCCAAGGGCGATCGCGAGCTCTCCACCCGCTGAGTAACCGAAGACGGCGGTGCGTTCGGCGGCGAGTGCTATCCCAAAACGCGACCGCACCCATTGGCGGACGTCGTCAACGAAGAACCGCTCATGTGCCGCGAACCGGTCGGCGTCGAACACCGGCGAGTACTCATACAGCCGCGGCATCTCTTCAGCCAGCCCGTGAACGCCGACGATCATCGTGGACGGCACGTCGGCGGCCTCGAGGAACCGACCCCACTTCGAGAATCCCTGTCCGTCAGCGGCGAAGACGAGTGCCTCGGGCGGGTCCGGAGGAACGTACACCGTGATCTGGCGCCCTCCGTCGTACTCCCGCAGCGTCTCGGTGACGAACGCTCCGGTTACCGGATGGGCGCGCGTCGACTCCTGTCGTGGTTCGAGCCCGCCCGCGCCGCCCGCCGTGTGGTCATCCATCCCCGGGCTGCCGATGCCTCCGCCGCGCTCGTCAGGACTCGCGCTTTACCGGTTGGTGCGCCTGGCCGATCAACTCGACTTCGGGTGCCCACCGGCAACCGCACTCGACGCACTCATAGCCGGAAACGAGCGTCCGTGTCGTGGCGCCGAGGGCTGCGGCGCTCGGCTTGTGCTCGACCACCTCGGCTGATCTGCACTCCGGGCATTCACGGATTTCGCCATCGCCCATGATCGTCCACCTCGTGCTGACGCGCTGTGGGTGCCGACACGCTACAGCCCAACCTGCGCCCCAATATCGCATCCCTGCGACGGATGCCCGCGATCGATCGGCATCGTGGCTGAGCGGCCCCCTAGGCACGATGGTAGATCTTGGCCCCATCGGCCCGCCAGAGCCCCCTCTCGGACGTCCGCTCGCTACGACTCGGCGCAGTCCTCGCACAAGGCGTAGCGTCCGTTGCCTTCGGTACGCTCGTTCTCGGGGATCTTTCGCCCAGCCTCGCATGTGTCGGTGTTGTGATACCGCCGCGCGAGCAGGGGCTTGTCCTCTTCCTTGACAGAGCGGAACGCGCCGACCACCGCCATCACCTACCTCCTCTGGTCACGGGCCATGTCCATTGGTGAGGCTCGACCGTGAGGATCGCCGAGCCCACGCACCAAGGGTGGCGACCGACCCTGTACTGAGCCTTAATTCGACGTGACAGAGAGCTGGACGACGGCGCGCAAGCCGCGGCCGGGATGCTCGAGGTTGAGAACGCCTCCGTGCTCTGCCGCGATCGCAGCCGCAATCGACAGGCCCAGACCAACGCCGCCGCTGCTGGACGAAGCCCCGTCCCCTCGCCAGTGGCGGTCGATGTTCCCCGGGCGTCGCTCCGCGGGGAAGCCAGGGCCGTCGTCCTCGACGACAACGGTGCATCGCTGGGAGCTCCCGCTCGTCGAGACTGTGATGGAGGAAGTCGCGTGCGTCAGGGCGTTGTCCACGAGGTTGTCGAAGAGACGTCCGAGCAGGACAGCGTCGCCCTCGAATTCGACACCGGAGTGGCGCGAGACGTCCAGGGCGATGTGGGCGTGCTCCGCCGGGTCGCGCCAGCGGTCGAACAGCTCCTCCATGACGTCGTCCATCGACAGCGGCTCACGTCGCACGTAGAGGGATTTCGTATCGCCTCTCGCGAGGAGCAGAAGACCGTCGGTGATCGCCGTCAGGCGGGTCGCCTGGTCGCGGATCTGCTCGAGGCTGTCGACGTACTGGTCAGGCGCTCGGCGGCGCTGCAGCGTGACGTCCGCAGTGTTGCGGATCGTGCTCAACGGGGAGCGCAGCTCGTGGGCTGCGTCAGCCGTGAAGCGCGTCAGTCCCTCGAGCAGCCGCTCCTTTTCCGCTCCGACCCTGACCAGCACGGTCACGGTGAGCGTTTCAACCACGGTGACGATGGCCACGGCGATGAACTGAAACTCGGCGGTCAGGCTGCGCCACTCGCCGACTTCGAGGAGCACGACCGGTTGTGCCAGCGCCGCCGCGGCGACCAGCAGCCCCGCCCATCCAGGAAGTAGCC
Source organism: Candidatus Dormibacteria bacterium (assembly GCA_050010655.1). Taxonomy (GTDB): domain Bacteria; phylum Chloroflexota; class Dormibacteria; order Aeolococcales; family Aeolococcaceae; genus Palsa-851. Next base: position 17,106 of record JBEKKP010000030.1, read on the forward strand.
ACAACCCGATCACGACGCACAGGAGTGGGATCCCTCCAAACGTCTCGTTCTGGGGTGTGTTCAGCTCCAGCGTGGTGTCCGCGACAAGGACTCCGAGCAGCACCAGCGTGACTGCAATCACGGGCACGGTTCGCTGCATCGAGCGAGGGCGAGTCAGAAAGTCGGCGACCGTCTCACGGCGCGCCGGCCTAGCCATTCCCGGCCTCGAGGCGATATCCGACGCCGCGGACGTTCACGATGCTGACGTTCGATCCGGCGGCACCCAACTTCTTGCGCAGGCGGCTCATGTACACGTCGACGAGGCCTGAGTTCGGGGTGTCTTCGTACCCCCACACGTGGTCATGGACAACCTCATGGAGCACCACTCGCCCGGCATGCTGGGCCAGCAGCGCGAGCAGGTCGAATTCTTTGCGTGTGAGCGAGAGCCTGGTGGCGCCGACATTCGCAATTCGCGTGATTTCATTCACCGCGACGTCGCCGACGGCGGTGTCACGTGGCTCGTCATTCCTGCGCGCGAGCGCTCGAAGTCGTGCGAGCAACTCTGCGAACGCGAACGGCTTGACGAGGTAATCGTCTGCTCCGGAGTCCAAGCCGGCGACGCGATCTTGAATGCCGTCGCGAGCAGTCAGCATCAAGACGTGGCTGTCCACGCGCAGGTCACGGAGACGGCGGCACACGGCGAATCCGTCCATGCCGCCCGGCAGCATCACATCGAGGACGATCGTGTTGTAGCTGTAGTGCTCGGCTTTCGCGATCGCGTCGTGTCCGTTGTGGACAACATCGGCAGCAATCCCGGCCTCGGACAGCCCCCATTGCAGCGCCGCGGCAGCTTTCTTGTCGTCCTCAGCCACGAGCACCTTCATGGCGGGCATTATCCTGCGATCCGAGAGTGGTCGATGCTTGCTCGGGCACCCATGCCCTATCCTCGTGCGTCCATGAACGTCACCACGCCCGACCTGGCCATCGAGGTCTCGGGGCTGCACAAGTCCTTCGGCAAGGTGCATGCGCTGCGCGGGATCGATTTCTCGGTGCCTCGCGGCAGCGTGCTCGGCATGCTCGGGCCCAACGGCGCCGGGAAGACGACTGCCGTGCGCGTCCTCACCACGTTGCTGCGCCCCGATTCAGGGCGGGTGATCATCGAGGGATACGACGTGGTACGAGATGCCGCCGCCGTACGCCGCCGGATCGGTCTGGCCGGTCAGGCAACCGCGATCCAGCTCGAACTGACCGGGCGGGAGAATCTCGAGATCATGGGCCGCCTCAACCACATGCCGCGATCCAGTGTCAAAGGCCGCGCCACCGAGTTGCTCGAACGCTTTGAAATCGCGGATGCGGCAGATCGGCCCGCGAAGACCTACTCCGGCGGCATGCAGCGACGCCTCGACCTCGCGGCAAGCCTTGTGGCGGAGCCATCGGTCCTCTTCCTCGACGAGCCGACGACCGGCCTGGACCCGTATGGCCGCCTGGGGATGTGGGCCATCATTCGCGAGCTTGTCGGCCGCGGCACCACGCTCCTGTTGACCACGCAGTACCTCGAGGAAGCCGACGAGCTTGCGAACACGATCGTCGTGGTCGACCACGGCGAGGTGATCGCGTCGGGGACGCCGGACCAGCTCAAGGATCAGGTGGGCGGCGATCTCCTCGAATTCACCGTCCCCGACCGCACCCGGCTCGACGACGCGGTACGAGCCGTGGCCGGGCTGTCCAACGCGGCGCCGACCGTCGAGAGCGAGTCCCGGCGCATCAAGGTGCCAGTCGGGAGCGGCGGATCGACAGCGCTCGTCGAGGCGGTGCGTCGGCTGGACGCCGCCGGCGTGATCACGGAGGATCTGGCCCTGCACCGGCCCTCGCTCGACGACGTCTTTCTGGCGGTCACCGGCCACGCGGCCGAGGTCTCGCCGGACGGAGCGCCTAACGGACGCAAGAGCCAGGCTGCGGGAGTTGCCTCATGACCGCGATCGCGCAACCGGTGGACACCAGGACTCGGCCCAGTGCGGCGCAGAACGCCCGCTGGGCGATCAGTGATGCGCTCGTCATCACCCGGCGCAACCTCCTCGTGTGGATGCGCGTCCCGGCATATCTCGTCTTCACGGTGGTGCAACCGGTGATCTTCGTGCTGCTCTTCCGCTACGTGTTCGGCGGCGCAATCCACGCCCCCGGCGCAGGCGGATACGTCAGCTACCTGATGCCCGGCATCATCGGACAGACGGCCGCGTTCGCAACGTTTGCAACGGCAATCGCCCTTGCTCAAGAGGCCAAGAAGGGAGTCATCGACCGATTCCGCGCCATGCCGATGGCGCGGTCGGCGGTGCTGGCCGGCCGCCTCATTGCGGACTCGATTCGCATGCTCATCGTGATCCTCGTCATCGTGGGCGTCGGCTACGCGGTGGGGTTCCGGTTCCAGAACGGCGTCGCCGGTGCTCTCGGCATGGTGCTGCTCGCCGAAGCGTTCGGGGTCACGGTGTGCGCTGTGTCGGCGTTCATCGGGCTCGCCATCAAGGACGAGGAATCGGTGCAGGCCTTCGGTCTCATCTGGCTCTTCCCGCTGACGTTTGTCAGTTCCGCGTTCGTGCCGATCGCGACGATGCCCAGCTGGCTGCAGGCGTTTGCGAACAATCAACCGGTGACGCTGGTCATCAACGCCATGCGTGCCATGGCGCTGGGAGGCCCGGCGTTTCCGCTGAACCCCGCGCTCTGGGAGAGCCTGCTGTGGCTGGCGGGCGTGTTGTGTGTGTTCGTCCCTCTCGCGGTATGGAGCTACCGGCGAGTCGGTTAGCGCAGCAGCCGAGACGCGGCGGACGCTGATGACCGACCTGTTCGATCACGCCTCGTGAGCGCTCGCACCCGGCGTCCTGCATCTCGAGGACACGTATCAAGGTGTGCGTGCCGCGGCTGAGGCTGCGTGCATGCGCACCGGAGCGCGTCTGATCCAGGCGCGTTTGGAAGGCGCCTTCGGTGATGGCGCGGCAATCACCTGGGCCATGGAGCACCCCCGAGTGGCGACGCGGCATGGTCTCTCCGGCTCCTGGGTCGGAGTCCGATCAGGAATTTCCGGCAGGTCTCGAGTGATGCGGCACCATGGACTATTCGGGGAGGACGACTTCCGGCAACTGGCCGCGTACCTCGCGGCATTGCTACGAGAATCGGCCTAGCTTCGGGCCTTGAGCCAGGCCACGAGTGCTGCGACGGTCGCGTCGTCAAGCACGCTTTCAGGCGCGTTGTACTTTGCGGCCACCTCGGCTTGCTCGAGGCTGTCGCGCGGCCGCTCTTCATGCTTGAGCACGTGGTTGGCGTTCTCGGGGAAGAGAAACTCGATGTCAGTCCGGCCGGCGGCGGCCCGCTGGAGTGGTTGCCCGTCGGCATGCCAGTCGACCTGGACGTCCTTCTTGCCGATGATGACGAGAACCGGGACGCGTACCTCGGCGAGCGGTGCTGCAGCGTCCGCGTTCCAGAGTTCACGGGCAAAGGGAAGGTTGTACGGGTTCTCCAATGCCGAGATCAGCACGCGCACGCCCTCCGGCAGGGCCGGATCGGGTGCCGCGGGCTCACCAGCCAGGAATCGGGCGACGGCTTCGTCATAGAGATCAAGCAGGTGATCGCCGTTGGGGAACGCCTTGGCTTGCGCCGCAAGCTGCGTGCGGGCGACCGCACCCACGGAGCGCCCGGGAGTTCCGGTGAGGATCAGGCCGGCGAGCGGAATCGACGGGTCGTGAACCTCGTAATTGAGCGCATGCAACGTCCCCTCGCTGTTGCCCAGCGCGAAAAGCCGGTCGGGGCGCACGCGCTGCTGCGCAGCGAGGACTTGCACAGCGCCCGCGAGCTCATCCACGTGGCTCTGCATGGAGATCTTGCCAAGCAGCAGCGGGATCGTTTCGCGGACATGCGGGCCGGAGGCGCGCTTGTCGTAGCGGAGCGACGCGAAGCCGGCCCGTGCCAGTGCCTCGGCGAGCAGACGCCCGCTGCCATTGGTCCCAGGGAGGAGCGGGGACTCCCAGTTTCGATCGGTCGGGCCGCTGCCGGCCACCAGAACCACCCCCGGAAACGGACCGGCGCCCTCCGGCATCACCACCGTGCCGTACACCGTTGTGGGTCCGAGGGGCCAGGTCACCTCCGAGCTCGTTCCGAAGGAAGCGCTGTCAGTCATCGTTCATGTCCTTCTGATGTGCGCTTTCGGTCCGGCAGAGTCGACGAGCGAGATGCGAATTCCGGAAGAATAAATCCCGTGGACTACGGGAAGGCCGTTATCGCCGAGGACGTGACTACGCTCGATTTTCGCCCGCCGTCAGGCAACGCGGCCTCGGTGTACGACCAGCCGATCGGCCTGCATCTGCTGTACGAAGACCCGGCATCCGGCGCGGAGCACTATGTCGTCCGGTATCCGGCCGGCGTTCGGTGCCGCGCACACACGCACACCGCGGCACACACGATTGTCGTTATCGATGGCCGGCTTGAGGTCAACGGCCGCGTCATCGGGGCGGGTTCCTATGCGCACTTCCCGGCGAACGAGCCGATGCGCCACCAGGCGGCGGGCGACGCGCCGTGCCATTTCATCCTGATCTTCCACGGGCCGTTCGACGTGTCGATCCTCGAGGAAGGCGCCTGAGGAGACCGTCGACCGCCAGTTGACAATCACCACCTAGTTATATTACCTTACGGTAATGGCTACCGCAGATCCTCTGAGCCGCGCCTTCGCAGCGCTGGCAGACCCCACCCGCCGGGCAATCCTCCAGCGCCTCGCGGCAGGGGAAGCCGGCGTCGTCGAGCTCGCAGCAGCATCCACCCTCACGCAGCCCGCCATCACCAAGCACCTCAAGGTGCTGGAGAACGCTGGGCTCATCGGCCGGGGACGTGATGGTCAGCGCCGTCCGGCGCGACTGCAGCTCGACGGCCTGCTCCTGGTGGACGACTGGCTGCGCCGCGCCCACGCGGAATGGACCGACCGCCTCGACCGTCTCGACGCACATCTTGCCGCCCAGACTGCAACAACCATGATGGAGGAGCACCCCAATGCCTGAGACCCGCGTCGCCGTGGACGTCCGATCTGCGATTCCCACCAAGCAGCTCGTCATCGAGCGCACCCTCAAAGCCTCGCCGGAGCGGGTCTTTGACGCTTTCACGGATCCGGAGCAACTCAAGCAATGGTGGTGGCCCAACGGCTTCAACTGCCCCACCGCGGACGTGGAGCTTCGCGTGGGCGGCGTCTACAAGATCGCGATGGAGTGGCCCGATTTCATCCCTGTCGAAGCCCAGTTCTCGCACTACCTCGGCGGTGAGTACTACGAGATCGATCGCCCGCATCGTCTCGTCATGAGCGGCCGGGCCGTCAACGACACCGAGGGTGAGCTGTTCGCCACGCTGATCGAGCTGACCCTCGAGGCATGCGATGAGGGGACCGCGCTCACCATGCGGCAGTCCTACTTCGAGCCGATGCCGCCCCCCGAGGCTCTGGCCGGCGCAGAGCAGGGCTGGTCCGAGCAGCTCGACAAGCTGGAGCGATTGCTCGCGGGCTAGGCGAGCGGTTCCCCGAACCAGCGCGTGATGCGGCTGGTACCGAAGTGGATCTTGTCGACGGCGAGAGCGTGCGAAGGACCCTCGAGGCCACCAACGGGTGTCTGTCCCTTCACGAAGGTGACCTCGACCTTCGCCACCTCGTCGTTCCCGAAATCGAGGTAGCAAATGCCGCGCCCGTCGTACTGCGACGACGGGCTGGCGCCTCGGATCAGTGCGCCGATCTGATCGGCGACGACGCTTGCCTGTCCTTCAGCGAACACGCCGGCTTTCGGGGTGCCCACGCTGGTGACGTCGCCGACGGCGTAGACGCCGGCGAATGCGGTCTCCAGCGTGAGCGAGTCAACGGGTATCCACCCGTCGTCGGTCAGCCCCGACTCCTCGACCACGGTCGGTGCTCGGTGCACGGGAATACCAAGAAACAGATCGAAGTCGAGGCTCGTGCCGTCGTCGAGGAGCGCAGTCCTGCGCGCGGGATCGAGCGCGCGCACCGACCGATCGCCGTACCAGTCGATGCCCCGCTCACCGAACGCTCTCAGCAACGCCTCGGACGCTGCGGGTGACGGTGGAATCGGCACGCCCATTGGCATGACCAGCGAGATGTGCGACTGTGCGCGACGCCCTCGCTGCGTGAGGTAGTCGTGCATCATGAGCGCGGTTTCGCTTGGCGCAGGCGGGCATTTGAACGGTGTCGAGGTGACGCCCACAACCACACGACCGCCCGCGAAATCCGCCAGCACGTCGCGGAGCGCGAACGCCCCTGCGACGGTGTAGAACTCATGGCCGGCTTCGACGAGTCCAGGAGTGTCGGCGGGATGCAGATCGGCTCCGAGCGCCACCACGAGGATGTCTGCGTCGAACGATCCGTCATCGGTCACCACCCGTTTCGCCACCGGATCGATTGACCGAATGGTCGACTGCACAAAACGCACGCCCGGCTTGACGATGTCGCGGTACGCGTGTCGCACCGCGGCGGGCTGAGCCCGCCCGAACATGACGTCGAGCTTCGAGAACCCGAAGACAAAGGTGTCGCTCTTGTCGATCAGGACGACGTCGACATCGTCACCGAACTCGTCGGACAACCTCGTCGACAACTCCAGGCCGCCGAACCCCGCGCCGAGCACCACCACACGCATGGCGAGAGGATAGCGTTGCGTTCGATCGGTGCAATACTCGCTCAATGGTGACGCCACGGACGGCTCGCTATCTGCTCGTTGGTGTCGTGGCCGCATGCATCTCGGCGACAGCCGCAGTGGCGATTCGCGATGCGGCGCAACCGCCTCCTGGTACCGCGGTCTCGCCGCCCTCGCAGAGCTTTCAGAACTCTGGAAACAGCGACAGCGACCTCCCGATGGTCATCATCGGATCGGGGCAGGCTGTTGCTTCAGGCGGTCGCGTAACCCTCCTTCCGGACATAGTGCCGGGCGGAGCTTCGCTCTCGCCGGCTCGCGTTCCAGGTTCCTAGTCGTCCACTCGTTCGAGAGGGGTCTACTCCCCGGACGTCGTCGGCAACCCTGCGCGGTGCCATGCCCAGAATCCACCGTCCAGGTCGGTCGCGTTCCTGAGTCCGAGGTCCTGCAGCGCGGCGGCCGCCAGGCTCGAGGTGTATCCCTCCGAGCAGACGACAATGACCCGGAGGTCGTAGCCGCGGGCCTCGGGGATACGCGAGTCTGAAGTCGGGTCGAGCCGCCACTCGAGCACGTTGCGTTCCAGCACTCGCGCTCCGGGGATAGCGCCTTCACGGCGGCGCTGCTCACTCGGACGGATGTCGACCAGGAGCGCTCCCGCTTGCTGCTCCTCCACGGCCTGACGCGGGCCGACGCGCTCCAGTCGTGCCCGCGCTGCCTGAAGCAACTCGTCGACGGTCATCGGTCGGCGCTCCGGGGTGCGCCGGCGGCGGCGAGTTCCGGCTCGCCGCCATAGATGCGCATCTCGAGTCCGGCAGGGGAGTAGGCGTGAATGCTCGTCGCGTTGACGGCGCCTTCGTTGGCGACACGGTGGATGTGGTGCGGTGCGAAGTGGGCGCGCGATCCCCGGACCCGCGTGATGCGCTGCGGGCTGGTCAGGCTCGAATCCGCGTGGACCGTCTCGACGAGGCATCCGCCCGCCACCGTCAGCGCCCCGGCGGCGCCGCCATGGTCGTGGGTCGCCGTCGCTTGCCCCGGTGCCCAGCCGATCAACCACACCTCGAGGGCGTCGGACAGCAGCAGTGCCTCATACCAGCGGCTATCGGTGGTGTGCCGGATGATCGGCCACCAGAGCTCGGTGAGGCCGGCGATCTCGACCGTCAGCTCCCGAAGTTCGCTGCCACTGAACAGCTCCCGGCGTTCGACCAGCTTTTCGATTTCCCGGATCCCTACGAGTGAAGGATGGATGTGCATACGTGAGTTCCCCCCAGCCATGTCCCCCTCCTGAATCTGTTGCCTCGGCTGTCTGGTGTCTTCACCAGCGAGGTTGCACCCATCATAAATGCACTTTGTCAATAGATCAAGTAGAGAAAAGGGTAGATGTGCGGGCTACACCGGCTTACTGGCGGGTGCAGACGCCACGGTGCGTCACGTCACGGTTTGACGAGATCGCGTTTGGCTGGATAGCGTCACTGAAACGCCGCTTCTCGTTGGCCGGATCCTCAGATAGGCTGGATTGGAAATGGAGCCCCCGCAGTGAGACGTAACTGGATCCTCGGGAGCGCCACCGGACTGTTTCTCGTCGCCGCGCTTATCGTCGCCCTCCAGATCATCGGGACTGGCAGCCGGGTCATCTGTCCGGAGTCGACCGACCCGAACTGGAATCCGTATTCCGGGACCGCGGCACAGGCGACAGCGTGCGGGCTGACCGTGTATCCGCTCATCGGCACCACGAAGCTGCCCGACGGCGGCACCAGGTACGTGTATCAGGAATCCGGGGGAAATACGACCACCGAAAACGTTCCCCCGAAAGGGTTCAACGTACTTGACGCGAGTCCAGCCGAGAGGGCGCTCTACGGCATCCCATCGGAACCGCCGGTCACCAACGCGACAGCGTACGCACACTGGCTCCTGGAGGTCGCGGGCATCAAGCATTTCGTGCAACCGCCTCCCTTCCTGTACAGCGTCCCGGACATGATTAATCTCGGCCTGCAACAGTCCGGTTCCTGACCGTATCAGGAGGGTTTGCGCGCAGTCACCCATCCGAATTCAGACGTGATCCGTACGCCGAGGTGAGGATCCTCCTTCCCTCACCATGCCGTCGCGACCTGTTCGACAAAGGCTTCGTAGCCGATGTTCTCGATCGCAGGGACAGCAGGGCCGCTCGCGGCCATGGCATGTGCCGCCGTGTCCAGATCGGGCCACTCATTGACCACCTCGACGCGCCCACGCTCGATCAACTCGAGGCCTGAGGATGCGAGCATTTCCTCGACCACTCCCGGACGTCCCGTGTCCCCCTGTTGCACAGTGGCTGCCACGTGACTCGGCGGCGAGAATTCGCCGACGTTCATGAAAAAGGAGAGGAGGCCGAGTCGCCGCGGTGAGCCCCAGAACGTCATCCCGAACAGCCCTCCGGGGCGGAGGACGCGTCGCGCCTCCACCAACGCGCCCGCCGGCGCGCGCCGCCGTCCCGTAGCGGCACTGGTTGGGCGATGCTACGCCGATGGACGGCACCGTTTCTCCGCGACGAGCGACGTCAGCCGACATCGACACGGTCATCACCATCATCGGACTGGCCTTCCGAGACGATCCCATTTGGAGTCGCGCACTACACTCGCTGAACGACGCGCAGCGGCGACCGTTCTGGCAACTGTTCGCCGAGGCAGCGGTGCCGCATCAGTGGACATGGTTGCTCGACAACGGCAGCGCCGCCGCGCTCTGGATTCCGCCGGGCGAAACGGAGATGACGCCCGAGCAGGAGGAGCGCATGTCCGAGCTGGCGAGCGGTCTCGGTGCTGAAGCGGACAGCTTTCGCGAACTGGGGCGGCGATTTGATGCCGCCCATCCGCGCGCCGAGCCGCACTATTACCTGTCGTTGCTGGGAACACATCCCGACCATCGCGGCAAGGGACTCGGGATGCGACTGCTCGCGGCGAACCTCGCGATGATCGACGAGGAACATTCCGCCGCATACCTTGAATCGTCGAACCCGGCGAACAACAGGCGCTACGCAAGTGTCGGGTTTGAGCGAGTCGGCGAGTTCGCGTATCCCGGCGACGGTCCAGTCGTCACGACGATGTGGCGCCCTGCGCGTTAGCAGACGGCGAAGCTTCCGCGGGACGTGCCGGCATTGCCGGTCAGCGCCCAGTCATTTGCGCCCAACAACGTGCGAGGCGCGTCACCGCTTCGGTCAGCGTCGCAGGCTCGGCGTAGTACGGAATTCGAATCCGGTCCGTCGCCCGCCCCGGGCGGCAGCACAGCAGTGGCCCCGCGATGACGGCGACGCCCTCGCGGAGCGCGCGGTGGCTGAACTCAAGCGCGTTTGTTCCGGGCAGCCGTATCCAGAGAATCGGACCGCCAGACGGAGCGTCCCATTCCGCCGCCGGCATCGATGTTTTCAGCGCCGATTCGAGCGCCGACAGTGAGGTGCGCAATTGCTCGTTGCGCCAGGCGCGCGTGGATTCGTGATGGTGGTGGAGCAGTTCTGCCGCGATCATCTGCATCGGTGCGGACGTACCGAGGTCGCTGCCCGCCTTGTGCTCGATGAGTCGATTGATCAATGACGCTCGTGCCCTGATCCATCCGAGGCGGAGACCACCCCAATAGAGCTTCGACATACCGCCGATCGTGACAACGTTTGCCTGATCGTCGAACGACGCGAGCGGCGGCGGCGCGGTGGCGCCGAAATCGAGATCGCTGTGCGTGCGATCGTCGATGAGCACAACGTTTTCTTCCTGCGCGAGGCGTACGAACCGGCGCCGAGTTTCCACCGACATCAGCGCGCCCGTCGGGTTCTGAAAATCCGGCCCAATGACTGCCACGTCAACGCGATCTCGGTGGCACGCAGCAGTGAGCGCATCGATGTCTGCTCCATCCTTGCCGACGGGAAGGAGGTGGAGGAGTGCGCCGGACCGCATGGCCAGGTCCACCACACCGGGATACGCGACCTCCTCAAGGGCCAGGCCGCTTCCTGGGCGTGTCAACTCCGCCATCAGCAGCGAGAGCGCCTGCTGGACGCCGTTGGTGATCAGCACTTCCTCGGGGCGGGTCGACAGCCCTTGCGCGCCGAGGAGCGCCGCCACTGCCATGCGGAGCCGCGGATGCCCCGCGGCGTAGTAGCCGTGTCCTTGTGTCAACACGCTCGGGTCGACCATCAGCGAGCTCGGATCGGCAATGGAACGCGCCACGATCGGTGCCGCGCCTGGCGCGGCGACGGTGAGATCGATCGTGGTGGTGCCGATGTCACGGAGCAGCGTGGCCATCACCGAATCCGCACGATGGACTGCGGCGTCTGACGTTCGCGCCGTGGCGATTCGTGTCGCCGAACCTTGCCGGGCTTCGATCCAGCCATCGGTTCTGAGCAATGCGTATGCGGCGGTCACCGTGTTGCGGCTCACCGCCAACGCCTGCGCGAGCTGGCGCTCGGGCGGGAGATGACTGCCGTCGACGAGGTATCCCTCCTCGGCGAGCCGACGGAGTCCATCCGCAAGGCGCCGGAACAGCGGGCCGGCGCTGTCGTCGCTCCAGCCGAGGAGCGTTGCGATCTGACGTGAGTCGATGGTCATCACCGGCCAATTATCGCCAATTGGCTCTTTTCGGCAAGTGCCAATTACCAGACCATCACAGCCCGATGACCCCCACCACGCCACTGCCCCGCACGACCCGCATCTTCCTCGCCGGCAACACCGTCTCCATGGTCGGTACCGGATTGGTGCTGCCGTTCATCCTCATCTACCTGCACCAGGTCCGCGGCATCGCACTCCCTGTCGTGGGGGCACTCCTCGCAGGTGCCGCGGTCTCCGGCCTGGTGGTCGTGCCGCTCGCTGGAACGATCATCGACCACATCGGCGCGCGACCCGTCCTCGTGGCGATCATGGTTGGACAGTCACTCGCGGACGTGTTGCTGGCGTGGGCGCACAACGTCCCCACGGCTCTCCCGGCAGTGCTGCTGTACGGCGCCGCCTGGGCTCCGATGTTTCCAACCCTGGCCACAATGATCGCCGGGTTGACCCCGCATCCTGTCACGCAGCAGCGCGCGTTCGCGATCAACTTCACCCTGCAAAACGCGGCACTTGGCATCGGCGCGGCAATTGCCGCCGTCGTCGCCGGCGCGCAGAACCCCACGTCGTTCGCGATGCTGTTCCTCGCCAACGCGATGTCGTGCCTCGTTTTTGCCGTGGTGCTGTCGTTCGTCCCGAATCCACACCGCGCGAGGCAGCGCAGTGACGCGAAGGCCGGATACCGCGACGTGCTGGCGCATCCGGGGCTGCGTCTGGTGATCCTCGCGTCCCTGCTGCTGGCGTTCACCGGCTATCCGGCGTTCGACTCCGGCTTTCCGGCGTTCGCCACGGTGGCGGCGCACGTGTCGATCCACGTCGTCGCGCTCTCGTTCACCGTGAACACCGGATTGATCGTCCTCACGCAGCTGCTCGTGCTCCGTCTCATCCGGCGGCATCGCCGAAGCACGGCTATCGTCGTGACGGGGCTGATCTGGGCTGTGTCGTGGGCAGTGCTCGGGGTCTCGGCACTCGCGATTCCGTCGTCGGCGCGAATTGCGTTGGTGCTCATCTTCACCGGCGTGTTTGGTCTCGGCGAGACCTTCCTCGCGCCGACGATGGGTTCCCTGCTCAACAGCCTCGCTGACGATCGGATCCGTGGGCGTGCGAACGCGATGTCGGGATTCACCATGTCGCTCGCGTTCATCGCGTCGCCGGCGATCGTCACCGGCTTCCTCTCGGCTGGTGCAGGCGCGGCATGGATCGGACTCCTGTGCCTTGCATGCCTCGGCGTCGTCGGCATCGGTGCCGTACTCGGTCGAAAGCTCACTGCCCCGCAGGACCGGGTCGGTGCCAATGTGCCGGAATTGGCTCTTTCCGAATAGAGCCAATTCTGGTTGCATGACTGACATGGCACACCCATATACCGCCGAGCGACTCGCTGAAGAACACCGGAGAGACCTGTTGCGCAGCGCCGAGAGCTGGCGGTTGGCTCGGATGGCTGAACCCGAGACGACGAGTGACGTCAAGTCGACGAAACGGCTCTCGGGTTGGCTTGGGAAGCCAATCTGGCTTCCGCGGCCACTCGTCTTCGGCCTGCACCGCCGCCGCGAAGCCACGACTGCGCTCTGTGCCTGCTCATGCCCTCCGCGAACCTGATGCGTGCGATCCGCCGCTCCAGTGTCGTGAGCCACGAGACCAATGCCTAGCGACTCGTCGCGCGCTCGCTCGCTGTCGGGGATGGCACTCGCAGGTGTCGGCGTCGTTCTGTTCTCCGCAACATTTCCTGCAACGACCGTCGCCTTGCGCGGCTTTGACGCGGTGTTCATCGGCGCTGGAAGATCAGTCGGTGCAGCGCTCCTGGCCGCAGTGACGCTCTGGCTCACGAGATCCCCGCGTCCAACGCGACGCCAGTTCATGATCCTGCTCGCCTGTGTCCCCGGTGTGGGCGTCGGGTACGGCGTGCTCACCGCGCTTGCGCTCGAGCATGTGACTGCTTCGCACGCAGCGGTCGTCACGGGCTTGCTTCCGGTGGCGACGGCCGCGGTCGCCACGTGGCGCGCCGGTGAGCGCCCGGGACGGCTCTTCTGGGTTGCCAGTCTCATCGGGGCATGCGCCGTGATCGCGTTCGCGCTCAGCAGCAGCAACGTCGGGAGCGTGCACGCCGCAGACGCGTTGTTGCTCGTCGCGCTGCTCCTGGGAGCCGTCGGCTACGCCGAGGGTGGGCGTCTCGCGCGCGAGATGCCCGGGTGGCGCGTGATCTGTTGGGTGGTGGTGCTGGCGTTGCCGATTTCTCTGCCCCTGACCGTTGTCTCCGGCATCGCCAGCCCGCCACATCCCGACTTGGCGAGTGGTCTCGCGTTGCTGTACCTCGTGGCGGTGACGATGTTCGTGGGGTTCTTCGCCTGGTACAGCGGGCTTGCGCGTGCAGGCATCGCGCGAGCGAGTCAACTGCAGTTGACGCAGCCCTTTCTCACCATCGGCATCGCCGCGCTCATCCTCGGCGAGCGGCCCGGTCCGATCACGTACGTCGCAGCCGCAGTGGTGCTCATCTGCGTCCTTGCCGCGCAGCGCGCGCGGTTCGGCCAGAGCAGCGTGCGACGCGCGTCTCCGAAGGCCGTGGATGCGATCCAAGGACATGGGCTGGATGGACGAAAGCGTTTGCGGTGGCCACCGCTCGCGTGATCTACGAGGTGCTGGTTTGACGCGCTGACCCTCGGCTGGCAGAGTGGCCGGATGCCTGTTGACCGTGCTCGGCTTGCATCGCTCGTCGCTCGGGAGCGCGCCTCGTACGCCGCCACCCATCCCGGGTCATCCGAATTGTTCCAGGCTGCCAACCACCTCTTCGGCCGGGTCCCGATGACATGGATGGCCAAATGGAGCGGCGGGTTCCCGCTTTACCTCGAGCGCGCGTCCGGTAATCGCATCGTGGATGTGGACGGGCACGAGTACGTCGACTTCGCGCTCGGTGATACCGGCGGTATGGCCGGGCACAGCCCGAAACCGGTGGTCGACGCTGTTGCGAAGCGTCTCGGACAGCTCGGCGGCGCGACGACGATGCTGCCCACGGCCGACGCCGAGTGGGTCGGAGGCGAGCTGAGCCGGCGCTTCGGGCTGCCGTTGTGGTCGTTCACGCTGACGGCAACAGACGCCAACCGGTGGGCGATCCGGCTGGCGCGGCTGGTCACAGCACGGCCGAAGATCCTCACCTTCGCCTACTGCTATCACGGCTCGGTGGACGAGGCCTTCGCCGTCCCCGGACCGGACGGCGAGGCAGTGTCGAGGCGCGGCAACGCCGGAGCGCCGGTGCCGCTGCACGTGACCACGCGCGTTGCGGAGTTCAACGACCTGAGTAGCGTCGAAGCGCAGCTGGCGCACGGCGATGTTGCCGCGATCCTCACCGAACCGGCTCTGACCAACATCGGGATCGTGTTGCCCGAGCCCGGCTTTCTGGAAGGTCTGCGTGACCTGGCAACACGATACGACGCGCTGCTGATCATCGATGAGACACACACCTTCTCTGCAGGACCGGGCGGTGCAACGCGGCTCTGGAGTCTGCGACCGGATATCGTCACGATCGGGAAGAGCATCGGCGGCGGTATCCCGACTGGTGCATACGGCATCAGCGACGACGTGGCGCACATGGTGGATGCGCATCCCGAGGCGGATCTCATCGACGTCGGTGGCGTTGGCGGCACGCTTGCCGGCAACGCGTTATCGGTTGCGGCGATGCGTGCGACGCTCGAGTCTGTGTTGACCGACGACGCGTTCGTGCACATGATCGACGTGGCGACGACGTTCACGAGGGGAGTGCAGGACGCTATCGACCGCACCGCGCTACCGTGGTCAGTGAGCCAGCTGGGTGCCCGGTCGGAGTATCGCTTCGCATCCCCGGCTCCACGTGACGGCACTTCGTCTGCAGCTGCTGGCGATGAGGAACTCGAAGAGTTTCTGCATCTTTATCTTGTCAGCCGCGGGGTCCTGATCACGCCGTTCCACAACATGGCGTTGATGTGCCCTGTCAGTTCCTACGAGGACGCGCAACTCCATACCGAACTGTTCGGAGAGGCGATGGACGATCTTGTAGGTACGCGCACTCTCCAATGAGTCAGGGCGATACGAGGTCGAGCGCGCAAGCGTAGCGCGCGCTCACAGGATCTTCACGTCGAGAAGTCCGGCACTGCTCATCTTTCGCTGGAGCTCCCGAAGCCGATGGATCGTTTCCTCGTC
>JBEKKP010000031.1:0-30677 GCA_050010655.1 Candidatus Dormibacteria bacterium
GTATCGATAATGTTGATTCGGTAGCCGCGCCACTCAGCTGCTGTTGCCGCCGAGGTGATCGTGATCCCGCGCTCCTGCTCCTGGACCATCCAGTCCATGGTCGCGGCGCCCTCGTGGACCTCACCCATCTTGTGGATGCGGCCGGTGTAGAAAAGGACGCGCTCGGTCGTCGTGGTCTTGCCCGCGTCGATGTGGGCCATGATCCCGATGTTCCGGGTCTTCTCAAGAGGGAAGGCGCGCGCCGCCACTGCCACCGACACGTCAGTACCGGAAGTGCGAGAAGGCTTTGTTCGACTCGGCCATCTTGTGGGTGTCTTCTTTGCGCTTGATCGAGGCGCCGACGCCGTTGGCAGCGTCCATCAGCTCGCCGGCGAGCTTCTCGGACATGCTCTTGCCGCCGCGCCCACGGGCGTAGCGGATGATCCAGCGGCGCGCGAGCGCCTGCCGCCGGTCGTGGCGGATCTCGACGGGCACCTGGTAGGTGGCACCGCCGACACGCTTCGGCTTGACCTCGAGGATCGGCGTGACGTTGCGAATCGCCTGGTCGAACACGTCGAGGGGCTCCTTGCGGGAGGAGCGCCGGATCTTCTCGAACGAGTCGTAGACGATCTTCTCGGCGATGCTCTTCTTTCCAGCGAGCATGATGCAGTTCACGAACTTCGCCAGTCCGACGCTCCCGTAGATCGGGTCGGGCAGGATGACGCGTTTCTGGACGCGGGCACGGCGTGGCATGTCTTGGTTAGCTCGCCTTCTTCTCGCGCTTGGCGCCGTACTTGCTACGGCCCTGCTTGCGGTTCTTAGTGCCGGCAGCGTCGAGCGTGCCGCGGATCACGTGGTACCGGACACCGGGGAGGTCGCGAACGCGGCCGCCACGGATGAGCACGACCGAGTGCTCCTGCAGGTTGTGGCCGATGCCAGGGATGTAGGCGGTGACCTCGACTTTCGTGGTCAGACGGACACGGGCCACCTTGCGGAGCGCCGAGTTGGGCTTCTTGGGCGTGGTCGTGTACACACGAACGCAGACGCCGCGGCGCTGGGGACATCCCTTGAGCGCACGGGCCTTCGTCTTGTGTGTCGGCTTGGTGCGGCCCTTGCGGACCAACTGCTGAAAGGTAGGCACGACCGTCCGTTTAGTGAGAATTGCGCCCTGCCACGAAACAGCGCGCGCGAATACGAGGAAAGCTCGTGGAGCGAAGCGAAAGCCTACCAGACGTTGAGTTCACACGTCAAACCGCGATACGACCCGTGACACCCGCGGCAGCCGGGTTCGCGGCAAGTGAGCGATGCCTGTTACGCTGTCGCCCTTCCAGAAAGACGACTTGCCGTCGTCCGTTCGCCGAAGACCGCAGGCGTGGGGCCGGGCCCCGCTCAATCTCCTGCGCAGGTGGGCAAGGCTGCCGGAGCGCGCTCCGCCGGTCGTGATCCCGCTGTCGGCGGAGGCACGGCCCCGACGGAGGCAGCACATGGCACCAACCAGTACCGACAAGCCCACGGTCTCGCGGGCCGGATCGCGCAAGGTCGCGTCCGTCCACCAGCTGACCGAGATGCTGTCGCGGTCGACCTCGGCGGTCGTGACCGACTACCGCGGGCTCACGGTCCGCCAGCTCGAGGACCTGCGTGGACGGCTCCGCGCCGAGGGAATCGACTACATCGTCGTGAAGAACACGCTCGCACGGCGCGCGGCCGTGGATTCGGGCTCCGCCGGGTTCGCCGACGTCCTGGTCGGTCCCGTCGGTCTTGCAATCGGCTACGGCGATCTCTCTGCTCCCGCGCGGATCCTCTTCGAGCACTTCCGGAGCACCCGGACGCTGCCGCTCGTGGCCGGGCTCGCCGAGGGCCAGGTGCTGGACGGCGACGAGGTCCGCACGCTCGCCGAACTGCCGCCGAGAGACGTGCTCTTGAGCCGGCTCGCCGCAGCGCTGCTGGGACCGCTGTCCTCGCTCGCCGCAGCGATCGATTCCCCGAACGCCACCCTCGCGGCGACCCTCGAGGCCTACCGCGACAAGCTCGCCGCCTGATCACACCCCATCGTTATTAAGGAGAAGCACATGGCAACGAAGACACTCACCCCCGAGGAGTTCGTTGACGCGCTCCAGACCTGGACGGTCCTGGACGTCGTCAACGCCGTGAAACTCATGGAGGAGAAGCTCGGCATCAAGGCCGCAGCACCTGTGGCCGCAGCAGCAGCTCCCTCCGCCGCGGCCGACGCCCCGGTCGAGGAGCAGACCGAGTTCTCGGTCATCCTCACCCACCCGGGCGACGCCAAGATCAACGTCATCAAGGCCGTCCGTGAGATCACCGGTCTGGGCCTCAAGGAGGCGAAGGACCTGGTCGACGCCGCGCCGAAGGCAGTCCGCGAGGCCATCCCGAGGGCGGAGGCCGACGCGCACAAGGCCAAGCTCGAAGAGGCCGGCGCATCTGTGGAGATCAAGTAGCTCCGTCTGAGCTACACCGGTTGAGGCGGGTCCGGCTCTTCGGAGCCGGATGCTTCAAATCCGGCGGATCCGGGTAGATAAGAACTCCCGAGATCAAGCCCGCTTCAAAAGCGCACCAAGCGCTGCGAACGGGCGGTGAAGGCCTTTTTGCGCGGGTTTTTGCTACGATACGGGATTGTGCCCGTCGCCGCGCGTGCCCGCGCGCATTCCTTCTCGGGGGAACTCTAGCATATGGTGCTTTCTCTTTCCACTACTGCCGCCCGCAAGTCGTACGGCCAGATTGCAGACAAGCTCGAGGTCGGGAACCTGATCCAGACCCAGCTTGATTCGTTTGAGTGGTTCAAGAGAGAAGGGCTCAGGGAGCTCTTCAACGAGATCAACCCAATCACGGACTACACCGGAAAGAACTACGAACTCCGGTTCCTCGATTACGAATTTGGCGAGCCCAAATACGACGAAGAGGATTGCCGTCAGCGGGATATGACCTTCTCCGCCCCGCTCCGCATCCAGACCCGGCTCCACATCAAGACTGGCGAGAACGCCGGCGAGATCAAGGAGGCCGAGGTCTTCATGGGTGACTTCGCGATGATGACCGGCGCTGGAACGTTCGTCGTGAACGGCACCGAGCGCGTGGTCGTGTCGCAGCTCGTGCGCTCGCCTGGCGTGTACTTCACGAGCAGCGAGGACCGGACGACCGGCCGCCTGCTGTTCGCCGCCAAGCTCATCCCGAACCGTGGTGCCTGGCTCGAGGTCGAGACCTCCAGCAAGGACATCCTCACGGTCAAGATCGACCGCAAGCGCAAGGTGCCGGTCACCACGCTGGTGCGCGCGATCGGCTATGCGAGCAATGACGACATCCGTGCGTTCTTCGCCGATGTCGACCTCGATCCGGATCACCAGTACATCAACGCGACGCTCGAGAAGGACAACACCACCAGCGTCGAGGAAGCGCTCGTCGAGCTGTACCGGAAGATCCGCCCGGGCGATCCGCCAACAGTCGAGAACGCGCGCAACCTGCTCAACTCGCTGTTCTTCAACGCACGCCGCTTCGACCTCTCGAAAGTCGGCCGGTTCAAGCTCGACAAGAACCTCGGCATCAGTGAGGAAGAGGCGCGCGAACGCGCGTGGGACAAGGATCGCCGCGTCCTCGACAACCAGGACTTCGTGTCGATCATCCGCAAGGTCATCCAGCTGAACAACGGCCACGGTGAGGCGGACGACATCGACCACCTCGGCAACCGCCGCGTCCGCGCGGTCGGCGAGCTTCTGCAGAACCAGTTCCGCATGGGCCTGATCCGCATGGAGCGAATCATCAAAGAGCGTATGACCATCAGCGACTCGGGGACGATCACGTCCGCGAGCCTGATCAATGCGCGCCCGGTTGTCGCAGCGATCAAAGAGTTCTTCGGGTCCAGCCAGCTCTCGCAGTTCATGGACCAGACCAACCCGCTCGCCGAGCTCACGCACAAGCGACGCCTGTCGGCGCTCGGGCCTGGAGGCCTTTCCCGTGAGCGCGCCGGATTCGACGTGCGAGACGTGCACCAGAGCCACTACGGCCGCATCTGCCCTATCGAGACGCCGGAAGGTCCGAACATCGGGCTCATCGGCTCGCTCGCGACCTTCGCGCGCGTCAACGAGTTCGGCTTCATCGAGACGCCGTTCCGGCGCGTGTACAAGGACGAGAAGGGCACGCCCTGGGTCAGTGACGAGATCGTGTTCCTGTCCGCTGACGAAGAGGACAAGTACACCGTCGCGCAGGCCAACGCGCCTGTCGACGAGAAGGGTCACTTCGCGGTGGCGCACGTCGCCTGCCGCACACGTCACACATTCAAGGACCTGCCCATCGGCGACGTCGACTTCATGGACGTCTCACCGAAGCAGATCGTCAGCGTTGCAACCGCACTCATCCCCTTCCTCGAGCACGACGACGCAAACCGCGCGTTGATGGGCTCGAACATGCAGAAGCAGGCCGTGCCGCTGCTCGTCGCCGAATCGCCGATCGTCGGCACCGGCATGGAAGGCCACGCAGCGCGCAACTCCGGCGAGATGGTGTTGGCACGCAAGGCCGGAACCGTCGTCGGTGTCGGCTGGCCGGAGCCGGCGGACAACGATCGTTCGGTCGAGAAGATTCTCAGCGGGCAGGACAGCGGCATCGGCATCCTGGTGCGTCCCGACGACGGTGGGCCGGACCAGTGGTACGGCGTCCACAAGTTCGTGCGCAGCAACCAGGGCACGTGCCTTTCACAGCGCATCACGGTCCGCAGCGGCGCACGCATCAGCGAGGGCGATGTGCTTGCCGATGGTCCGTCGACCGACACCGGCGAGCTCGCGCTCGGACGCAACCTGCTGGTGGCGTTCATGCCCTGGGAGGGCTACAACTTCGAGGACGCGATCCTCATCAGTGAATCCGTCGTGCGCGAGGACAAGTTCACCTCGATTCACATCGAGGAGTTCGAGATCGAGGCGCGCGACACGAAGTTGGGCGCTGAGGAGATCACGCGCGACCTCCCCAACATCAACGAAGAATCGCTGAAGAACCTCAACGAGCGCGGGATCATCTATGTCGGCGCGGAGGTCCACCCAGGCGACATTCTTGTCGGCAAGATCACGCCTAAGGGCGAGTCCGAACTCTCCGCGGAGGAGCGCTTGCTGCGCGCCATCTTCGGTGAGAAGGCTCGCGAAGTCCGCGACTCATCGCTGCGTGTCCCGCACGGTGAGCGTGGCATCGTGGTCGACGTCAAGGTGTTCAGCCGCGAGAGCAACCACGAGTTGCCGCCGGGCGTCAACGAACTGGTTCGCGTCTACGTCGCACAGAAGCGGAAGATCGCGCAGGGCGACAAGATGGCCGGACGCCACGGCAACAAGGGCGTTGTCGCTCGAATCATGCCGATCGAGGACATGCCGTATCTGCCGGACGGCACCCCCGTCGAGATCGTGCTCAACCCGCTCGGCGTGCCGAGCCGGATGAACCTCGGTCAGGTGCTGGAAACCCACCTCGGATACGCCGCACACGCGCTCGGCCTCAAGGTCGCGTCGCCGGTCTTCGACGGCGCGTCGGAGGAGCTCATCGAAAGTGAGCTCGCGCGTGCCGGACTACCGAGCAGCGGCAAGGAGCGTCTGCGCGACGGACGCACCGGCGAGTACTTCGACCGCGAGGTCACCGTCGGCTACATCTACATGCTCAAGCTGCATCACCTTGTTGAGGACAAGATCCATGCGCGCAGCACGGGTCCCTACTCGCTCGTCACGCAGCAGCCGTTGGGCGGTAAGGCGCAATTCGGCGGCCAGCGCTTCGGCGAGATGGAGGTGTGGGCACTCGAGGCCTACGGCGCGAGCCACATCCTTCAGGAGATCCTCACCGTCAAGAGCGACGACATCGTCGGTCGCGTCAAGGCGTACGAGGCGATCGTCAAGGGCGAGAACACGCTCGAAGCCGGCATCCCGGAATCGTTCCGCGTACTGGTCAAGGAGCTCGAAGGTCTCGCGCTCGGCGTCGAGATTCAGTCCGACGACGAACACCAGATCCTCCTCGGTGAGGAGGACATCCCCGACATCCCACTCGATCTTGGTATCCACCTCGAGCGCGACGAGCGCGACGACGTGGACGACATTCGATAGCAGCAATCGGTAGTTAGGACACACATGCTGAAACTCGAAAACTTCGATGCGCTGAAACTGTCGATCGCCAGTCCGGAGATGATCCTGTCCTGGTCGCACGGTGAGGTCACCAAGCCGGAGACCATCAACTACAGGACTCTGAAGCCGGAACGCGACGGTCTGTTCTGCGAGAAGATTTTCGGTCCCACCAAGGACTGGGAATGCCACTGCGGTAAGTACAAGCGCTATCGGTACAAGGGAATCATCTGCGACAAGTGCGGCGTCGAAGTGACCCGCGCGAAGGTGCGTCGCGAGCGGATGGGTCACATCAAGCTTGCGTCGCCGGTCTCGCACGTCTGGTACTTCAAGGGCATCCCCTCGCGCATGGGACTGCTGCTCGACATGAGCCCGCGCAACCTCGAGAAGGTGCTGTACTTCGCCAACTACATCGTCACGTCGATCGATGAGAAGGCGCGGACGGAACTGCTCGCGAAGCTCGACCCGAACACCGACGAGCGCATCATCGCGCTCAAGGAGCGCATGAGCTCCGGTGGCGCGGACGAGAAGCCCGAGATCGAGGCACGCATCACGGAGCGCGAGGTGGAGCTTGCCGCGCAGAAGACTCGGCTCGAAGAGGAACTCGAGAACCGGATCACCAAGCTGAGTGAATCCGCGGCGGATCTCGACTCCCGCATCCAGGAGGCGAAAGGCCACAAGGCCGTCGCCAACTTCACGCTCAGCGACTCCGTCATCGCCGAAGTGGTCGCCAAGAAAGGCGTGCTGCTCGAGGAAGACCTCGCGGTCGAGGTGCAGCGCCGCGCTGCCGAACGCGAGGAGGAGTTGCGCGCCAGCATGGCGCAGCGCATCCAGGAAGCCGAGGACGCCGCCGGGGCGGAAATCGCCGGCCTGCGCGCCGACCTGCAGGGCAACCGCGCCGAGCGCGAGGTGAGCGCGCAGGAAGAGCTCGACGCACTGCGCAACGACGTGCAGAAGCAGCGTGAGAAGCTCGAGTCGCTCACCGTTCGCGACCTGCTGACCGACACCGACTACCGCGAGTACGCGGAGAAGTTCGGCAAGGTCTTCAAGGCGGGTATCGGTGCTGCATCGATTCGCGAGCTGCTCCAGCAGATCAACCTCGCCGATGAGGCAACGCGCCTTCGCGAGGAGTCCAAGTCCACAAGCGGCCAGCGCCGTCAGAAGGCGATCAAGCGCCTGCGCGTTGTCGAGGCGTTCCGCAAGTCGTCCACGTCACCTGCGTGGATGATCCTTGACGTGCTCCCGGTGATCCCCCCGGAGCTGCGCCCGATGGTGCAGCTCGACGGCGGACGCTTCGCCACGAGCGACCTGAACGACCTCTATCGCCGCGTCATCAACCGCAACAACCGCCTGAAGCGACTCCTCGAGCTCGGTGCGCCGGAAATCATCGTGCGCAACGAGAAGCGGATGCTCCAGGAAGCGGTGGACGCGCTCATCGACAACGGGCGCCGCGGCCGTGCCATCACCGGCACGGGCAACCGCAAGCTCAAGTCGCTCTCCGACATGCTCAAGGGCAAGCAGGGACGGTTCCGGCAGAACCTCCTCGGCAAGCGCGTCGACTACAGCGGGCGCTCGGTCATCGTGGTCGGGCCGGAGCTGAAGCTGCACGAGTGTGGCCTGCCCAAGAAGATGGCGCTCGAGCTCTTCAAGCCGTTCGTGATGCGTGAGCTGGTCTCGCAGAACAGCACGCAGAACATCAAGAGCGCCAAGCGCATGGTCGAGCGCGTGCGTCCCGAGGTGTGGGACGTGCTCGACGGCGTGATCAAGGAGCATCCGGTGCTCCTCAACCGCGCACCAACCCTTCACCGACTCGGCATCCAGGCGTTCATGCCGGTGCTCGTCGAAGGTCAGGCGATCCAGATCCATCCACTGGTCTGCAAGGCGTTCAACGCGGACTTCGACGGAGACCAGATGGCGGTGCACGTGCCGCTGTTCAGCGGTGCCGTCGCCGAAGCGAAGAACCTGATGATGTCGTCAAACAACATCCTCAGCGCATCCAACGGCAGCCCGGTGGTCGCGCCGCACCAGGACATCGTCCTCGGTGCGTATTACCTCACCCAGCGCGGCGCTGATGACGAGCGGCCGGAAACCGACCTGCACGTCTTTGCATCGACGGGCGAGGCGCAACTCGCGTTCGAGCACCACGTCGTGAATCTGCATGAGCGCGTGCGGGTCCGTATGCCCAAGCGCAACGTGCACGCGCACCGCGCGTCGGAGGAGGATCCGGCCGGCACCGAGATCATCACCACGACCATCGGCAGGGTCATCTTCAACGAGGTCCTCCCGCTCGGTGATTCCGGAGCCGACAACAACCTTCCGTCGATGGCGTTCCGCAACGAGGTCCTCGACCTGGGCAAGCTCTCGCACCTCGTCAAGGAGTGCTACGACCTGCACGGCGCGGAAACCACCGCGCAACTGGTCAACAACATCAAGCGACTCGGCTTCCATTACGCGACAGTCGCCGGCGTGACGGTTGCCGCCATGGACATCAAGACGCCGCCCGCCAAGGCGGGGATCATCGCCAAGGCCGAGGACGAGGTCGAGCAGGTCGACCTGCAGTTCCGCCGCGGACTGATCACCGACGACGAGCGCTACCTCAAGACCGTCGACATCTGGACGAACGCGACGGACAAGGTGACCGAGGTCACCATGAGCTCGTTCGACCGCTTCCACTCGGTGCTGATGATGTCGCAGTCAGGAGCCCGAGGCAGCAAGCAGCAGATCCGGCAGCTCGCCGGTATGCGCGGACTCATGGCCGACCCGACAGGACGGATCATCGACCTGCCGATCAAGGCCAACTTCTCCGAGGGCCTCACCGTCCTCGAGTACTTCATCTCCACGCACGGAGCCCGCAAGGGACTCGCTGACACCGCGCTTCGTACCGCTGACTCCGGGTACCTCACCCGCCGTCTGGTCGACGTGGCGCAGGACGTCATCGTCCGCATCGAGGACTGCGAGACCACCGCGGGCATCTGGATCGAGCTCACCGACGACGAGCTCAAGGAACGCGCGATCGATCGTTTCCAGGGACGCATCGCGGCGCAGGACATCGCCATCGACGGCGAGACGGTGAAGCGCGCGGGCGACGATATCGACGATGAGACCGCCCGCCGGATCATGGCCGCGAAGGACACGGTCGGCAGGGTCAAGGTGCGCAGCATCATGACGTGCAAGGCCCGCGAGGGCGTCTGCCGCATGTGCTACGGCCGCAACCTCGCCACGGGCCGGTTGGTCGAGATCGGCGAGGCGGTCGGCGTGATCGCAGCGCAGTCCATCGGCGAACCGGGCACCCAGCTCACCATGCGGACGTTCCACACCGGTGGTGTCGCAACCGGTGGCTCCGACATCACGCAGGGTCTCCCCCGCGTCGAGGAGCTGTTCGAGGCACGGGTGCCGAAAGGCAAGGCGTTGATCAGCGAGATCGACGGCGTCGTCGAGGTCATTCGTGGCGAGAACCGCTCGCAGAAGGTCAAGGTGACCTCGCGCGACATCTTCGACACCACGTACCCGGTTCCGTCCAAGCACGCTGTTGCGGTCGAGGACGGCAGTCACGTCGCGGAAGGCACCGAGCTCATCCGTGGCGTCGACGAGCACGGCAACGAAGTCTCGATCCGGGCCCGCTACGCGGGAACGGTGAAGGTCGACGCCAAGAGCATCCTGGTGCGCAGCACCGACGACGACTCGCGCGAATACCCGATCCCTGTGTCGTCACAGATCAAGGTCCGCGACGGGGATCACGTCAGCGCCGGCGACAAGATCAGCGAAGGCTCGATCAGCCCGCAGGAGCTGCTGCTCGTTCGCGGTCGCGACGATGTGCAGAACTACCTCGTGCGCGAGGTGCAGCGCGTGTACCGGACGCAAGGCGTCGATATCAACGACAAGCACATCGAGGTCATCGTCCGGCAGATGATGCGGAAGGTCCGCATCGACAACGCCGGCGACAGTGACCTGTTGCCGGGCGAGATCGTCTCGCAGCTCGAATGGGAAGAGGCCAATGCAAAGGCGCTGAGCGAAGGCGGCGAGCCCGCAATCGCGCAGACGGTGCTGCTCGGCCTCATCAAGGCGGCTCTCAACACGGCGTCGTGGCTGTCCGCTGCCTCGTTCCAGGAGACCACCCGCGTCCTCACGGAAGCGGCAATCTCGGGCAAGATCGACCGGCTTCGTGGCCTCAAGGAGAACGTCATCATCGGCAAGCTCATCCCCGCCGGGACGGGCCTCGACTACTACCAGAAGCTTCGTGACGAGGCGCTCCGCCTCTACGAGGAAGAGGCAGCGGCCGCAGGCGGTGGCGATCCGGACTACATCGGACTCGACATGGGTGCCGACGCCGAGGTGGCGCTGTCACTCGAACCGGAGCCCCAGCCCGACCCCGTCGCGTAAAGCGGGCCGGCAAAAACGCATACAGCACACACGATCCGGTGACGGCCTCACGGCTGTTACCGGATCGTGAACTGTTGCGTTGCAGGCGCAGTCTAGGCTGTGCTCGATGCTCCTTCTCCTTGCCGCTGCCGCGCACGCTTCGAAATCCGGATCGATCCCCGGTGACGTCTACCTCGCGGCGACCGGCGCACTCGTGTGTTGGGTTGTGGTCTATCTCGTCTACAAGGTCGTGATGACCGGACGGAAGGACTTCGGAATGCCCGTCAAGCGCAAGGTCCTCTGCAAGCATCTTCGCGTCGATCACGACCAGAGCGCGGAAGTGCCGATCTGGTGGACCGACCTCCAGGTGCAGCGCGCCGTTCGCGCCCACTGGCGGCACACGCTACGGCTCCCCTTCGGCGCCGCACCAGAGCCAAAACCCCAGTTGTAGCGGTCTCGCACAGACGTGTGACGGAGACCTCCGAATTGACGCGATCGGCGACGATGTTGGCTGATCACGATCCTTTTCACGGGCTCGGAAAGGCACTACTCGGAGGTACTCACCAGTTGGCTCGCGTCCTCGTTGCCGAAGATGATGCACTGACGCGGCGCTTCATCCAGGAGACACTCGAGTACGCCGGCCACGAGGTGACCAGCGCTGCCAACGGCGCCGAGGCGATCGGCTGCGTCGACGCACCGGGCTGTTTCGACGCCATCATCACCGACTACGCGATGCCGCTCGCCAACGGCGTCGACCTCATCGCCCACGCGCAACGCGTGGACCCGATGATCTCGTGCATCGTCGTCACGGCATTTCGCGACCTCGACCTTGCCATGCAGGCGATGCAGGCAGGCGCCGTCGCATTCATCCCGAAGCCGTTCAAGTCGATGCATCTGCTGACGGTGCTCGACCGCGCGCTGGAGCGCCGCGAGCTCGCCGACGAGGCGCTTCGCCTGCGGTTTCTGGCGCCGATGCTGGAGCGCTTCACGATGGTGCTCGCCAATGCGCTCGAGTCGAAGGACTACGAGACGCAGGAGCACTCGACCCGGCTCGTCGGCATGTCCGACGCCATCTCGCGTCACCTCGGTATCGGCGACGGCATGCGCAGCCTCATCCGCTTTGGCGCCTGCCTTCACGACATCGGCAAGGTGGCCATTCCGGAGGCGTTGCTGCGCAAACCGGAAGCACTCACCATCGCCGAGCGCAACGTGATGCGCACGCATCCCGAGATCGGCGCGTCGATCCTCGCCGACATCGATACGTGGGACGACGTGCGGCTCATCGTCCGCCATCACCACGAGCACTTCAACGGCGCCGGGTACCCGGACGGCCTCCGAGGGGACGCGATCCCGCTGGGCGCGCGCATCGTGTCCGTCGTCGACGCGTTCGATGTCATGCGCACGGGCCGCCCATATCAGCCGGCCCGCTCCTTCGACTGGATCCTCGAGGAGCTGCGCCGCGAGAGCGGCCGGCAGTTCGACCCGGAGATGGTCGACGCCCTCATCGCGGTGATGCCGACGGACGGCACCACCATCGAAGTAGCGCCCCTCGACTTTCAGCCGGCCCGCCAGGCGGCCGTCGGTCGCCGCCAGAACGATGTTGCGATCGCAGCCTGGCTGCGTGGCGACGGCGCCATGATGCGCGCGCCGATCCTCCCCGTCTGAGCAGTCAGCCCGCGAGCGGGCTCAGCGCCGTCAGGACTCCGAGATCGCCGGCCACGATGGCATCCGCAAGCGACTGGAATCCTTTGCCATTCGGTTCGGTGAGCACGACGTCGGCACGGGCTTTGAGAACGTCCACCGCGTTGGCGACTGCCACGGACACACCGGCCACCGCAAAAAGCGCTACGTCGTTCTCGCCGTCGCCGACCGCGACTGTGGCAGACGCCGGCTCCCCAAGCGCCCGCAGGGCTGCTTCGAGACCGGTGCGCTTGCTGATCCCTGCAGGCAGCACCATGGCCGAATCGCGATTGCGGACGACCTGGCGGTCGACGCCGATCTTGGCGATTGCGGCGGACAGCTTGTGATGCTGGGACCAGGCTGTTGAAAAGAGCACCCGGCCGACAACCAAGGGGTCAACACCGGTGCGCGCGAACTCGTCGACGAGCCTGCTCGGGAGTCGAGGCCCGAGCAACTCCTCTTTCCCCGTCTTGACGTCGAACACCACTGCGCCGTTCTCGACGATGATCGCCTCGAACAGCGTGCCCGGGTCGAACACGTCGGCGAGTTCCTCGCGAGTTCGCCCGGTGACCAGTACGAGCCGGATCCCGGTGGCCGCGACGCGCTCCAGAGCCTGGACGGTCAGATCAGAGCAGACCCCCTCGGTCGCGAGCGTTCCGTCGTAGTCGCATGCAAGAACACGGTGCCGCATCGCTTCCATTGTCGTGGGGACGTACCGATCCAGGCTTCGAGCCTCTTGAACCGGCGCTCTCACAGGTCGAATGTCGCCCGGACCTCCGTCCCCTTGCCGAGTTGGGACCTGATCTCGAGCGTTCCCTTGTCGCCGTCGGCGCGCTCGCGCATGGTCAGGAGCCCGAAGTGGCGGGTCTTGTCCACGCTCGCCTCCGTCGCCTCCACATCCATGCCGACGCCGTCATCGCGGATGACCGCACTCACCTGCTTGGGCAGGAAGGTGATCACCACCTCGACGTTGGACGCCTTCGCGTGCTTGCGGGCGTTGTTGAGCGCCTCCTGGACGATCCGGAAGCACGTCTGCTCCAGCCCCCCGCCCATGCGGATCTCCTCGCCGACGACGCGCAGGTGGGCGTTGATGGAGTTGTGCTCGCCAAACTCGGCGACGAACTTGCGGAGCGTCGGCACGAGGCCGAGATCGTCGAGCGTCATCGGCCGGAGGTCGAAGATCAAGCGCCGGGTGTCGTCCAGGACCGCGCGGACGCCGTTCTTGAAATCGGCGAGCTCGCTCACGACCATCTTCGGGTCGCGCGCGATGAGCCGCTCGATGATCTCCGCCTGGAGGACTAAGTTCGCCATCGACTGCGCGGGGCCGTCATGCATGTCGCGCGCGATCCGCATCCGCTCCTCTTCGATGATCTGAAAGACCTGGCGGGACGCGTCGCGCAACCGGGCGGTGCCGTTGGTGGGTCCGGCGTTGGCAGCAAGCAGGTCGTCGAGGCTGCGGTACACCGCGCGAAGCACTTCCTGCTCGGCGCGGATACCTGTGAGCCGGGTGCCGAGCTCGACCTGACGCTCTTCGGTGGCCGCGAGATCGGCACGAATCTTGGCGAGGGTGCGAAACGCACTGTCAATCTCGTCGACATCGCCGGCCGGCAACACGCTCAGCAGCGCGCCCCAGCGGCCCTCGGCCTCGTGCTGTGCCGTTCGGAGCTCCTGCAGGCGGGTCGCGACCGCAGCCAGCTCGTCGTCGAGCGAAGCAGCAGTCGCGTCGAGGTCCTCGATGCGCTTGGTCACCAGGAACCGGACACCGGACAGTGCCCCTGGGTTCATGGTGGGGGCCACTTCGACTTCGCTCACCGTGGTCATCATGTCACCGCAGAGTCGCACCCTGCCTGTAGTTCACAAATGGCTGTGACAGGCCTGTTGCACGCCGGGCTGCAAGTTGCGGCCAGCGTATAACCAGATCGAAGTCCAACCACCGATCCAGGAAATGTACACGCATATGACGCACGGCGACCCACCTCGCATTCTCATCGCGGAAGACGACGACTCCCTTCGCCGTCTCCTCGAGCTGCGACTCGCGAGTGACGGATTCGACGTGCGCTGTGCCGAGGACGGCATGGAAGCGCTGGAGATCGTGATCAAAGGCTGGCTTCCGGATGCGGTGGTATGCGACGTGATGATGCCGCGCTTGAGTGGGTTGTCGGTCTGTCGTGAGCTGCGTGCTCAGACCAAGACCGCAACGTGCCCGATCATCCTGCTCACCGCGCGCTGTTTCGACGAAGACATTCAAGCCGTTATGGATCTCGGCGGGATCACATACATGGGCAAGCCCTTCGAGTTTGCGCATCTGCTGAAGATGCTCTGGTCGTCGGTCGGGCTCGAACAACCGGGTACTGCAGCCGCAGCCCGCGTGATCTCGGGAGCATCGCAGAGCTGACGGACAGGTAGCGGGCGGCGGTTGATGAGCAGCGTGGCGGCTGAGGCGGTGCAGAAGCAGCGGAGTGGATTCCGCGAGCGCCTCGATTCACTGACGCAACCGAGTGGACTCTTTCTCATCGCGGTGCTCGTGATCATGGCGCTGCCGGTCACGCGAACCATCCAGGACCCTGACTTCTGGTGGCATCTTCGCGCCGGCCAGTTGATCATTCAGCACGGCGGCCTCCTCGGTAACGACCCGTTCACATATACCGTGCCGACGCATCACTGGACGATGCACGAGTGGTTGAACGAAGTGGTGTTCGCCGTCGAATTCGCCATCGGTGGACTCGGGCTCATCGTCCTGGTGCTGTCCGCGGTCACATGGCTCGGTCTGCTCGCGATCATGCAGAAGGCGCGGCTGCGCCATCCGACGCGTGCAGTGCTCGGCATCGGCATGCTCATCGGCGTCATCGCGGGATTCCCCATCTGGGGACCGCGCGTGCAAATGGTCACGTTTGCCTTCTCCGCGCTGACGCTGTTGCTGGTCGAGCGATATCTGTTGCGCGGCGGAAAAGCCATGTGGATCATGGTTCCGCTGTTCGTGCTGTGGAGCAACCTGCACGGCGAGTTCGTCATCGGCCTCGGGTTCATTGCGGTGATCCTCATGGCCGAGCTCATCGGCGGATACCTGCACATGCCCGACTCCGCGCCGCGTTCACGTCTGCTCCCGCTGCTGTGGCTGCTGCTCGCTTGCGCTGCGACGAGCATGATCAACCTCAACGGTCCGGGCATCCTCTTCTACGCCGCCGGCACGCAGGCATCTGCTGCGCAGCAGTCGCTCATCGAGGAATGGTTCTCGCCGAGCTTCCACGACTGGGAGGTGTTCGTCTACGGGGCGATGCTGCTCACCCTCGCGATGTTGATTGTCTTCAATCGACACATCCGCGCGCGGGACGTCGCGCTCGTGCTGGTGACGACCGTGCTGTCACTGCAGTCCGCGCGCAACATCGAGTTGTTCGTTGCCGCGTCGACGGCGGTGTACATCGATCAGCTCGGTCTTGCGACGCCACGATTGCGCGCAGCGGTGCGCCGCATTCGGCACGCGAGAGCTTCCGCGCGCGTGCGGACTCGCGCGCAACCTCCGTTGCTCTTCCGCATCTGCGCGAGCTCACTGCTCGTCGCGGGACTCGGCGGCGTCTACGTGGCGTGGCTGGTCCCCAAGATGGCACTGCAGCCCTACTCCCTCACCTACGCGCAGGAGTACCCCGTGTGCGCAGCGCAATGGCTCGCCGGCGCGCCCGACGGATTGAAGATCTTCAACCAGTACGGTGAAGGTGGGTATCTCGCATACACGCTCTCGTCCCACGACGACAAGGTGTTCATCTTCGGTGACGCTGCACTCATGGGCGATCAGATGCTGCTGACGTACGCGTCCGTGGAAACCGTCACGCCGAGCTGGGACTCGATCATCCGCCGCTTCGGCACGGACATCGTCCTCTACGACGTCAACACGCCACTGGCCGATGTCATGGACCACGCCGCCGACTGGACCAAGGTCTACCAGGACGGCCTGAGCGTCGCGTTCGTGCCCAAGGGCTCGACGCTGCAGCTCCCGCCGGCTCCGAACTGGGCACCGGGGAGCGTCTGCGCGAAACAGGAGAAGGCCGCGCCGGATGCCGGAGCCCAGAACCAGTGAAACGACCTGATCTTCTCGTGATCGCCGGCCCCGAGCAGCGCCGCGCCGCGGCGAACCGGATCGCGTGGATCGCAGCTGCTGCGATCGTCGTGCTGATCCTCACTGTGCAGCCCTTCAGCAACACCGACGTCTGGTGGCATCTCGCACTCGGACGGCTCATCACCACAAGCGGGATCCCGGCGCACGAGCCGTTCAGCTTCCTGCCGGCCGCACACGTCTGGGTCGGCCAGCAATGGCTGTACGAAGTCACCCTCGCCGGGCTGGTCGGAGCGGGCGGCGCAGGGCTTGCTTCACTGGTCATGGGCCTCGCCGCAGTGGCAGCCGTGGTGCTCGCCGCATTGTCGGTGCCACGAGCCGCTCGCATCAGCGGGCCGTGGCTCGCTCTCGCGATGGTCATCACGGGCGTGGTGCTCAACAGCGTCGCCGGCGTGAGCAGCGGTGTGATCTCAGTGCTCGGAGTCGCGATCGTGCTGTTCGTCATCAGCCGCTGGCGCGACGGCAGCACCGCCGCCGTCTGGGGGTTGCCGCCGCTCTTCCTGCTCTGGGCGAACATGGATGCAGGCTTCGCGGCCGGGCTCCTCCTGCTCGTCGCTGCCCTGCTGCTGATCCGTTCCCCGGCCGGGCACACGACCGGCCGTCGACAGCTCGGCGCGGCCCTCGCGATCAGCGTTGTCGCGGCGCTCGCCAACCCGGTGGGTCCGGGGATCTACGCATCGATCCTCTCGGGAGTCTTCAACCCGGGCGTGGCGCAGGCGCTCGCGGGCTTCGGCTCTCCCGACTTCCACGAATGGTGGGCGCGTCTCTTCGAAGCCGAGGTGGTCCTGCTCGTTGTGCTCTGGACCATCTCCGGCGGACCCGACCGCTTCGGGGTTGTGACCGCTTTCGGATTGCTCATCGCAACGCTCTTCGCGCAGGAGAACCTCGGCCTCTTCGCCGTGGTCGTCACGCCGCAACTCGCGGTCCACGCATCGAGGGCCTGGTCGCTGCACGTGGCGCCGCGGCTCGGGCAACAGCCCGATGCGACCACGACCCGTCACCTCCATCCGGTCGTGGCCAGCGTGGCGCTGCTTGCGATGGCCGCCGCGATGACGGTTTTCCTCGTGCCCCGGCTCAGCGCTTCGGCTGCGGCCGCCTACCAGGCGAAGACGTACCCCGAGGCTGCCGCCACCTACGCAGGCGAGCACTTCCCCGGCCAGCGCCTCTATACGCTTGACACCTGGGGTGGATACCTCGCCTACCGGTTCCCCACCGGCCGCGTCGTCTTCCTCTATGACGAGCCGGCAGTCTTCGGCAACAGCGCGTTGCAGCTGTACGACTCGATTGATCAGCTCGACCCTAACTGGATCCACGTGTTGACGACTGAAGGCATTCAGCACGCGATCCTTCCGTCGGACGCACGCGAGGCCGCGGCGCTGCACGTCCTCGGCTGGGTCGTCAACTGCAACGACCCGACGAGCCAGAGCCTCGTCATGTCAGCGCCGCCGAGTGGAACAGCCCCTCCCGAGAGTGGCCTCGTGATCCCGCCTCCGGGCGTTCCGGACTGCTGAACCGCGGGTCAGCTCAGATCGCCGGCTCCGTTCGGGTCGACGACCGACCGTGCGGCCTCGAGGCCCGCTTCCAGCCGATCGGTGCGCGCCTCGGCGCCCGGCCCCGTCGCCTGCGAGCTTCCTGTCAACACCTGGGCGAGGTCATCGCGCTCGAGCAGTCGATAGATCTCGGCGGCACCGGCGTTGGCAGGTGTGGCGACATCCTCAAGCCCGGCACGGCTCGCCTCGGCTGCCACAAGCAGCAGGGTCGCGGCGCATGCCTCGAGATCGTCCTGTCCCATGGAGAGGATCACCGCCTGCTCGGCGTAGCCCAACGCGCGCAAGAGCGATCCGCGACGGACCGCCACCTCCGCGAGAGCCCGTGATCCGGAAGCCGCGAGTGAGTCGAGCCCAAGGCTGCGCGCGATGACAACGCTCTCGGTCAGGCGCTGCGCGGCGTCGTCCAGTGCGCCGGCGAGCAACGCGATCCTCCCCAGGTCGTGGAGCGACTCTGCGGCAACGGTGAGGTCGCCACCACGGCGCGCGCTGTCGAGGAGTTCCTCGCCGTAGCGAGCGGCCGTGACGTAGTCATTGCGTGCCCTCGCGAGGCCGCCGAGCGCGGCCAGAGTCCGTTCGCGTATCTGCCGGTCGCTGCCACTCAGCGAGAGCGCCTGCTCGAGGCAGAGCTCGGCATGCGCGGTATCCCCGGAGTGGAACGCGCCGGCAGCCACATCAATAAGGAGACCCGCGGTAGCCGCGCGAAGGTCGCCGCGCTGGTCGCGGGCGAGCGCCTCGCCGATATTCCGCATGGCGTGACCACCCCTGCCCGCATCGAGCTCGACGCGGGCGAGATTCACGAGCGCCTTGGCCACGATGGCGTCATCACCGGCACGGCGGCCGAGCTCTGCGGACTTCTCGAGGAGTGCGACAGCAGTGACCGCTTCCCCTGCACGCGCCGCGTGCCGTCCCCATTCGCCGGACACGGCGGCCTGGAGGATGACGTCGCCACTGCGCTCCGCAAGGCGGAGCGCCGCCTGCCAGTACGTGTCAGCGGCAAGGTTTCCCGCGCCCGACAGCGCTGCGGCGAGATCGGACATCGCGCTCGACGCCCAGTCGGCGCGGGCCAGCGACCAGGCGTTCAGCGCTGCGAGAACGTCCGCCGTCGCGCTGGAGGTCTCGCCGAGGAGTTGCTGCGCGAGGCCGCGCGCCAGGAGCGCCGCACCGCGTTGCTCGGGCTGTCCATCAGCGGAGAGCCGCTCCAGGGCGCGGTCGTACGCGGCGACCGCATCGGCGAGACGACCGTCCCGAAGGGCGGCCGCGCCGGCGGCAAGTTCATCCGGGCGATCCGGGTGCAAAGCGGCGTTCGATGGGAGCGACACGGCTGACCTGAAGTTTCCAGGACCGAGGCATGCATCTGTTCGCCTGTAACAGTGGGTGGTGCGGCATCGTTACGAGACCTTCGTCTGGCAAGCGTGAACCGCCGCTAGGCTCACCAGAGTGAGCGAGGCGATCTGCGACCGTACGCACGAACCTGGTCAGCATGGCTGAGGCAGTGAGCCGGGAGCTCACGCAGTCCGCTCCACCGCGCCCGATGG
This sequence comes from Candidatus Dormibacteria bacterium, assembly GCA_050010655.1. Lineage (GTDB taxonomy): Bacteria > Chloroflexota > Dormibacteria > Aeolococcales > Aeolococcaceae > Palsa-851. The sequence continues at coordinate 19,301 of JBEKKP010000031.1, forward strand.
CGAACTCGGCGGACCGCCCTGCAGGCCGTCTTCCAACTCGCAGGCCGCGCAGCGAGTCGACGTCGATGCCCGCGCGGGACCGCAGGGCCGGCATCGAGCGGACGATCGAGCTGAGCCGCTGGATGGTGCTCATCTTCGCCGCGGTCGCCAACAACTTCCCCGGGCTCAAGACCGGGCAGTCCACCGCAGCGGTCAATCTCGTGCTCGGCGCCTGGGGCGTGTTCAACCTCGCCGCCACTGTCATGCTCCTCGCCAATCGCATCCCGGGTCGCCGCCTCCAGGTCGCGACGATCGTGCTCGACCTCGCGGTTGCGAGCGGACTCGTCTATCTCACGGGCGGCTACAACTCCGACCTCGCCGTCACCTTCTTCATCGTCGTGATCGCGAGCAGCCTGCGTTTCGGGCTCGTCGGCAGCATGGCGTGCGCGTTCGTCGCCGGCATCGCGTACTTCGTCGTCGGATTCACCGTTGCGAATCATCACCTCGACACCACGCTCGTCGATGCGCTCGTCTCACGACTCTTCCTGCTCTTCGTCGTCGCATTGAGCAGCAACCTGCTCGCGCGCGAGCTCGTGGGCGAGCGCGATGCGCAGGTGCGCAGATCCATCGAGCTCGAGCACGCGGCGTTCGCCGAGTTGCGCGAGGTCGATCGCATCAAGAGCGAGTTCATGATGCTGGCATCGCACGAGTTGCGGACACCTTTGACCAAGATCAAGGCGTGGCTCACGCTCATGCACGATGCCGGCGATCGTCTGCCGCAGGATGCGCGCGACGAGGGTCTGCACGAGCTGCGCCTCGAAGCCGAACACCTTGCCCGGCTCACCGACAACCTGCTCTGCATCGCGCAGCTCGAGTCGGGCGAGATCCGGCTGAAGACCGCGGCAGTCGACCTCGAGAACGTGTTCCGTGAGGTCATCGCGCGATTCGTCGAATCCGCCGATCACGACCGCTTCGCCATCACGGTCGCCCCCGACGCGCAACGCGTGCTTGCGGACCACGAGCGTCTCGCGCTGGTTGTCGCGTGTCTCATCGACAATGCGCTCAAGTTCTCGCCGGACTCCGAGCCCGTGCGCGTCACCACGTACCGGGCAGTGAACAAGGTGCATGTCGAGGTTCGCGACAACGGCCGGCGCATCCCGGACAGCGACGTCGACCGCGTCTTTGCGTCCTTCTATCAGGTGGAGTCGCCGCTGCTCCGTCAGCGTGGCGGATTCGGTGTCGGCCTCTACCTGGCCCGCCAGCTCGTGGAGCGTATGGGCGGAAGGATCTGGATCGACAACTCACGCGCACGCGGCAACACGTTCGTGGTTGCGCTCCCGGTGCATGTGTGATGCAGATCACCCTCCCGGTGCATGTGTGATGCAGATCACCCTCCCGGTGCATTTGTAATGAGCTCCGACTGCTCCCGAAGGTTGCAGATGGGTAAAGACGGGCAACGCATCCGTAACCGCCGCAAACCATCCGCTCAGGCGGTGTTAGGTTGCGCCAATGGGCATGATTGGTGCGATCGCCGCATCTTGAGGAACCGATGACAACATTCACGGAATCGATCCTCGCGCCACTGGGTCATGGCGTCGTACGCGCGCCCGCCGAGGCGACCGTGCTCGTCATCGACGATGACCCGGCGATGCGCGACATCCTCGCCACGGTGGCTCAGCAGCATGGCTTCGGCCTGCAGTTCGCCGAGGACGGCGCCGAAGGGCTGCGCCTCGCCGAGCAGAGCGACGTCGACCTCATCCTTCTCGACCTCAGCCTTCCCGGGATGCCCGGCCTTGACGTATGCCGCCGGCTCCGCGGAGCGGGTGTCGAGGTGCCGATCATCATCCTCTCGGCCAGCACCGACACCGTGGACGTCGTTGTGGCGCTCGAGATCGGCGCGGACGACTACATTGCCAAGCCCTTCGAGATCCGTGAGCTCGCAGCGCGCGTCAACGCGAAGCTGCGCCGCCAGCGGACGACCCAGTCGCAGGTGCGCCCGGGCCGCCTCAAGTTCCCCGGCCTCATCGTCGACATTGGCAGGCACGAGGTGCTTCGCGATGGCGAGTCGGTGAACCTCACCCCAACCGAGTTCGACCTGCTTGCGCTTCTCTCGGCGTCGCCGGGCCGGGTGATCTCGCGATCCGAGATGATCCAGAAGGTCTGGGGCCAGGGCGCGGATCTCGACCTTCGAAGCGTCGACGCCCACGTGTATCGCCTGCGCCGCAAGATCGAGCCGTCGGGCCCGCGTCCGACCTACATCCACGCAGTTCCCGGGATCGGCTATCGATTCGAGCGCCGCGGCCTCAACGAGCGGTTGTCGCGCAGCACCACCGGAGGCGAGGAGACCGGTCTAGCCAGCTGACCACGGCGGTGGCGACCATGCACCACGTGTGGCTGTGCTCCGCGGCAACGGACGCCGCTGACCGGCTTCGTCGACAAGTACGAGTTGACCGCGATCGTTCAACGTCGCCGGCCGCGCTTCCACGATCTGTCCGCGGAGCAGCGAGAGCGGGCGTCCATGAGGTCGCTGGAACTCGAAGCACACCGCTTCGCGGCCGTCCCACAGGCGTCGCTTCGAGGAGCCCGAGTAGACAGCCAGGCTCCTGGTCACCCGCCGCTGCTGCGGAGTTCTCACGGTGTACGAGATTCGATACATCTCCCCCCGCCGCAACTGGAAACGTTCCACCTCTCCGTGATGCCCTGCACTTTGTGCATTGATCATCGTTTGAAAGTATTGACGCGTTTCGTTCCGGGGGCTCGGACCCCGCGTGACGCGCAGGTCACAGACCACCATCGTGTCTTGAGGTCCCGCTCGCGCTCTGGTGGCCAATGGCCAGCGAAGGGCGGTGCAAGCTATCGTGCAGTGTTCAGGTGACTGTCTCCATCGCATGCGTTTCCGGCAAGGGCGGCGTGGGCAAAACCACGACCGTCATCAACCTCGGCGCCGCGCTCGCCGAGCGAGGTAAGCGCGTGCTCCTCGTTGATTGCGATCCGCAGTCGAACCTGACGAGCGGCGTCGGTTTCGACCCGTACGACGAGCGGCCCGGAATCTCCGCGGTGATCGGCGGCCACGTCGAAGCCGGTGACGCGATCGCCGAGACGAGCTGGTCCAACCTGTGGGTGCTGCCCGCATCGCCCGACCTCTCCGCTGTCGAGGGCGAGCTGGCATCTTCGATCGACAAGGAACTCGTGCTGCGCGACGCGCTGCGGCGCGACGGCATCCGCGCCACGTTCGACTACGTCCTCTTTGATACGCCACCGAGCTTCGGTTTCCAGACGATCAGCGCGCTTGCCGCAGCTGGTGAGGTGCTGATCCCCGTGCAGATGTCGGGGTTCGCGATCCGCGGTCTCAAGGAGGTGCTGCGCACCGTTCACCTGGTCCGGAGCCGCCTCAACCCGGATCTGGCCATCCTCGGGATCGTGCCGACCTTCGTGAACCTGCGCACGCGGTTCAGCCGCCAGCTCCTCGACGGACTCTGCGAGCTTGCCAACATTCGCGTCTTTGCGACGGTGATCACCCCGACGGTCAAGCTCCAGGAGACGTCCCTCGCCGGCATCCCGATCACCGCCTACGCGTCATCATCGAAAGCCGCAGCCGCGTACCGCGAGCTCGCGGGAGAGATCGCCGGCGAGGAGCCGGCCGCCGATGTCTGAGATCGGCGAGCGCCCGCCCCAGACGGTCAGCGGTCCGCCGCTCTCAGGACCGATGGCGCGCTGGCTGGCCCCGACGTCGGAGTCGCGTGTCGAGCGCATCGCGATCGACGCCGTGCACGATCGCCCGTGGTGGCCAGGCAGTGACGTGGACGCCGCGACACTGGCAGCGCTGCGAGCCAGCATCGCGTCGCGGGGCATCATCGAACCGCTCCTCCTCCGCCGCCGCGGCAGTGACCGCTTCGAAGTGGTGTGCGGCTCGCGTCGCCTGCGCGCTGCGCGCGAGCTCGGGCAATCGCACGTCCCCGCAATCGTTCGTGAGCTTTCTGAACGCGAGGCACTGCTCGTCGCCGCATGGACCACTGTCGAGCGACGCCAGCACACCGGCGACCGGACGGCCCTGAGCGAGCGTCTGCTCGCGGCAGGGTTCACGCAGGACGAGACCCGCGTGCTCGCCGATCAGACCTCGCTCGACGCGGCCCTGCCGGCACAGTCGAACGCTCCGGCGTTCGTACTCCGACCTGATCCACTGTCGCGTCCACGTCGTTTCGCCGCCGACATCGCGTTCGAGCTGCCCCACGCTGACGTGCTCCCGCTGATGGCGCCGGATGCGCTGACCGCAGCGCTCGCCGCCCTCGACGGAGTGAGCCTGGTCGCCTTGGTGCGGTGAGTTCTGTCCCGCGCCACTCCGAGGAAGAGCTCCGCCAGCAGTGGGCATTCCTCGACGCGCTCGTCGATCGTCAGGCAGCGAGCTTGAAATCGGGCATCCAGGATCCCGAGGAGGACGACGCCGTCGTCCCGATGGTCGCCCCCGACTCGCACTACCTGGACGAGATCTCCACCCTCACGCAACGGGTGACCACGCTCGAGGATGAGCGCACCACGCTGTTGCGGCGGATCGACCTCTCCGAAGAGGCGCGCATGGCGGCGGAGTCGAGCCGTGAAGCCGCGGAGTCGGCGCGCGTCGCGGCAGAGCGGGCTCTCGCCGAGGAACGGTCCCGTCTGCAGCCTCTCCGGCCCTGGCCACAGGTGGTGGCTGCCGATCCACGACCGGTCGTGGTTGCGGCTCAGACCGAGGCGGCTCCTCCCCAAGCGCAGCCCGCGGCGCCTCCCCAGGCGGTGTCTCAGCCCGAGGTTGCTCCAAAGCCGGCGGCACAGCCCGCACCGGTTCCGAAGGCACCAGCCCCCAAGGGCCGCCGCAAGAGCTGGTGGCAGCGGATCAGGGAGTAGCGGCTCCGGCGGGCTTGGGGCGCCTCCCCTGGGCCATGCCCACGAACTGACGCAGCGCCTCGGTGGGCGACGGCCGCGTCGCGACCTCGCGCAATAGCGCCTTGCTCTCCGCGAGCAGTTCCGCGTCGGGCAACTCTCCCCGGCCGGAGGTCGCGACCACCCAGCCCGGTGAGTACCAGAGGACCGTCTCGAACGCGAGGCCACTCAAGGTGAGCCCGTTAAGCAGGGAGTCGGTAATCCGCGACAGCGGTCGTTTCGCGTTTGTGACGACGATGCCCCGAATCCGGTCGAGTACCTCAAGTTGCTGGGCGAGTCCGACGGTGAGCGCAGCCGCCCGCAACGAGAGGATGTCGAGCGCCGTCGGGATCACGATTCGATCCGCCGCGCCCATCGGTCCCACGAGGGACGGTTCATGCGGATGCGTATCGAGCAGGATGATGTCGCAGTCGTCACGAACATCGGCCAGCATCTCGTCGAGCTGCTCCTTGGACGGCGACTCGTCGTTCAGACCTCGATGCGACGCCACCGTTCGAATACCAAGGGGATGGTCGATCAGGGCATCGCGCAGAGTGACTCGACCGTGCAGGACGTCAATGACGGTGACGCTTCGTTTGGCCCGCTCCAACGCGTTGCTCAATCCACCGGTGGGATCGAGGTCGATTGCGATGACTTTGAGACCACCAGCCGCCGCAGCGGCGCACAGCGCATAGCTGCTGGTTGTCTTTCCGACACCACCTTTTAGCGACGCGATCGTGATGACTTCTGCAGGCACGTCCGTAGAATATCCGCACATGGCCACTGCGGCGCCCCATGTCAAGCTACTGCGACAGCTTGCCAGCGCCAAAGACGATTATTTGAGCGGCGCGTTCGACATTTCCTGGGATGGCGCCAAGGCGACGCTCTACCTTGTGTTCGGACGGCCAAGCCACGCTGTTTTCGAAACGGATCAAGCGCAGATCGAAGGGGAAGCAGCGATTGATGCGCTTCTCGCCGCTCTTCCAAGAGTGTTCTACGTGTCCGACTGGCGTCGCGCGATGTCACCGCACGAGACGCTTTCAATCACGATTGACGAGCTCGCAGGTCCATTCGTGCGCCTTGCCGGCTCATATGCTGACGATCCGGTCGTTGAGGAAGACCCGGAATGGTGGAGTGCCGTCGACGATGCGCCGGATCTGCCTTTCGGACTTTCTGACTTTCCGCTGCTCCCCGGCGGACGGCCGCTGTGGGTCGAAGCTTCCCCCGATGAGGTGCATCTTTCGGAGCGTCTGTCCGAACTGCCGCCCTCCATCCTCATCCTTACAGGGGCAAAGCTTCGCGCTGCTGCGGTCGTCAGCGGCGGCGACCTGATCGACGCCGTGTGGCTTGACTCGGACGACCACGCTCGCGGCGAGACAGCCGGGATGGCGCTCCTCGGCGCAACCAAGGGATCTCTCGCCGGGTACGCGCTCGATGACCCGAGAGTCGCCGAGGCACTGACCATGCTCTGGCGTCTCCCTGTCGCGGTCAGCGGTGTGGAGCTCGCATGGCTCGACCCGGCCTCGATGCTCGCGGCCTTCCGCGCCGACGGGCTCGATCGCGTGCTCGTCATCGACGCGCCGGTGCGCGGCATCGCGCTCTTCAGTCGTGGCGGCCTGGTGGCCGTCTACTCGGAGACACAGCGCTCCGCGGTTGCATCACCGGAGCGTCTCCGGTCATTGCTCTCACAGGCGCGCGGCCGCCTCACCGTCATGGAGCGCAAGCCGCGCCCCGTCGCCGCGGATGCGACAACGGCTCCAGTCAGCGCGAATGCGTTCTTCGACGTTGCAACCGCCCCTGCGGCGGCCGATGACGCCGAGGAAGCCGTTGCTCCCGCGGTTGACACGAGCTATGAAGCGGCGGCCGCAGCGCCGGCCGTGGTCGACGAGGACACCGCTGGGGTGGTGGCAGAGGTGGCGACCACCGATGACACCCCGCAGAGCGAGGCCGCCGAGCCTGCGACGACCGCGTCTGTCGAGACCGACGAAGCCGCGCCTGACGCATCACTGGTCGCCTCTACAGGCGACGCTGCCGAGCACGAGGACATCACCGAAGCCGCAACGAACGAACACGACGAGCCCGTGGCGTCGTGGGGATCCACCGCTGCCTCCTCGGAGACGGACACCGTCGCCGCTGACGCCACGTCGGACGCAGAACAACCAGAGGCAGAAGCGTCCGCAGATGTGTTCGCTCCTCCTCCACCACCGCCTGATGAGGCACTCGTGGCGGACGCCGGCGACGCGACACCGCCGCCTCCCGCTCCCACCGAGCCCACCCAGAAGTCAAAGCGTTCGCGCTGGGTGTTCGGCAGATCGCGGAAGTCGAAGGCAGAGAAGCAAGCTGTCGATGACGCGCTCGCCGGCGTGTCCGGCCTCGCCGGCGACGCCGAGCCGCCCACATTCGAGGGGTGGAGTGTCCGGCAGCCGAGTGAGACACCCCAGCCCATCTGGCTGCGGTCCCACGCGGTCGCTGACGAGCCTGCACCGCCCCCGGCGGCCGAGGACGTGGCTGAGACCACGGAGACACCCACCTGGTCGGTGGCAAGCCGTCAGGATGACACCGAGGCCACAGCTGACGCTTCCACCGTCGACGCCCCCGAAGCCGCCGCCGAGTTTCCCGCAGCCGCCGCAGCTCCCGACGCAGCCGGCGAGGTTTCGACCGTCGACGCCGCGCCGGCGGTCGCCGACGAAGAAGCGGAAGCGGCGTCGCCGGCTCCGGTTGAGACCACGCTGCAGCCCGACTTCACGCACCACGGCTCGGATGCTCACGACCACTCCGTGGCACCACCGGCCGAAGAGCAGGCGCATCCATTCGACTTTGTCTCCCTCGACGAGCCCGCGGCCGAGCCGGAGCCTGTGCCGCAGGCTGCGCCGGCATCGTGGGCGTCATCGTCGTGGCTCGACGACGTCGTGCATGGCGCTCCGGAATCAGACAACGCATCCGAACCTTCTGCCGAGACCGACACCGCGGCGCCGGAGTCAGTGCATGCCGACCGGAACAACGAGGCCACGGCGGAGCCGGACCTCGCGGAGCCGGACCTCGCGGAGCCGGACCTCGCGGAGCCGGACCTCGCGGAGCCGGTACCTGAGCCCGAACACGCCGGGTGGGGCTTCGCCGCGGCGTCCACTTCGGATGTCACCGATGAGGCTTCGACGGACATCGAGTCGCTCGCCGACGCGCTTGCCGAAGCCGACGCCGCCGCGGGTGAGGACGAAACCGACCACGACCCCGCGGCACCGCGAACCGCCCCAGTGCTGAGGACCCCAGGCCCCTGGAGCTGGCCGCTCGCCGAACCCGACGAAGAGATCCATCAGTCCAGCGACACCGGCTCGGCATCGCCGCTTTCCTGGGGTGAGCCGGACGAGGCCGAACTCGAGCCCGCCGCGGTGCCGGCATCCGCTTACGAGGACGCGGCGTCCGCATCGGCCGACGGCGCGGATCCCGGCTTCTTTCACCGCGACGAGCCGGTCGGATCGCAGTACGTGGACTTCGACGAAGTGCGCAACGAGTTGGTGCAGATCGGCATCGTCTGGCTGGGCGAGTCCAACGCAGTCCAGGTGACAGCGCTGCTCAGCAGCACCCGCTCGACCATCGACGATTTCGTCGCCACCATCGACACGATCCGGGGCCTGCACGTGGACGGCCAGGATCCCGCGTCGATCCAGGCGATGGCCCGAGAGATGCACCAGCAGGCTGCAGAGCGGCTGTGCGGGGCATGACCCGGTGACCAACCAGTTGGTGAGCTGGATCCAGGATCACTCGGTACTGATCCTGGCCGGTCTCGCCGTCGTCGAAGGGATCATCTGTCTCGCTTTGCTCCGGACGGCGCGCCATGCACGCCATGAGATGAAAGCCGCGCAGGCGGCGGCACTGGAATCGGCTCGAGCGGCAGCCCTTGCGGCACCTGGTGCCATAGATCCTGAAGCGGTGCTGGCGCTGCTCCGCCTCGGCCACGCCCCGACACTCGACAACGTGTACGCGATGATGCGGCGACGCGAGAGCGAAAGCGCGGCGCAGGACGAGGAAGCGGCCGCTGCCGGCAACGGTTCCTCAGCGCCGGCTGGCGCAGCGGGAAACGATCCTGCACGTGGCGCCACCGCAGCGACGACGTCGCTCAGCAGCTCTCAGGTCGAGGAGCGCCTCCGCCAGTACGAACGCTGAGCGCTGAGGTTCGCTACCTCGGGTGGGCGCGGCGTTCGAGCGAGGAGGGCCGTCCCCGGCCGCACGCCTCGGCGGCGGCGAGGAATGCCATTGCCACTGCCTCCTCACGAAGCTTCGCGATGGCGTCCTCGGTGCGATGGAGCACCGCGACGCTGTTGCGAATCGTCCAGCCTTTGCGGCCGGACATCGTCGGCGGAAGCAACTGCTCACCGGGGGATCGAACCGACCAGGTATTGGAGCTGGAGGCCACGCCTCTTCCGCCACCGTACTGCGACCCCGGGCGCTTGGCGCCATCGAGACCGGCGGGGCGCTCCACCTCGACGAACACAGGATCGGCGTCGGGAGCGACGAATGTCGGCCAGCTGATCTCGGAGGCGGGAACGGCCGCGGCTGTTGTCGATGCTCTGACGCTCGTTCCCGCGAGCGCGAAGAGCGCTGCGGCGAGGTCTTCACCGGAATCGAAGGCGCTCCCCTCTCCGAACCATTCGTCGTCCTGGATCGAGGCGCCCCCTACTGTCGCCATCGCCCCTGTACTTATCACAACGACGTGATCGTACCCGGACGAGTTAACGAGTCGTGGATGTCTGGAACGCTGCTGGAATCGAACGTGTATCGAACCGGTTGCCCCCGGCAGATCGCCCTGCCGTGGCGCACACAATCGGCGCGGAACCGCCTTCCGTCTGAAAATCCAAGGAGCATCCCCACGTGAGCATGGCAGCCAGCCCGCAGAAACTCGACAGCCGCTATCTCGAGGCTCTCGGTCCGCTGCGTCCACTCGTCGATGACGACAGCCTGACCGAAATCATGGTCAACGGACCAGAGATGGTCTACGTGGAACGCAAGGGCAAGATCCTTCTCACGGACATTCGTTTCGACGACGAAGCGCATCTGATGCGCGTCATCGACACGATCGGCGCCGCCGTCGGCCGGCGCATCGACTCGCGCACGCCGCTCATGGATGCGCGCCTCCTTGACGGATCCCGCGTGAACGCGGCAATTCCGCCGGTCGCGCTCGACGGCCCCATCCTCACGATTCGTAAGTTCAGCAAGGATCCGTATCAGGTTTCCGACCTCATCGGATTCGGCACGCTGACACAGGAGTCCGCTGCATTCATCCAGGCATGCGTGCTCGCGCGAGCCAACATCCTGGTGTCGGGCGGAACCGGTACCGGTAAGACGACACTCCTCAACGTCTGCTCGGGATTCATCCCGATCGACGAGCGCATCGTGACGATCGAGGACGCTGCAGAGTTGCAGCTCCACCAGGAGCACGTCTGCCGCCTCGAGGCTCGTCCCGCTGACGTCAACGGTGAAGGCCGCATCGCGATTCGCGAGTTGGTCATCAACTCGCTGCGTATGCGACCTGACCGCATCGTCGTTGGAGAGTGCCGTGGTGGCGAGGCTCTGGACATGCTTCAGGCCATGAACACGGGTCACGACGGCTCGCTGACCACGATCCATGCAAACAGCCCTCGCGAGACGCTCTCGAGGCTCGAGACGCTGGTCCTCATGGCGGGACTCGACCTGCCACTCAAGGCGATTCGCCAGCAGATCGCAGGCGCGATCAACTTGATCATCCAGCTGAACCGTCTCAAGGACGGCTCGCGTAAGGTCGTCTCCATCACCGAGGTAATCGGTATGGAAGGCGAGATGATCACCGTGCAGGAAATCTTCAAGTTCGAGTCGCGCGGTGCCGATCCGTCGACTGGAAAGATCATCGGCGACTTCGAGCCCACCGGTATCCGCCCGCGGATCATCGACAGGCTGTTCGACATGGGCATCGCGCTGCCGCCGCGTCTCGCGCAGATCTTCCCGGACCGGCGCCAGGTTGGTGTCGCAACCGAGAAGAACGGCCAGCAGAATGGTCACCTCAGCGGAGTCGCGTAGTCCCCTGCGCGCCGTCACCTTGGGGCTGGCCGTGGCGTCGTTGCCACTGCTCGCGTCATGCGGTGGGGCAAGCACGCCGGCAGTCGCGAGTGTCGCGTCTGTACCGACGACGCTGAGCACGCCGCAGCCCACGCCAACACCCACACCCGGGCCGGCGATCGGCGACGCGTGCACGATTGGAACGTGGCGAGTCCTCAAGGACACGCTGGTGATCCCGATCGAAACGCCGCAAGGGGTCGTCTCCGTTTCCGTGTCCGGCGGCGTCGGCGAGCTCGATCACTACTTCAGCAATGGAACCGTCGTGGAAAACCTGGCCGGCAGCGCATTCACGGGCTCCGCGCACGGGTACCGCGTGGTCATGCGTGCGAGCGGCACGCTGAGCTCACCCGTCGTGTTCCTCTACGGTCGAGAGACGGTGGAACCCATCGACTCATCCGATGAACGCTTGACCATC
>JBEKKP010000032.1:0-29181 GCA_050010655.1 Candidatus Dormibacteria bacterium
GTCCGCGGAACACCATCGAGTCAAACCACGTGGGGCGTTGGGTGTCACTCATCGGAATATCGTCGGTCACGTCGAGGGGATCCTACGCGAGGGTGCGGACACGCATTGAGCCCGGGCTACGAACTCGGCGGGGGTGGCAAGCCGAGGTCACTGCGGACTCGCGCGAAGTCGGGCGCAGCCCCCTCGTCCACCGCCTCAGCCTCGCTGATGTAGTAGCCCACGGCGCCACCTTTCGTTTGCGAGGCCTGGTACGCGTCCGCCAGGTACCCCGTGTATTGCACATTGTCGGCAACCACCGTGTCGATGTCGGCCGCGATTGCCGGGACCTCGTTCCTGATGTTCTGCAGCACTACCTGGAGCGCCTCGGTGTCCTTGTTCAGCGTTGGGATCACCGAGAGCGCGTCCTCCCGAACCTCGAACTCACCTGGGGAACACGTGCATGGCAGGCCCTCGTCGGCGAGGAGCGCCGCGTGGAAACGATCGCCGTCCGCGTTCACCGGCGCCACGGCCGCCAGGTATTGCTGCCCGGCCAACGTGACGGCCGCTGACACCGGCGTCGCCGACGAGGTCGGTGCGCTCGCGGGGCTCGCGCTGTGTGTGGGGGGAGCGATCGACGCTACTGCCGGGCGATGTCCGACGAATAAGAGGATGCCGACCGCCACGACGGCGAGGAATCCAAGAGCTCCGAGAGTCCAGCGCACCGCATGCGACGGCCCCGAAACGGTTTGGTATGCCGGTGCCGGCCACGCAGGTGGCTCAGGAGGCAGCGGCTCGAAGGGAGGCGGCAGCGGCGGCGGCAGCGCGCCGAGCGGGGGCGGCTGTGGATCCATCCTGCGGCGGACGCTAGCACCTCCTCGACTTGAGCCGAGGCCGACGATGGAAGATCGTTGCAGTTGAGGCTCCGGCGCCTCGAAGGACCTAGGTGTCTGCGGGGTCCCTCAGAAGTTGCAGTTTCTTCCAGCTCGCAGCCACTTGTCGAATGCGCGTCAGTCCGCGCTATTGGAGCGGCGGGGCAACCGGCGGTGGTGGCTTGTCACCCCCACCATCCCCAAGATCGGTCGCCGCGGGGTAGTGGGACGTGTGGATGCAGCTCAGACGGGCGTGGTCGAATGGGCGAACAGGACGAAAACCAGGATGATCGCGACGCCAATGGCAATGCCGATCAGCACCTTGATGATCAGCGCCCTCATGGTGAGATTCTGACGATCAGAAGCGGGAAGAGCCACGAAGCCATTGCGGCTGAGCGTACCGGGGCGCAAAGCAGGACCAATCGAGCGCGCCGCCCCGATCAGTACCTTTCGGTTCTGACCGCGCAAAGCCCCGTTGGGCGCTGGGCTCGTGAGGCACGAAGCGGGTTCCACGGTCGGTCACCGCAGGTCGGCTCCGCCCACAGGCCCATTGCCTAGTCGATAATCCGCGTCATGATGGGGTTGGCGACCGGGTTCGGGGACGCATTCACCCATCTGAGTGGGCGGCGCTGTCGAGCATGAGCACGGTGGATCAACCGCGGACCATCGCGCTCCCGGTTCCGGGTCCGGCAACTCGTGAGAGCCCGGGGGACATTCAGGATGTGGCCCCGGCATTCGAGGCACAGGGCGTCTGGCGGTTGGCTTTCAACGTCTTCGTGCAGAATCGCCTCGCCGTGGTCGGCGTCGGGATCGTCGTCTTCATGTTCCTGTTCTGCTTCATCGGGCCGCTCATCTACCACACGGACCAGGTGGACACGAACCTCGCCAACGATTTCCTCGCGCCGTCCGCGAAGCACATCCTCGGTACGGATGAGGACGGGTTCGACATCGTCGGCCGGCTGATGATCGGCGGCCAGACCTCGCTCGAGATCGGCATTGCGGCGGCCTTGATTGCAACGATGTTCGGGGTGCTCTGGGGCGCTGTCGCAGGCTTTTTCGGCGGATGGGTCGACAACCTGCTGATGCGTTTTGTCGACGTCATGCTCGCGATTCCGGCGTTGTTCTTGCTGCTCTTTCTCGCAGTCGCCTTTCCACGCAACGTGGCCACGCTGATCATCGTCGTCGCAGTCACCGCGTGGCTCATCCCCGCGCGTCTCGTTCGCGCGGAGGCGTTGACGCTGCGAACCCGCGAGTACGTGCAGGCCGTGACCATGATGGGCGGCGGCGGGTTCCGGATCGTCCTTCGCCACATCATTCCCAACTCGATCGGCACGATCATGGTCAACGCGACCTTCCAGGTCGCGGACGCGATTCTGGAAGTCGCCGCTGTGAACTACCTCGGCCTCGGCATTGCGCCGCCGGCCACCAACTGGGGCGCGATGCTCTCCGACGGGACGACCTACATCGCCAACGGCTGGTGGTGGTTGATCTATCCCGCGGGCCTCGCGATCGTGCTCACGGTCGTCGCGTTCAACTTCATCGGTGACGCGTTGCGTGACTCGCTGGAGGTCCGGCTCCAGAAGCGCTGACGCCAGCGGTCGAAGCCTTTATCGCAACGGCTCGACCACCGACAGATCGTGTGCGAGGAGAATTCGCCGGGGATCGAATTCGAGCACGCGGTCCATCCAGCCGCGGTATGGCGGCACCTCGGCGTCGCCGGTCTCCCGGGCCATGACAGCCGCGCGGAGGTCTGCCGCGAACTCGGTTGCGGTGTCGTGCGCCTGGCCGGCGAGGACGACGCTCCCGTCGTCGCACCGTACGGCGATCGACTGGTGGCCGGCCGTGTGACCCGGCGTCGGGAGCACCCAAAGACCCGGCAGGAGCTCGAGTTCCCCGGCGATGACCTGGTAGTTGGCGTCGGGGAAATCCACCGTTTCAGGAACGGTGTACCCGGGCTGCCGCGCGCCGTCCAGTTCGGCCGACTGCACGATGATCGGCCGGCCCGGAAACGCGGGATTGCCGCCGCAATGGTCGAAATGGAGGTGACAGTTGACGATCATCTCCACGTCGTCCACGGCAGCGCCGGCGCCGTGCAACGCGTCGCCCAGCGATCGCCGGTGCGGATGGTAGTGGGCCTCAGTCTCTGCGTCCGCAAACCCGAGGCCGGTGTCGAACAGGACCAGTCCACCGGGGTGGTCGATGAGGTAACCAAGGAGCGATTCCACGCGGGGCTTTCCCGTTCCGGTCTCGGAGGCCGGGCGGATGAAGTAGCCGAAGTCGACACGACGGAGGTCGCTCGCTTGCATCGAAGTCCTCTCCAACGGTGGAACCTGTCCCGTTTGCGCAGGGGATGATGCTGTCAGGGTGAAGGCGGTGCCCGCATCGGGCACGCACACACGGCACCATCCGCTGAGCACTTACCCTCTGCGCGACAGCGTCTTTCGCACGCAAGCAGGGGAGACAGTGCGGGAACACGGCGCAATCGAGGTGCTCACAGCCGAGGAGCGGCCCGATCTGTGGGAGCGCTCACGGTCGCTCTTCACGACGAACTGGCCGGAATACAACAATCACGGCAACCGCACGCAGCGGTCTTTGAGCCGAGGTGGCCGAAGACCGGAAGCGCCAAGGGCTCAGCAGTCTGATCATCGAGTCGATGGCGGCGGCTGCCAGGCGCGGCGGCTTATCGCCGCTTGTGGCGCCGGTGCGCCCGAGTTGGAAGGACCGATAGCCGCGTGGGGTCCGATCGATCACGGGCTTGACGCGAGTCCGGCCCGTGCCGGCACGCATCGCTGACGCGACTCGAGGATGAGGCTCAGAGCCAGAGCGCCGATCCAGAGCACGCAACTCGTTGCCAGCACGCGTTCGATGAGTCCGACCGCGGGCATCGAGGTGATGTTCGTTGAGACTGCGAGCAGCAGATACGACAGTGGCAATGCGATGCGCGCGACCCGAATCACCGGGGTGAGGCGCCGCCAGGATGGAATCGCCGCGATTCGCCGGCCGAGTGGGAACGGGGTCAATGCCAGTCCCAGGAACGCGAGTCCGGCGACGATCGCGTCGGTCAATCCGCCGGGGCTCAGCAACTGCGCGGTGGCAGTGCATCCCGGATCGGACAGCCGGCACGGAATCAGCGGGAACGAGTTGCCGATTGCAAGCGCAGAGATGGCCAGCAGCCATGGGGAATATGCGGCGATCTTTCCGGCGCCGGACAGCGCAGGGCGCAGCCCGAACACAGCGAATCCGAAGGTCCCGAGTGCGCCAAGTGCGAAGCATGCGATCGGAAACCAGACGTGCGGAGCGGTTCGGGCCTGCATGTCGCTGATGGTGTCGGCAATCGGGCTGTACGTCGGTCCTTGCCACGACTCGGCGATGACCCAGCCAGCTGTGAAGACCACCTGAGCCGCAACCCCGACCACGCCCCATGCGAGCCCGCGACCGCTGCTCGGGCGGGTGCCCCCGAGTTCGACCTGCGGGAGGGTCAGCGGGTCAGTCATCGAGGCTCCTAGTCGTTCCTTCCCGATAAAGATGCTTAAGTATAGCAACTAAATGCTGGTAGACTGACGGCCATGCCTCCCGACGATCGCGATGTCGCAGCCATGGTGGGTGCGTTGTTCACGTTGCTTGCCAACGTCGATCGGGCTCGGCGGGAGCGAAAGGCCGCCACAAACCTTGCGTTGCTGCAAGTGATCGCCTCCGGTGGGCCGATTCGCCCATCCGATATCGCCGCTCGTCAGCACGTACATCAATCTCTTGCGACGCGGCAGATCCGGGAACTGGAGGACGCGGGTCACGTCGCTGTCGCTGCCGATCCCAAGGATGGCCGTTCGTACCTCGTCACTCTGACCCCTGCCGGGGTCGACGAACTCGAGCGTCTGACGAAGATCGGGCTGCATCGTTTCGCGATGTTCGTCGACGACTGGGAAACTGAGCAGGTGCGAGATCTCGCCCGACTGCTCGAGAAGCTGCAAGCCTCGATGACGGCGCTCTCCGCCAGAGAGCAAGCCCTGTCAGCGTCAGAGCGCCGATCGGCGCGGCGGTCGATGCCCGATCGACGGCTAAAGGAGAGTTGATGAGCGGATCCTCGAACGCGGAGGCGCCAACCGAGTTGGACGTCTTGGTCGGCGAATGGACGATGGTGGCGGGACCGCCCGGCGGACCGCCATGGCCTGGTGATGGACGCGTCACGCTTGCATGGCTCGACGGCAGTCCGCTGTTGATCATGCGCACGCATGTCGATCTCCCCGATGCACCAGAAAGTGTCTCGGTGATCGGCTGTGATGCAGCGAACGGCACGTATTACCAGCTCTACACGGATGATCGCGACGTGCAGCGCATTTATGAGATGAGCATTCGCGACGGTGTCTGGAAGCTGTGGCGAAGTGGAGCACCGTTCGCGCAGCGATTCACGGGTACGTTCTCCAGGGACGGGATGACGATCGCCGGACGGTGGGAGCGCGCCGACGATGGGAAGGCGTGGACAACGGACTTCGACATCACGTACACGAAAGTCGCATGACGCCCGCGGATCGATGACGCTGTATACGCCGAGTTGGCCGATCTACACCGAGCGGTTGCTGCTCCGCCCCTTCGAAGATGGTGACCTACAGGCGATGTACGAAATGCAATCCGACGAGAAGGTTGTGCGCTATCTCTACCACGACGCCCGATCGCTCGACGAGGTGCGCACTGCGCTCGCGCGAAAGATTGCCGCTGTCGGGATCGCAGGCGAGGGAGATGGGCTTGGCGTGGCAGCCGTGCTGGCCGAAACCGGCGAGGTGGTTGCAGACCTCTCACTCTGGTGCGTCAGCGAAGGCCGCCAACAAGGGGAGATAGGTTTCATCGTTCACCCGGCCCATCAGCGCAAGGGATATGCCACCGAAGCAGCACGACCGATGTTGGATTTCGCCTTCGACGTTGTCGGATTGCACCGCGTGGTCGGACGTACCGAGGCGCGGAACATCGGATCCGCGCGCGTGCTCGAAAAGCTCGGCATGCGACGCGAGGCCCATCTGATCGAGAACGAGTGGGTAAAGGGCGAGTGGCAAAGTGAGCTGGTGTACGCGATCCTGGCCAGCGAGTGGGCGAGCCAATCACCCGCCGCGCAAGGCAGCGTATGAACAATGACTGAGCACCAGTTTGTAGCCCACACGGATGTCGGCGACATCAGCGGCGTGCAGGGTGGAGACGGCTTCCCGTTGCTCCTCCTGCACGGTGGACCGGGCCTCACCGACTACATGGGACAGCTCGACACTGAGACGCGCGGATATCGCACGATCCGGTATCAGCAACGCGGAACGAAGCCGTCGACGCTTGACGGTCCGTTCACCGTTGCGCGCCACGTCGCAGACGCAATTGCGGTGCTTGATGAGCTCGGGATCGAACGCGCAATCGTGGCCGGCCATTCCTGGGGAGGGCATCTCGCCCCGCAGCTCGCGATCGCCTGGCCGAACCGAGTCGCTGCGCTGCTCATCATCGATCCCCCGGGCAGTGAGGGTGACGGAGGCCTCGTCGCGGCCGCGGGCGAACTCGAGGCGCGCATTCTGCCCTCGAATCGAGCTCGAGCGGATGAGCTGACGCGATACCTGGCAACCCACGCGGCGACAGACGACGATGTGACCGAACTATTGGCGCTGCGCTGGCCGGGGTATTACGCCGATCCGGCGACGGCACCGCCGTTTCCACCCGTGCGGCTCTCGATGCGCGCCAATGAAGAGACGGGCGCTTCGCTCTTCGACGAATTGGGCACCGGAGCGTTCGCTACCGCTCTCAGAACGCTGACCGTGCCGACTGCGTTCGTTCTCGGCGAGAAAAGCCCGGTGCCACATCGCTGCGGAGAGGCGACGGCGGCAACGATGCCTGACGCTGAGGTGAGTTTGATCGCCGGTGCCGGTCACCTCCCCTGGTTCGAGCACCCGGGTTGCGTTGCCGCCGCTCTTGAACGACTACGCAGTCGGATCACCTGACGCTCACAGCTCCGACAGGCGAGGCCAAGGGCTGGCCGAGGGTGGCGAATCTGACTCAACACGTGTGAATTCGGCGCGCCACGCACGAAGCCGGGTGACAATCCCGGCCATGACCCACCGTGGCGCTGGAAGGGCGGCCGTCCGTTCCGTGGGCGGGATCGTCGCGGCCCTTCTGCTCGTGCTGGTCCCGATGAGTGTGCTGGCCAATGGCTGGACCATCGTCGCCTCGCCGAACGTCGTGGGGGCTCTCGCAACGAACCAGCTCAATGCCACGACCTGCGCATCGTCGACCGAGTGCTGGGCGGTTGGCCAGTACCTCGCCGGCACCGGCATCGATCAGACCCTCATTCAAGAGAGCCGGGGCGGTGCGTGGGCCACGGTCCCCTCACCAGACGTCAACGACGGCGGCACGCAGTCGAACCTTCTCGACAGCGTCACGTGTGCGTCATCGACCGAGTGCTGGGCGGTCGGGGCCTACGGCACGAGCCCGGACCAGCAGACGTTGGTCGAGGAATGGAATGGCGGCTCATGGGTTGTCGTCGATTCCCCAAGCACCAGCCCGACCCAGAACAACGTCCTCTATGGCGTCACCTGCGCGAGCGCGTCACTGTGCTTGGCTGTCGGCTGGTACCGGAACGGAGGCGGCGTCATACAAACGCTGGTCGAGCAATGGGATGGAACGTCGTGGGCGATCGTGGCCTCACCCAATACTGCGAGCACGGCGGACAACGAGCTCAACGACGTGACATGTTTCGCCTCGACGGAGTGCTGGGCCGTTGGCGGGGGACCACAGCAGCCACTGATCGAAGAGTGGACGGGCACCGCATGGACGATCGTCGCCTCTCCTGTGGTCAGCACCGGCGCCAACAATCTCCTCTACGGGGTCACCTGCGTTACGGCGACCGACTGCTGGGCGGTGGGCATCTACACCGGCGGCAGCAACGGGCACGACACGCTCGCGGAGCAATGGAACGGTGCGACCTGGTCGGTCGTCAGCACACCCAACGCAAGCACGACGCTCTCCAATCTGCTCTTGAGCGTGACCTGCACTTCGGCGAGTGAGTGTTGGGCGGTCGGCTGGTACAACACGAATACCGGCTCATCAACGCTCGTGGAAGAGTGGACAGGAGGAGCATGGGCGATCGTGAGTGCCCCCGACCCAGCCGACTCGAACGATCTTTACAGCGTGGCGTGCTGGTCATCCACGGGATGCTGGGGGGTCGGACAAAGCTCGAGCGACGGCACGCTTGCTACGCAGACGTTGATCGAGACGTGGGGCGGCAGCGTGTGGGCGACGGCCAGTTCGCCCAACAGCACCGGGGCCATCGTCGCGAGCGATGTGCTTTCAGGCATCGCCTGCGCCTCTGCCACGCAGTGCTGGGCGGTCGGCGGCAGCGATATCACCGGTGGTGTTGGCGGTTCGATCATCGACGGATGGAATGGCAATACGTGGCAACCTGCGCCGGCGCCGGCGAATCCGGGCGGCGAGTTCTCCGGCGTGGCCTGTGCGTCGTCGACGGAGTGCTGGGCCGTCGGGAGCGCGCCTGCCGGTGGGACCGGCGCTACACAGACGCTGATCGAGGAATGGGAGGCCGGGACGTGGAGCATCGTCACATCGCCAAACGCAAGCCCCAGCCAGGCTAATTTCCTCGATGGCGTGACCTGCGTGTCCGCAACGCAGTGCTGGGCGGTGGGCAATTTCTCAACCGGTGGCGTCTCGCAGACGCTCATCGAGGAATTGGTGAGCGGCACCTGGACCATCGTTGCCTCGCCAGACACGGATCCCAGTCAGAACAATAACTTGACCAGCGTCGCGTGTTCGGCAGCGGGGGAGTGCTGGGCGGTCGGCAGCACCAACACCGGCTTTGTCGGGTACCAAACACTCGTCGAGGAATGGACCGGGAGTTCCTGGAGCATCGTCTCGTCGCCGAATAACGGGACGCAAGACAACGTCCTCAACTCGGTGGCGTGCGCTTCGTCAATGAATTGTTGGGCAGTTGGTCAATACGAATCGGGTGCGGGGATGCCGCAACAGTCGCTGATCGAGCAGTGGGACGGCGTGTCATGGAGCATCGTGACGTCACCGAATGTGAATCGTCCGTACGGCAGTGGCCTCCAGGACAATGACCTGTCGGGTGTCACTTGCTCATCGGCATCTGACTGCTGGGCAGTTGGCTGGGATTCGTCATTTGCGGCGGGTCAAGATGAAGATCAGACGGTGATCGACTCGTGGAGCGGCGCTTCGTGGGCCGTGGTGAGTTCGCCGAACAGCCAAACGCTCGCAAACAGTGATCTCGGGTCCGTGGCGTGCGTCTCAGCTTCCGAATGCTGGGCTGCTGGCACCTCGGGACCCTACGGGTCTCATCAAACACTCGTCGAAGAGTGGCTTGGCAGTGGCTTGCCAACGATCACGTCTGTTGCTCCGGCGGCAGGGCCCGTCACAGGAGGCCAAGTGGTTTCCGTTGCTGGGACGGGGTTCGTCGCGGGGATGTCGGTCAATATTGGCGGCGCATCCGTGACACCCACGCACGTCACTCCGACTTCATTTCAGTTCACGACACCTGCAGGTGTCCCGGGCCTCGCGTACGTGACCGTGAGTGTCGCGATCGGGAGCAGCCCGACCGGCCCTGGTTCCGGGTACGTGTACACCCCACTCGCGAGCTACTTCCCGCTGACGCCGTTTCGCATCCTCGACACACGGAGTGACACGTGCTTTCAGTGTTCTGGCGGCGCCCTCGGCGCGGGCGCTACCAGGACGATCCAGATCACCGGCTTACTTGGTCTCAGCGGGGGAGCGGACGTGATCCCGCCGACGGCCACCGCGGTGGTCCTCAACCTCACAGCCGTGAACGATGCGTCCAGCAGCCTGTTGACGATCTACCCGACGGGGACGGCGAGGCCGCTCGCGTCAAATCTGAACTTCACGCCGCATACGGCGTCGGCCAATCTCGTGACCGTAGCGCTCGGGCAGACCAGCCCGTCGGACGCGTACCGTGAGATCAACATCTTCAATGCTGTGGGGACGGTGGCGGTGGTCGCGGACGTGCAGGGGTACTTTGCTCCCCAGAGCGCTGCTGCTCCGGTGGGTGAGTTTCATCCGATCGCGCCCATTCGCGAATGCGACACACGAGCGCACGTGACGGCGAATCCCTGCAACGGAAATGGGAGCAACAGCGTCGACAGCACCTTGGGGACGGGTGGCATTCGCGAGGTGAGCGTCGGCGCGGTGAGCGGCACTGGCGGCTCGATTCCGACTGACGGCAGCGCCGAAGCAGCGGTTCTCAACCTTACGGCCGTCGCGGGGACTGTTGCGACGTACCTAAGCGTTTTCCCACCGGATGCGCAAGGCCACTGCACCATTCCGGGAGGAGGCAGCGCACCACGCTTCTCCACGCTCAACGTTGGCCCGGCGGTAGCCCTCGCCAATCGAGTCATCGTACCGCTCGGGCCGGCCAGCATTGGAGGCAACGATACAGACATCTGTGTCTACAACTCCGAGGGAACCATCAACATCGTGGTCGACGCCAACGGATGGTTCGGCAGCCCGAGCGCTTCAGCGGGAAAGCAGTTTCAAGCGACAGGCCCGTCGCGCGTCTGCGATACCAGAGCGGGTTCCGGAACGCCGTGCGCCGGCCGGATGCTCGTACCTGGCGGCATCGATACGATCGCCGTGGCGGGAGTCGCCGGCGTCCCCGTGACCGGTGCAGTTGCGGTGATCGCAAATCTCACCGCCGTGGACGGCAGCGCGGGAACGGTGTTCACGCTGTATCCGGCGAACCTGGCGAGACCGCTTGCCTCCGACCTGAACGTCGGACCGAGTGTTGCGCTCCCGAATCTCGCGGTCGTGGAGTTGGATACAACGACCGACAGCACCGCCGGCGACGTGAAGCTGTACAACGGTCTCGGCAATATCAACGCGATCCTCGACGTCGAGGGTTGGTTCCAGTGATCGGGCCCGCCGGCGTCGTGTGAGATGACGCTGTTGAGCACCTGGACTGTGAGAGCAGTGAAGGTCATTGGTGGCGCGGCCGCGGTCCTCCTTGCAGTCGGACTCGCTGCATGCTCCCCTTCGCCGGCGTCGGGCGCCGTGAACTTTGGGACGAACGGCGCGACGCACTATCTGGAAGGTGGCACGTACGCCGTGAGCGTTGCCGACGATTGCGGTAACCCCGTGAAGACGGTCGCCGCTCAAATCGGTACGGGAGACTGGACGGATCCGCTCCTCGATGGAACGCCAATTGGCATTCCGGTGTCGGGGTACTACACGGTGGTCGATCCGATCGGCAACGATCTGATGGGAAACGTTCCGGCGTGCTCACTGGCGCTCAGTGTCGACCTCACGCCCTTGAAGGGCTAGGTTCAAGGACGTTCGCGTTGGCGTGACGCCGCTAGTGAGTGGCTTCCAACCCCACGGCGACGAGGATTTCAAAGATCACCGCGCCGCCGACCACACCGGCAAGCACGACGAGGGTCCAGATGACTGCGGACGGGACTCCGCGGCGGGGCTGGGTCACCTCGGGTGCCAAAGGCACGACGTGCCACTGATCTCCGTCGAAGAAGAAGCGCCCGTCAGGCGTCATGGTATGGGGGCCCGCCACGGCGCGCGACTCCACTGCCTCCTGACCCTCTCTCACGCTCATGCGATCGATCCTATCGCGTTGATCACACCTCCGTGTTGCTCGTTGCCGGTGGGCTCGGGCGTCGCCGGGACCCGCCAGTGACCCCTCTAGCAGCAAGACCGATAGGCATCACCGCGCGAGTGGCACCAATGGACGCGATCCGAGCGACTCACCGGCGCGTAACGGGGTAGCTACGGCACCGGGCGCGAAGCAGCGCGTGAATGCGATCAATCTCCCGCGGCACACGTCAACGCACGACGCTGGTGCTCGATGGACTGCAGATTCGATACACGGACTGGAAGGGGCATCAGGTTGCGTGCTCGAGAGCCGCAGTACGCCGCACTGAGCTCCTGTTGATTACTGACAGAAGTCGGACGAGCGATCTCATCGTGTTCCAGGACGCTGAAGGCGCGACGCTGATGAGCATTCCATCCGGGCTCTTCAAGAGCGACGCAGTTGACGGCTTGTTGTCCGAACTGGGTGTCGGCCCGATGGGCCGGAGATTCGTCAATTCGAAAGCCGAGCTTGCGGCGGCGGCACCGGGCCTTGTCCTTGCGGGCTTTTATGTGGCCGGCAACACGCCGTTCGATCGATCCCCGGCGTCGCGTCGGATCGTCCTCGGTTTTCTCGTCGCGGTCGTTGCGTTTCTCGTGATATTCGTCATTCTCGCGAGCCGCACCTAGCGAGTCGGGCAGACGACGGCTGCGCGAGCGCCCCGCTCGGTCTACCCGTAGGTTGGGTGCTGCGGCCAACCGGGCGGCGAGTCTTCCCAGTCCTCCTGGCGTCCGTATGGGGCGAGGTCGAGGATGTTGTTGACGAAGAGCAGTCGGTCCACGCCTCGGGCCGTCGTGCTGTATGTCCGATACACATGGTCACCGTCGCGCAGGAACACAGTGAGCATGAAGCCACCGTCTGAGCCGCAGTCGGCGGCGAACGTCGAGCCGCGGGAGGAGACGAACGGCACCGTCCACCCCTTGCGCGCTGCGTACGCCTGAATCTGGGCGAGGGGCATTTCGGACACCGTCACCCAGGCAACGCCATTCTCGGCAAGCGTTCCGAGGTCCGACACGTTGTTGGTGAAGTGCGTGCAGCCCGGGCAGTATTCGTCGGGGCCTCTGTCCATGAACTGATAGACGACCAGTTGTTGCTGGTCGCCGAAGAAATCGAGCAGGTGCTTCGGCCCCTCCGGTGTGTCGAACACATATCGCTCGTTGTCGAATTCGACCATCGGCAGGCGGCGGCGGCGCGCGGCGACAGCATCGAGCGCGCGTGTCAGTTCCTTCTCCGATTGCAGCAACGCGTCGCGATCCGCCTGCCACTGGTCGGCTGAAACGATCTCCGGCAGACTGGTCATGCGTCACTCCTTCGCAGTGGTCGGTCACACCATTCGGTCGGGCGCCACGTGGCAAATCTGTGGCCGCCTCTGGCACTGTACGCTCGCGGGCCGGAGGCTGACCGGCGGGAGGCACAGATCGGAATCAGCCCGAAGAGGTAGCACTCATGGACATGAGACTTGAGGTCGTTGTCCTCCCGGTGTCGGACGTGGACCGGGCGAAGGCCTTCTATCAGTCGCTCGGCTGGCGGCTCGATGCCGACTTCGCGAAACCGGACGGCTTTCGGGTCGTGCAGTTCACGCCTCCGGGTTCGGGATGCTCGATCGTCTTTGGCAGTGGGCTCACGGGGGCAGCGCCTGGCTCCACGGAGGGTCTGCAGCTCGTGGTCAACGACATCGACGCTGCGCGGGCTGCACTGACCTCACAAGGCGTTGCGGTGAGTGACGTGTTCCACGACGCCGGCGGTGTGTTCCACCACGCGGGCAACGCCTCGCGGGCAGCGGGGCCCGCCCCCGACCACCGGAGCTACGGGTCGTTTGTGTCATTCAGCGACCCCGACGGCAACTCCTGGTTCGTCCAGGAAGTCACCACGCGTCGGCCCGGCCGCTGACGAGGAGGATCGAGCATGTCCGCTACGTATGACTCCGCACCCGTGCTTGCAGCCGCGCTTCGGCGCGCCGCGGAGGCGCACGGAAAGCACGAAAAGGAAATTGGCCACGCCGACCCCAACTGGCCGGACTGGTATGCCGAGTTCATGGTGGAGGAGCAGGCAGGGACCTCCGGAGTCACCGGCGAAGGGGCGACGACGTGAGTGACTACGACGTCATCGTGGTTGGCGGCGGCTCTCCGGGCGAGCACTGTGCCGGCGAGCTCGCGGACGGCGGCCTCCACGTCGCCGTCGTCGAACGCCGGCTCGTAGGTGGCGAGTGCTCGTACTACGCATGCATTCCGTCGAAGACACTCTTGCGTCCCGGCGAGGCCGTCCAGGGTGCGCGTGACGCCACCGCCACTGCGCAGATCGATGTCGCCGCCGCGCTCGCCTGGCGCGACTACATGGTGTCGGACTACTCCGATGCGGGCCAGGAAAAGTGGCTTGCAAGCAAGGGGATCGACCTGCTTCGGGGCACCGGAACGCTTGCCGGTCCGGGCGCCGTTGAGGTCGACGGCGTGCGTCACACCGCGACCCACATCGTCGTCGCAACCGGCTCGGACGCGGTGATTCCGCCGGTGCCGGGACTGATCGGTCTGCCGGGGATCTGGACCAACCGCGAAGCGACCAGCATGAAGGCAGTGCCGAAGCGGCTGCTCGTGCTGGGCGGGGGACCTGTCGGCGTGGAGATGGCGCAGGCCGTGCGCCGCCTCGGCGGCGACGTGGCCGTCGTCGAGGGCGCCCCGCACCTGCTCGCTCATGACCCGGCGCCGTTGGGTGAAGCGCTGGCAGCGGCGTTCCGACGCGACGGTATCGACCTCGTCCTCGGCGTCAAGGTCTCCGGAGCCCGGCGCGACGGCGAGGAGTACGTTCTCCAACTCGAGGACGGCACCGAACAGCGCGGCGATCAGTTGCTGGTCGCCACGGGCAGGCGTCCGCGTGTGGAAGGAATCGGTCTCGAGACCGTCGGCGTCGAAGCGAATCCTCATGGCGTTCCCGTGGACGCGCGCCTGCGTCTCGCCGACGGACTGTGGGCAATTGGCGACGTCACCGGTGTGCGCCTGCTCACGCATGTCGGGAAATACCAGGGCGAGGTGGTCGCCTCCAACATTCTCGGCGAGCAGCGCGACGCCAATTACGAAGCGATCCCAAGCACCGTGTATACGGACCCGCAGGCCGCGTCGGTCGGCGTTTCGGAGGACCGTTTCAGCGCCACGGCACAGCTTGTCGACATCGCCAAGACGGAGACGTATTCGCGCAAGTACGCCGAAACCAACGGGTTCCTGACTCTCCTGAGCGACGGGACCCGACTCACCGGCGCGTACGCGCTTGGGCCGGAGGCCGGCGAGTGGATGCAGCAGGCGACGCTTGCGATTCGTGCCCGGGTGCCGCTCGACGTGCTCCGGGACACGATTCAGCCGTTCCCGACGTTCTCGGAGATTTACGTCGGCGCGCTCAAGACATTACGCAACCAGATCACTCCACGCTGACCTCTGACTGAGAGCGACCCCAGCCGTCTCTGCGCCGGAAGGGCCTTTCAGCGCACCCCCGGGCTGGCAAAGTCGTCGGTCGCGCTCATGGTGTCTTTGCATCAGTCCGATTCGGTATGAACGCATCTCGCGTGCCTCGACGGGGCGGGTGAACATGTCAGTAGCGCCTCACACAACAGCGCGGCGCATACACACTGAGAGGCAGGGGATGATCAAGGAAACCGCAACCAGGGCAGCGTGGCGGCGCTCGATACGCACAGCGACCGGAGTAGCCGCTGCAGGTGCGCTCATCGTGCTCGGATCCCTTCCGGCGGCCGCCGCCAGCGGCACGCAAATCGTCACCGGCTCCACGTCGAGTGGCATCCTCAGCATTTCCGCTCCAGGTGCACTGACACTGCCGACATTGGTAGCGGGCAGTTCGACCGCAGCGACCAATCTCGGGAGCGTGACGTGGACGGACACGATGAATGATTCGGTTGTGTCGAGCGTCACCCTCGCTGCGACGAATCTCTGGCACGCCGCAGGTGCCGGCCTCTACATCCCGTGGGCAGACTTCACGATTTTGGTTGACCCTACGATCGTCGCCAACGCGATGAATGCCGGTGCCGCGGCGGTCGTGCCACCAGGCAGTCCGTACGCACTCGCGGGTACGCCCACCACAGACTTCGGTACGTACTCCACTCCCATAACCCTCGCCACCGCATCGGCGACCAGTGAAGGGACGTGGACATTGGTCAACAACCAGATCGTGGTCGCAGTGCCGGCGGGCACGACGCCTGGCACTTCGTTCGCGGCGACGATCCAGTACACCGTGACCGGTTAGCCCCCAAACCCCCTCCCCAAGAAGTGGCCGGGCGATCGGGCAGTGCTCCGAACTGCCGGTCGTCCGGGCCTCTTCGACGACGAGCAAGGCGGTTGCGATCTTCGGAGCCTACCTCGTGAGACGTTCCGTCACAACTTCCTGAGGTTCGTGCCTCTTTGTGACGGCCACTATCGGGAAACAGGGCTAGGCTGAGATCTCATCCGTTTCGAGGAAGAGTTGAAATCCGAGCCGCACGTACGTTTCATTAACGCCGCGCGCCCTCGTGCGGTGCTGGTTGTCGGCATCATGCTGATCGCAGCATTCGCAGTCGATTTACAGATCACCGCGCTTGCCGCTGACGAGTCGCCGAGCGCGGCGCCGGCGCAGCTCTTCGGTGTGCACCCCGTGCAAGAAGGACGCACGACGCTCCCGGGCGGCCACTTCAATTTCGCGCTTGTCGCCGGGCAGCGCATCGCTGATGGAATCGTGGTGGAAAACTTCTCGGATCACGCATTGCGTTTCGACGTGTACGGTGCAGATCTGCTGACTGCGGCGGGCGGCGGCCTGGCGCCTGCCCAGCCGAGTGCCACGATGCACGAGGTCGGCGCCTGGATCACCGTTTCCGTGCCGGTAGTTGCCGTGGCCGCGCATGCGCAGGTCACGGACGGGTTCACGGTGAGGGTGCCGGTGGCAGCTTCCTCCGGTCAGCATCTCGGCGCCATCGTCGCGGCGGCCGACATTGGCGTGACGCCGCAGGGAACGCCGATCCAGGCGCGCGCGGCGTTGATTGTGGTCGTCACGGTGCCAGGCGCCGCCGACGCATCAGCAGGCCTGACGGCACTCCGCGGATCGGATGCGACGCCTGGCCAGGTTGGGTTCACCCTCACGCTCTCAAACACCGGCAACGTGCTCCTCACGTTCGCAGGCGTGGTGACCATCGAGGACGCCCAGGGGCAACGTGTCGCCACCCTGCCTCTGACGCCGTCGGATACGTATGTGGTTCCCAATGGTCGTGTGCCACTCGCTGCGGTTTGGACCGAGCCGGCTCCGTTGGCGGACATGTACCGCGCGGAGGCGAGCGTCACCGTGTTCGCGAATGGAAAACTGGTTCGGACGATTACGTCGCAAACCCTCGCTTTGCGTTTGGCGTCGGGTGTTCCGGCGTACGTCCCTCTGACGCTCGGCCTCGCCATCGGGGCTTTGATCGCTCTCGCGTTCTGGATCGCTCGGAGCCTGGTGGGACGACGGCTGACACGCGCTGCGCCCCGCGTCCGCCGCACGGGATCGGTGGCCTGAGATGGTGGAAGGCGTTGTCCGCTCGACCGTCCTCATCGTTGATGACGATGACCGCATGCGCGACGCGACCGAGCGCATCCTGAAGCGGGCCCATTATCGGGTCGTGCAAGCGGCGAGCGCCGGAGAGGCGCGCCTGGTGTGGGCGGCACACCAACCCGAAGTTGCGCTTGTCGATCTCGAACTTGGTGGAGAATCGGGAGCTGCGCTCCTCAACGAGACCTGGGTTCGTGATCTCGACACCGCAGTCGTTGTGTTAACGGGATCCGACGACGTCGACATTGCGAATGAGTCATTCGAACATGGGGCGTCGGGCTATGTCGTAAAGCCGTTCACGCCCAACGAACTCCTCATGCAAGTGAGCAGCGCACTTCGCCGCCGTCATCTCGAACGCGCTGTCGCGGACCACGTCGTGGAGCTCGAGCACAAGGTGGTCGAGAGCGCCACGGGGATCAGCGACCTGAGGAAGCGACTCGAAACCATCACCTCGGGATCCTCGCTCGGGGACGAGCGGCTCGTCAGGCATCTCTGCTCCGCGGTATGCCTTCGTGACGACGACACCGGCCGCCACATCGAGCGAGTGAGCGTGACCGCCGCAGCGCTCGCCGACTGGCGCGGATTCGTCGTCGATCCCGCGCCTGCCCTCCGCCTTGCAGCTGCACTGCACGATGTCGGAAAGATCGGCATCCCCGACTGGGTGTTGCTCAAGGCAGGCCGGCTGACTCCTGACGAGCGAACAATCATCGAGCGGCATTGCGAGTTGGGTCATGCGCTGCTGAGCGGTTCGACGAGCCCCGTCCTCATCCTCGCGGCCTCTGTGGCACTCAACCACCATGAACGCTGGGACGGCAACGGATACCCGAACCGTCGTCGCGGGGAGGACATTCCCCTTGAAGCGCGCATCACCGCCGTGGCCGACGTCTTTGATGCGCTGACGCGGGATCGAGTGTACCGAGCGGCGCTGCCGATGGACACGGCAATCGACGTCATGACGCGTGATCGCGGCGGCCTCTTCGATCCGAAGTTGCTTGATCTTTTCCTCGAGCATCTTGACGACGTGCTGGAACTCACCAAGGGGCTCCCCGATCCTGAAGTCGCTCGGGTGACACGACTTGTCATCACGGGCGACGAACCCGTTCTGGTCGAGGGTTTGCTCCGCTTGATGAACCGAAAGGGTGAGACGCGCGTGATCGGGAGCGCGCAGACGTGGGTTGAGGCGCTTGAAGCGGTGCGGACCTTGCGCCCGGACGTCTTACTGGCCGACTACAGAATGCCGGATGGTGATGCCGCGGCGTTGACCGAGATCGTGCTCGCTGAATATCCAGAAACGAAAGTGGTGGTCCGCGTCGACACTGTTGCGGCGGAGGCCGCGATGCGATGCATTGCCGCGGGGTGCTCAGGAGTGATCGCCAATACCGCACCGGTGGATGACGTGGCGAGCGCCATTCAGCGCGTCCATAACGGCGAGGTGGTCATTCCCGCCGAACTGCTTCCGCGCGTTGTTGCGGGGCTGCGTCGCACGGGGCATCGTGTCGGCGATGACATGACGCGTCGAGAGACGGAGTTGCTCGGATATCTCGCACGCGGGTTCTCGCTGATCGATATTGCAGCGGCGATGTCGATCAGCACGAATACAGCACGCAATCACACGCAGCGCGTCATCGAGAAGTTGGGAGCACACTCCAAGCTCGAGGCCGTCGTGATTGCGATCCGGGAAGGCCTCGACGTGGCACCGAAGTGACCGCGCCCCACGTTTTCGGGAGCGTCCAATTCGCAGCGATTCTGGAGACGATTCCGGACGCGATCATCGGCATCGACGGCGACGGCATGATCGTCTTCGCCAATGCTCGAGGGGCAGCACTTTTCGGCTACCGGGAGGATGCGTTGATCAACCAGCAGGTCGATCTCCTTATTCCGCGCTCGTTTCGCGAGGCGCTCTCCCAGAAAGTGCACGACGGAGTTGAGGACGCGTCGATTGGATCGGGAAACACGCCGGCGCAGCTGCTGGCTCGGCGCAAGGATGGATCGGAGTTTGCGGCCGAGATCATGCTGACATCGGCGCGGCGGGGCGACCGATCCATCGTCACCCTCGCGGTTCGAGATGTCACCGAACGCCGGCGCGATCCTGCGAGTTTCCGCGGTGTCGATGAGGTCACCGCCGACGCATCAGTTGCGGTGGACAGAGGCGGACGGATCGCCATCGTCAATACGGAAGCCGAGGAGCTCTTCGGGTACAAGAGCAGCGAGCTGATTGATCACCAGGTTGACGTGCTTATGCCGAAGCCTCCGCGGCATATTCCTGCTCGTGGTGGAAGGCCACGCATCCCGCATCAGCAATCCGAGCCGATCGGCGTCGGAACACCGTTGGAAGGGCGGCGAAAGGACGGCTCGGAGTTCCCGCTGGAGATCTCCCTGTCGGCGATCGACACCAGTGACGGTCCGATGGTCTCGGCAGCGATCCGCGACGCGAGCGATCGCACGATCATCCGTCGGGAGGAAGATCGGGCAGGCATACAACTCGCGCGCGATCTCCTCGAGACGCGGCTGCACCAGTCCCATCGGCTTGAGAGCCTTGGTCAGCTCGCGGGTGGTGTGGCGCACGACTTCAACAATCTGCTCGCCGCGATTCTCAACTACGTCGCGTTCGTGTCGGACGGGATCGGCGCCGAGCTGGAAACGCGTCCGGTTGAGGCGCGTGTCCGGCTGACTGCTGTGCTCAGTGATGTTGCGCAAATTGGGGCAGCAGCGGAGCGGGCCGCCGGCCTGACGCACCAGCTGCTTTCCTTTGCCCGCAGAGAGGTGCGAAACCTCGAGGATCTTGACATCAATGACGTCGTCCGTGAGGTCGAGACGCTGCTGAGACACACGCTCGGCGAGCACGTAAGCCTGGTCACGCTCAGCGGGAGTGATCTGAAGGCCGTGCGTGCTGACCGAGGACAGATGGAGCAAATTTTCCTCAATCTCGCTGTGAACGCGCGTGACGCGATGTCCAATGGCGGCACATTGACCATCGTGACCGAGAACTTCAAGGTCGATCACGAGTTTGCGTCACTCCATCCCGTCATCGACGCCGGGCCCTTTGTTCGTATACGGGTCAGCGACACGGGCACTGGAATGGATCGGGAAACGCTCGATCGTGCATTCGAGCCTTTCTTCAGTACGAAGCCCAAGGACAAGGGAACAGGGCTCGGGCTCGCCACGGTATATGGGATCGTGAGTCAGACGGGTGGGCTCGTGGAACTTCATTCCGTTGTGGGTACCGGTACCACAGTCACGATCCTCCTTCCGAGTGTCGCTGCGGCGGTGACCGTCCCCGAACCGCCCCGACCGGTACAGGGACATCGGGGAGGGGAGACGATTCTCGTTGTTGAGGATGAGGAGCTGGTTCTCGACGTGGCCAGCCGCATTCTCCTGCAGCACGGTTATCACGTCCTCGTGGCGCGGAGCGGAACGGAGGCTTTCGAGCTGCTGAAGCGCCATCGCGAGACGATCGATCTCTTGCTCACCGATGTCGTGATGCCGGGGACCACGGGCAAGGAAGTCGCGGAGAGATTTTCCGAAGTACGCCCCGGGATACGTGTGCTGTACATGTCGGGGTATCCGGAGTCGGTCGTCGCATCGCAAGGAGTCGTCGACCAGGGAATTCGCCTGATGTCCAAGCCATTCAATGCTGCGGATCTCCTGGACCATGTGCGTGCGGTCCTCGACGCGTGACCCGAAGGTCGTGGTTCCGGGTCGCCCCAACCCTAGAATCCGATCGTGTCCCTTGATGTGCGGCCGGCGACTCCGGATCGATGGAGCGACGTGGTGTCGGTGTTCGGCCGCCGCGGCGACGATCCTTCCTGGTGCTGGTGCCGTCGTTTTCTGGGACCTGGTCCAACAGAGTCCGCAGGGGCCGGAGCGCTCCCGGATAACCGCCGTGCCCTGCGAGACGAGATCGCCGACGCGAGGATCCCGCCGGGCCTCATCGCATATGTCGATGATCAGCCGGTCGGATGGACGAGGGTGGGCCCTCGAGCGGGCTTTCCCGGCGTCACCGGGAATCGCGCACTGGCGCGCGTGCTCAGCGAGGAGCCCGGGGCATGGTGGGTGACGTGCTTCGCCGTTGAGGGCACATACAGGCGCGCCGGTGTCGGAGCCGCGCTGCTAAGCGCGGCTGTCGAGTACGCGCGCGAACACGGCGCAACCGCAGTTGAAGGTCATCCGGTCGACGTGGCAGCGCTGACTGCCGCACGCGTGGCCGGGTCAGCCGTTTTCACGGGAACCCTGGCCATGTTTTCCGCGGCGGGATTCACCGAGGTGGCGCGGACGTATCCGACGCGACCGGTGATGCGCATGTCTCTCTAGCGCTTCGCGGTCGCTCGCTCCCGCCGAAGGCGGTTGTTAGACCGGCTCGACGATGAGCTTGCGGGTGTGCCCTGTCGACGCGAGGGTGGCAAGCAGCCGGCGGAGCGTTCCGCCCGAAGGACTGGGGTGCGCCGTGCAGGCAAGCCAGATCTCACGATCCTCGGCCATTGCCGCGGTGGGCTCGCCACAGTCGCAAAACGGGGTTTGGCGCTCGGCGCGCTCGATGAGCGCGACAATGCGGGTGTTGTCTTTAGTGGTCACGTTGTGTTCTCCTTACATCGATACGATGCGTTTCGTATTATAGCTCACGATGCGAATTCAGCGCCCTCGGCCGACCCAACCAGCCGCCGCCGGCGCTGTTGCCACGCGTAGCGGGAGGCCACGCAGCGAGCGCGTGCACCAGGCGATCCTCACGGCGGCCCGCGAGATCCTGATGGAGGAGGGCTTCGCGGCGATGCGCCTCGAGCACGTCGCGGCGAGGGCAGGTGTCGGCAAGACCGCGATCTACCGGAGGTG
Source organism: Candidatus Dormibacteria bacterium (assembly GCA_050010655.1). Taxonomy (GTDB): domain Bacteria; phylum Chloroflexota; class Dormibacteria; order Aeolococcales; family Aeolococcaceae; genus Palsa-851. Next base: position 21,862 of record JBEKKP010000032.1, read on the forward strand.
GCCGTCCAAGCAGGCGCTCGCGCAGGATCTGCTCAGCCAGCTCGCGGCGCCGCACATCGCCGTCGCCGATACGGACAACACGCACGACGAACTGCTCGCGGTGGTGACCAACCCGATGCGGGCGGTGACCGAGACCGACTTCGGACCGGTCATCAAGGCGATGCTTTCGCAGATCGCGAGCAACCCGACAATCGGCGACCCGTTTCGCGCGACCGTTGTCGAGGCGCGGCGCACCGAGGTCGCCCGGGTGGTCGAGCGAGGGATCGCGCGCGGCGATCTCCGTCAGGACGTGGACGTCGCCGTCGCCACCGAGCTGCTCGTCGGGCCCGTGTATTTCCGCCTGATGTTCGGAGGCGTGCTCGACCTCGCGTTCGCCGAGCAGATCGTCGACAGCGTGATGCGCGGCTACAGCGTCTGACACGGATCCCGCTGTGCTCACCGCGAGACGCCGACGCGGAATGCCTCGATTGCCCTTAGAGTGTCGCCCTGCGGCCGCCAGCGTCGAACTGCCAGAGGGAGTCAGGAGATGAGCCAGTGGTCCGAGCAACCGAAGGACATCGGTGCGGTCACGTTGTTCGTCGACGATCTCGGCGCGGCGAAGCAGTTCTACCAGAACGCTTTCGGCTTGCCCGTGTACTACGAGGACGTGAACTCGGCGGTGTTCCAGTTCGGCAGTGTGCTCATCAATTTGCTGGATAGTGCGGAGGCAGACGCGCTCATCGCGCCCGCGACCGTCGGGTCCAGTGGTGCGGGCGCGCGTTCGCAATTCACGATCCATGTCAGTGACGTGGATGCGGTCTGCGCGACGTTGCAGGAGCGTGGCATCGCGCCCCTGAACGGTCCGATGAACCGGCCCTGGGGGATCCGCACGGCTGCGTTCGCCGACCCGAGCGGGCACATCTGGGAGATCGCGCAGGAATTGTCCTGACGTGTCCCAACGCTCGCAGGCACCCGGACAGGACCCGCCGGCACGCACCGGCGGGAGCTACGCCGCGCTGCTCCGCGTGCCGCATGTGGGCAGCCAGGCCGTGCTGGGCTTGCTGGCGGAACTCACCCAGGGCGCTGCGCCGGTTGGCCTCGTCCTCGTGGTGCACAAAGCCACCGGCTCACTGATCTCGGCCGGTGCCGTGAGCGCTGCACTCTGGCTGGGAGCCGCTGTCGCTCGGCCGATTCAGGGTCGGCTGATCGACCGGCACGGCACGCGGATCGTGATGCTCGCCTGTGGACCGGTCCATGCAGTCGCGCTTGCCGGCGTGGTCCTGGTGGCGTGGGCGGGTGGCGCGGTCTGGGCCATGGTGCCGTTGAGCGCTGTCGCAGGGCTGGCGCTTCCGCCGGTCTCCGTCGCGATGCGCGTGGAGTGGGGCCGGCACGTGCCGGCGAATGAACGCACGGCAGCCTTCAGCCTCGTCTACCTCACGCAGGAGATCGCGCTGGTGACCGGCCCGCTGCTCATCGCGGCTTTGCTCGGGTTCGGGGCTGGGGTGGGGCTGATCACGGCCGCGATCATCAGCGGCGTGGCGACGGTCGGATTCGCCGCGCTGGGCACGAGTGAGGCGACAGTCCACAAAGCGCCGGCGCACACGGGTAGCGGCCGAGCGACGTCCCTTCCCGCGGTGCTGGCCGTCGCCTTTCTGCTGGGCTCGATGCTCGGCGTCTTCCAGGTCGCGGCGCCATCTCTGGCCATCGCCCGCGGTCTCCCGGCGATCGGCGGTGTCCTGATCGCGGCGGTCTCCGTGGGCGGGATCAGCGGAGCGGTGCTCTACGGGGCCATCCGCTGGAAAGCAGACCCGGCCACTCGCTTGATCCTCCTCCTGGCGCTGCTTGCTGTCGCGACCACGGCGCTCCTCGCCGTGCTCCCACTCGCGGCCGTCGGGCTACTGCTGGCGGTGGGCGGTCTCGCGCTGAACCCGGCGTTCGCGACGACGTCGCTGCTCATCGATCGCCATGGTGGGTCCCGTGGCGCCGAGGCATTCGGATGGATGTCCACCGCGGGCGGCAGTGGGACCGCAGCAGGCAATGCGGTTGCTGGTGCCCTCGCGCAACACAACGGCTTTCCGCCGGCATTTTTCGCAGCTACGGTCGCGGCCTACGCCGCCGTCCTGATCAGCTGTTCAGCAGCTTGGCTTTCTCGGTCGCGAACTCCTCGTCCGTGAGGACGCCCGCGGCGTGCAGTTCGGCGACCTTCTTCAACTGATCGAGCGGATCGGGCTTGGCAGCCATCGCTGATGCGCCCATCATCCGGCCGCCGATGATCACGTTGCTCGGCATTTGACCCTGGGCCATCGCCGCCTCCTGCATCCGGGTCACTGCGGCGACGTCCACACCCGCGCCCTTCAAGGCAGCCGCGATCATGGGATTCGCAGCGGCCATCTGCTCGACGGTGCCCTGCTGAAACGTGCCGTTCCAGTCGATGGCAAGGTGGTCCGCCTTCTTCGGATCGACGAGGACTTCGCAGACGCTGCCGCCCGTCATGTACCGGATCTTCGGGCCGGGAACCGGCAGCTTCACCGTCGCCTCGTACGGCTCGCGATCGGGCAGTTCCACATGAAGACGGAGCTTGTATTTGGTCATCGTCAGGTCACCGGTGAGCAGCCCTTCCTGTTTCTGCGTGCTCATGTAGCCCGAATACGACATGCCGCCTTCCATGTCCGCCTGCTCGACGGTTGCCTTGCCGCGGATGCCGTTCTGAAGCAGATCGTCCGAGACATCCGTCTTGTGCGTCAGAAACCCCATGGTGGAAGCTCCTCAGTCGCTGGGCCACCTGGTGGCGACCACGTGCCGACAGTATGCTCGGGCTCACGAAGCGCAGAGGACGTACCCGCCGGCGCAGGACACTTCCGCAGCGGTGTCATGTGGCCGCGTCATGGCTATTGACATTAGCTAATTAGCTATCTAGAGTAGCCATCATGGAAACAGACGCCGCCCGCAGCACGGACACGCGCTATCTCACCAGTCCCGAAGGACGGATCGCATACGACGTCGACGGCACTGGCCCGCTCGTCGTCCTCGTTCCTGGCATGGGCGATCTCCGGGCCACGTATCGATTCCTGGCCCCGGCGCTGCGGGACGCGGGCTTCCGGGTGGCGGCAATGGACCTGCGCGGCCACGGCGACAGCGACGCGTCGTTCGCGACCTACGGTGATGCGGAGACGGCGGCGGACATCGCCTCGCTGATTGCGGAGCTCGGCGGACCGGCAGTCATCGTCGGGAACTCGATGGCCGCGGGCGCTGCGGTCATCGCGGCTGCCGAACATCCCGATCTGGTGCGCGGCCTCGTGCTGGTCGGACCCTTCGTGCGCAATGGCAGCACGAGCGCCATCCAGCGTGTGCTGTTCCGGGTCGCGATGGCACCGCTTTGGGCGCCGGCGATGTGGAAGTCATACCTCCCGAAGCTCTATGCGGGACGGAAGCCTGATGACTTCGCCGCGTACCGCGATCAGGTGGTTGCGGCCCTGCACCGCCCGGGACATGCCAAGGCGTTCTCGCGCACGACGCACACCGACCACGACGTGGCCGAGGCTCGGCTCGGAGAGGTCAAGGCGCCGACGCTGGTGATCATGGGCGCCGGCGACCCCGACTTTCCCGATCCGAAGGCCGAGGCGGACTGGATCGCCGCGACGCTGCACGGGTCCGCCGTGATCGTGCCGGAGGCCGGGCATTACCCTCAGTCGCAACAGGCGGAGACGACCAACGAAGCGGTGATCGCGTTCGTCCGCGGTCTCGGTATCGATGCCTAGAGCGGGGCTCACTGAGACGCGGGTCGTCGAGGAGGGTGAGCGGATTGCCGACGAGGTCGGCCTGGCGAACCTCACCCTCGCAGCGCTGGCGGAGCACCTCGGTGTCCGCCAGCCATCGCTGTACAAGCACATCGCCGGCATCGATGGGCTCCGGCGCAGCATCGCGTTACGCGCCAAGCAGGAGCTCGCGGGAGTGCTCGGCCGTGCGGCAGTCGGTCGCGCGCGAGGCGAGGCCATCACCGCGATGGCGCGGGCATATCGCGCCTGGGCGCACCAATACCCGGGGCGATACTCCGCGGCGCAGCGCGCCCCTGTCCTTGGTGATCTCGACGACGAGATCGCCAGCGCGGCGTTGGTGCAGGTGGCGTTTGACGTCATGGCCGGCTACGAGCTGCGCGACAACGACGCCGTGGACGCGATTCGTGGCTTGCGCGCGGCGCTCCACGGATTTGTGACCCTCGAGGCAGGAGGCGGTTTCGGGATGCCGGTCGACATCGACAGAAGTTTTGACCGGCTCGTCGACGGACTCGCGACAGCGTTTGCAGGCTGGAGCCGAGGTTCCGCGGCGTAGGCTCCGCAGCCGGCACCGCGGGTCGTAGGCTGCTCCGAATGGAAACGTGCACCCGCTGCGGCCACGTCACTACGGCCGGTGCCCGCTTCTGCAGTGGCTGTGGGGCTCAGCTCGACGTTGCGGAGAGCAGCGAGGAGCGGAAGATCGTCACGGTCCTCTTTGTGGATCTGGCCGGTTTCACCGCACGTTCCGACCAGCTCGATCCGGAGGACGTGCGCGCAATTCTCACGCCGTATTACGCACGCCTGCGTTCCGAGATCGAGGCCTACGGTGGGACGGTCGAGAAATTCATCGGCGACGCGGTCGTGGGTGTGTTCGGGGCACCGGTCGCGCATGGCGATGACCCCGAGCGCGCGGTGCGCGCAGCGCTGAGCGTGCGTGCTGCCATCGCGCAGATGAACGCGACCGACGAGCGCCTCGATTTGCAGGTGCGCATTGCCGTCAACACCGGTGAGGCGATCGTGTCACTCGGGGCGCGGCCGGACCTGGGGGAGGGGATGGTTGCGGGCGACGTCATCAACACCGCGTCGCGCCTGCAGAACGAAGCGCCGACCGACGGCATCCTGGTTGGCGAGGCGACCTTCCGCGCAACGCGGTCGATTGTCGAGTACCGCGAAGTCGATCCCATGACCGTGAAGGGAAAATCCACGCCGGTGCGGGGATGGCTTGCGCTGGGGACAACCACTGCGCCCGGTGAGCGCAGTGTCGCGACGGTGCCGATGGTGGGCCGGGTGCGCGAAACCGCAATCCTGCAAAGGGTTTTCGAGGGTGTGGTCGCGGAGCAACGTCCGCACTTGATGACGGTCTTCGGCGATGCTGGAGTCGGCAAGACGCGGCTCGCATCGGAGTTCTCGGCCGAGCTCGAGCAGACGGGCGTGCAGATTTTTCGCGGCCGGTCCCTTCCCTACGGTGAGAAAACGCTGCACGGCCCGTTCACCCAGCACGTCAAACAATTCGCGGGCATTTTCGCGAGCGATGACGTCGATGCCGCGCGCGAGAAACTCCGTACCGCGCTCGAGTCGCTGCACCTCGGTGAGGCAACGGATCAACTCGCATCGCACCTTGCGCTCTTCATCGGTCTCGGCCACGAGCACGAGGTCGGCGATCGACAGGTGCTCTTCTTTGCGGCCCGTCAGTTCGTCGAACTGGTGTCGCGGGACCGTCCAACCGTGTTCGTGTTCGAGGACCTGCACTGGGCTGACAACGGCACGTACGACCTGCTCGAAGTGCTCGCCTCGCGTGTGCGGCACGCGCCGGTGATGCTCCTGGCGCTCGCGCGCCCCGACCTGCTGCTCGCGCATCCCGGCTGGGGCGGTGGGCTGTCGACGTACTCGGCGCTTTCGCTCGAGGCACTCGGCATCGAGGACTCGCGGCAGCTTGCGGCTGGGCTGCTCCGCACCGGTGTTGACGGCGAGGATGCCAGACACGTCGCCGAGACGGCGGAGGGCAACCCGCTGTTTATCGAGGAACTCGCGGCATCGGTGGCAGAGATCCCGCTCGTGGCCGGCCAGCATCTGCCGACCACCATCCGCGAACTCGTCTCGGCACGCATCGACGCCCTCCCCGTCACGGAACGCCGGCTGTTGCTTGCCGCGGCCGTCGTCGGCAAGGTGTTCTGGAGCGGAGCGCTCGAGCGCATGGAACACATCGACGACCTTCCGGAAGCGCTGGATTCCCTCGAGGCGCACGACCTGATTCGGCGCGAATCGTCGTCATGGATCGAGGGCGACGAGCAGTTCACCTTCAAGCACGTGCTCATCCGCGAGGTGGCATACGCGACGGTGCCGCGGGCGACGCGCAGTGAGCGCCATGCCGCCGTGGCGGAGTTTCTCGAGGCCGCGACAGCGGGTGCCGGCGCGACCGCGACAGCCCTGGCAGCGCACTGGCGTGAGGCCGGTTGGGACGCGCGTGCGCTCACATACTTGCTCGCCGCCGCGGACGCCGCGGGACGCGGGTGGGCGAAGGAGGAAGCCGCCGCGCTTTACCGCGAGGCGCTCGAACTCATTCCTGCGGCCGACACGGCGCAGCGCGACAGCGTTGCGCGACTTCGCACGCTCGCGCTCGTCGCGGCCAGCCACGCCGCCGACGCACGCCATCTCCAGCGCGGCAGCGACGCCGCTCCAGCGGAGGGATAGCGGGCGGTCAGAGCGGCGGGAAGTCTGCGGGCGTGACCTCTCCCGCGATCTCGTAGAGCGCGAGGATCTCGTGGAACCCCAGTTGCTTCGCGTGCTCGCGGACCATGTCCTCGGTGGGCGCGCCGTAGACACAGAACGTCTTGACGCCACCCTTCTCATCGACGGTGACGTGGCTGTATTCCCACGTGATCTCCGGGAATGACTCTTCCACGATCTGTCGCGACCGCCGCCCGATATCGGGCATCTCGTCCTCTCGTATCTCGAACCGTCGCTCGATCAGGTATCTCGGCATCGTTCCTCCTCGCGATCAGGTTCCGGTCAGGCGAGTGCCGGGCTGGTGCCTGACACTCCCAGTACTACGCTCGTCTCGATTGTGGGCGCTGCCCTGAGTGTCTGCAGGACCACGCAAAAGCGCTCCGTCTTCTCGATGAGGGAATCGATCTGCTCCTGGCTCGCGGCCGGGGCCACGATCTCGAAGCGAAGCCGGATGGCTTCGAATCCCACCTGCACATCGCGGGACAGGCCGAGCGTTCCACTCAGGTCGAGATCGCCGTCAACCGTGACCCCGATCTCGTCGACCGGGAGCTCCATCGAGGCGGCAACCATCTGGCACGTGATCTGCGCGCACGCGGCGAGCGCGCCGAGGAGCAGATCCCCCGAACAGGCGCCGGTCCCGGCACCGCCGACTCCGGCGTGCGCCTGGGCCGCGTAGATCGCGCGGCCGAGGTCAACGGAGCAGGAGATCGGCGCGTCGCCTTGACCGCCGCGCGCGACGAGCGTGATCCGCGATGAAGCCGGATCCTCCCGGTAGTGATCCTTGAGCGGCTTCTGGACTTCCCGCAGATTCATCCGGCTCCCTCGGTGGCGCTCGACTGGT